>JAZJZQ010000692.1:0-2870 GCA_040389625.1 Pseudomonadota bacterium | reverse complement strand
GTGCCGTATTCGCTGGCGTCGCCCACCATCACGCCGCCCAGCAGGTACTTGCCGCAGTCGGAGACGACGATCTTCTTGTAGATCTGCTTGCGCTCGTCGGTGAACTGGTAGGAGCGGCTGCCGGCTTCCTTGCCGTGCGGGTCGCCGATGCTGGCCACGTCCACGCCCATCAGTTTGAGCTTGGTGCTCATGTCGGCGCCCGTGAACTCGGCCTCGTGCTCGCCCAGCAGGTGCTTGGCGGCGATGCGGGCCATGTCGTAGCCGGGCGCCACCAGGCCGAACACCTGGCCGTTCCACAGCGCGCATTCGCCGATGGCGTAGATGTCCGGGTCCGACGTCAGGCACTGGTTGTTGATCGAGATGCCGCCGCGCGGGCCGATGGCCAGGCCGCTCTCGCGCGCCAGGTGGTCGCGCGGGCGGATGCCGGCCGAGAACACGATCATGTCCGTGTCCAGGTGGCTGCCGTCGGCGAACTCCATGCGGTGGGTGCCCGCTTCGCCGTCGACGATGGCCGTCGTGTTCTTGCCAGTGTGGACCGTCACGCCCAGGTCTTCGATCTTCTGGCGCAGCACGCGCGCGCCGGCATCGTCCACCTGCACCGCCATCAGGCGCGGCGCGAATTCGACCACGTGGGTTTCCAGGTTCATGTCGCGCAGGGCCTTGGCGCATTCCAGGCCCAGCAGGCCGCCGCCGATCACCACGCCGGTGCGCGAGCGCTTGCCGCAGGCCAGCATGCCTTCCAGGTCTTCGATGGTGCGGTAGACGAAGCAATCCTTGCGGTCCTTGCCCGGCAGTTGCGGCACGAAGGGGAAGGAGCCGGTGGCCATCACCAGCTTGTCGTATTCCAGCACTTCGCCGCTGCGCACGGTGACCGTCTTGGCCGCGCGGTCGATGGCGACGGCGCGGGTGTTCAGTTTCAGCAGCAGGTTGCCGCGCTCAAAAAAACCGGGCGGCACCAGCGACAGCTGCTCGGCCGTCGTTCCGGAAAAATACGCGGACAGGTGGACGCGGTCGTAGGCCGGACGTGGCTCTTCGGACAGCACGGTCACGTGCAGGTCGCTGCTTTCACCCAGCGTTTCCAGGAATTTTTGGCCGACCATGCCGTGGCCGATGACGATGATTTTCATGATGCGGTTCCTTTTACAGTTGTGCTCTAACTTGTTCCGTCGTTCCCGCGGGAGCGGAAATCCATGTGGTGCAACTCGTTCGGCGCATTATGGATACCCACCTGCGCGGGAAGTCGTTGCTCCGGGAGAGCAACGACAGCCGTTCGAGCAGCTTTTATGCTGCGATCTTGGCGGACAGCACCGCCGGTTCCACCGCCTCGCGGGAGAAGCGGGCCGCCAGGGCGCACAGCGCCGAGATGCCCACTGCCACGCCCAGCACGCCCAGGGTTTGCTGCGTGTTGCCCAGGCCCTTCATCAGGAAGCCCGCGGCGACGGCACCGACGTTGCCGCCGGCGCCGATGATGCCGGCCACGCCGCCCAGGGCGCGCTTGTCGACGAAGGGCACCAGCGCGTAGGTGGCGCCGCAAGCCATGTGGGTGAACAGGCCGAAGGTCAGCATGGCGATCACGGCGAAGGTGGCGCCGTCGGCGTTGGCGAACCACAGCAGGCCGGCGCCTTCGCCTATCATCATCACGAACAGCAGGGTGACGCGGCTGTTCAGGTCACCGCGCAGGGCGACCTTGTCCGATACCCAGCCGCCCAGGGCGCGGGCAAACAGGGCCAGCAGGCCGAAGCTGCCGGCGGCCAGGCCGGCCGACTTGACGGTGAAGCCGAAGTGGTCGACGTAGTAGATGGCGGCGATGTTGTGGATGAAGATCTCGATGCCGAAGCAGGCGCCGTAGGTGACGAACAGCAGCCACACGCGGTGGTTGACGGCGGCCAGCTTGAAGCTGTCCCAGCCGCCTTTCTTGCCGCCTTCGACAGGGATGCCGGCGGCGCGCATGTCGCTGTAGTTACCTTCCGGGCAATCCTGGGTGTAGCGGTAGTAGACCACGGCCATGACCAGCATCAGCACGCCGGGCACCATCAGGGCGGCGCGCCAGCCCATGGTTTCGCTCACGCCGGCCATCACCATGGCGCCCATCAGCAGCGGCATGGCAGCTTGCGCGGCACCGCCGCCCGCATTGCCCCAGCCGGCGGCGGCCGCGTTGGCCGTGCCCACCACTTTCGGTGCGAACATGACCGAGGTGTGGTACTGGGTGATGACGAAGCTGGCGCCCACGGCACCGATGCCGAGGCGGAACAGCAGGAAGCTCTCGTAGGTCTGGGCGAAGCCCACGCCGATCACGGGGATGGCGCCCAGCAGCAGCAGGCCGGTGTAGGTCTTGCGGGGGCCGAAGTGGTCGCACAGGGGGCCGACAATCAGGCGCACCAGGATGGTAATGGCGACGGCGGCGATGTTGATGTTGGCGATCTGGGTCACGCTGAGGTTGAACTCGCCTTTAATGACAGGCATCAGCGGCGCGCAGGCGAACCAGGCGAAGAAGCAGACGAAGAACGCCATCCAGGTCAGATGGAAAGCCCGCATTGGCGGGGTCGAGATCGAGAAAAGCTTGATGCTGTTAGCTTTGCTGGCCATTTTGTTATCCCTATAAACGCAAACGGCGCCCGCCCCACGCAGGTCTACAGACCAGGTTGGGCGGACGCCGTTGTCCTGCCGGTCCATCGTTAGACCGGCGAAATTTGGTGGGGATCGCCTTTGATCCCTTACCCTACCTATTGCAAGAGCTGTGCCAGATGTATCGGAAGGGCGCCACAGGGGCAAAGTGCGTAAAAGCGGGCGAAAAGCGTTGCTCCAGGACTAGATAGAGCGCACATGGTGCGATGTTGCGGTGCAGCGTTGCACGCTAACGGTGCGCGGGC
>JAZJZQ010000691.1:0-2084 GCA_040389625.1 Pseudomonadota bacterium | reverse complement strand
CTGCCGGCGTCGAGAAAAGTTCGACGTCAGATCCATTGTCGAAAGATGATAAGGATAAGTTGTTGGATCACCTGCGCCGTACCCACGGCGCAGCGGCTGACACTGAAAAGAAAAAGATCACGCTGACGCGCAAGGAAACCACCGAGATCAAGCAGGCCGACGCCACGGGCAAGTCGCGCACGATCCAGGTCGCCGTCAAGAAAGTGCGCACCTTCGTGCAGCGCGACGACATCGCTCCGCCTGCTGCCGCCGCGCCTGCCGCGCCGGTAGTGGATCCGGCCGATGTGGCCCGCCGCGAAGAGGAAGCGCGCAAGCAGGCTGAAATGATCGCCCGCCAGGAAGCGGAACTGCGTGAAAAGCAGGAAGCGCTGGCCAAGCTGGACGCGGAGAAGGAAGCGCAGGCAAAAGCGAGCGCCGCCGCCGAAGCGGAAGCGAAGAAGGAAGCGGAAGCGGAAGCGAAGAAGGCGGCCGCCAAGGCTGCCGCCGTCGCCACCGCCGCCGCTGCCGGCACCGCCGCCCCTGCCGCCGACGACAGCGCCGCCGAGCAGAAGAAGCTGGCCGCCGCCGAGGAAGCGAAGAAGAAAGCGGCTGCCGCCGCCAAGGAAGCTGCCGAGAAAGCGGAAGCGACCGAGCGCGCCCGCAAGGCCGTGGCCGACGAAGTGGCACAGATCAAGGCCATGATGAACGCGCCGCGGCGCGCCATCAAGGCGCCGGAGCCGGCACCGGTTCCGGTCAAGGCCAAGGCCCCGGAAGGCACGCTGCACAAGCCTGCCGACAAGAAGCCTGGCGAGAAGAAAGACGAGAAGAAGCCCGTCACGGCGGACAAGAAGTCGATCAAGTCGGCCAATGTGTCGTCGACCTGGTCGGACGACGCCAAGAAACGCGGTGCCCCTGGCGCGCCCAAGGGCCGTGGCAACACCGGCTCGACCGGCGGCCGCGACGCATGGCGCAGCGGTGGCAAGGGCGGCGGCCGCCGCGGCGGCCACTCGGAAGATCGCGAAACGAACTTCCAGGCCCCGACGGAAGCCGTGGTCAAGGACGTGTACGTCCCTGAGACCATCACTGTGGCCGAACTGGCGCACAAGATGTCGGTCAAGGCATCCGAGGTCATCAAGCAGCTGATGAAGCTGGGCCAGATGTGCACCATCAACCAGGTGCTGGACCAGGAAACGGCCATGATTCTGGTCGAGGAAATGGGCCACAAGGCCTACGCCGCCGAGCAGGACGATCCGGAAGCGCTGCTGGCCGACCAGGGTGAGCACGCTCACTTCGAGTCCGTGCCGCGCGCGCCGGTGGTGACCGTCATGGGTCACGTCGACCACGGTAAGACCTCGCTGCTGGACTACATCCGCCGCGCCAAAGTGGCGTCCGGCGAAGCGGGCGGCATTACGCAGCACATCGGTGCCTACCACGTGGAAACCCCGCGCGGCATCATCACCTTCCTCGATACGCCAGGCCACGAAGCCTTTACGGCCATGCGTGCCCGCGGCGCCAAGGCGACCGACATCGTCATCCTGGTGGTGGCGGCGGACGACGGCGTGATGCCGCAGACCAAGGAAGCGATTGCCCACGCCAAGGCGGCCGGCGTGCCGCTGGTGGTGGCGATCAACAAGATCGACAAACCGGGCGGCAACGTGGACCGCGTCACCCAGGAACTGGTGGCCGAGCAAGTGGTGCCGGAAGAATATGGCGGCGAATCGCCGTTCGTGCCGGTGTCGGCCAAGACCGGCGAGGGCATCGACGCCCTGCTGGAACAGGTGCTGCTGCAGGCGGAAGTGCTGGAACTGAAGGCGCCGGTCGATGCGCCGGCCCGTGGCCTGGTGGTCGAAGGCCGCCTGGACAAGGGCAAGGGCCCGGTCGCCACCATCCTGGTGCAGTCCGGTACCCTGAAGCGCGGCGACGTGATCCTGGCTGGCTCTTCCTATGGCCGCGTGCGCGCCATGCTGGACGAGAACGGCAAGCCGATCACGGAAGCCGGTCCTTCCATCCCGGTCGAGATCCAGGGCCTGACGGAAGTGCCGCAAGCCGGTGAAGAAGTCATGGTCATGGCCGACGAGCGCAAGGCGCGTGAAATCGGTCTGTTC
>JAZJZQ010000690.1:0-1980 GCA_040389625.1 Pseudomonadota bacterium | reverse complement strand
TGATATTGACCTGGCTGATCTTGATCCTGGCCGGCCTGCTGGAAGTGGCCTGGGCCGTCGGACTGAAATACACGGCGGGTTTCACCCGCCCCCTGGCGTCGGTGCTGACCTTGCTGTCCATGGCGGGCAGCGTGGGGTTGCTGGGGCTGGCGCTGCGTAACTTGCCGCTGGGCACGGCCTATGCCATCTGGACCGGCATCGGCACCGTGGGCACTGTGATCTTCGGCATCGTCGTGCTGGACGAGCCGGCCAGTGCGGCCCGGCTGGCCTGCATCGCGATGATCGTGGCCGGCATCCTCGGCCTGAAGCTGGCCACTGTGTGATGGACGCGGGCCGTCAGCGCCCGCTGCTCCAGCGCTCGTAAATGCGGCTCAGTTCGCCATTGGCCCTCAGTTTCAACAGCGCCTGGTCCAGCAGGTGGGTCGTCTCGGGCGGTGTTTTCTTGCTGACCCAGAAATAGATGGGCTCCTCCTTCAGCACGCCGGGCACGATGCGGATCTGGTCGCGCAGCCCGTTCTCGCGCACGATCCAGGTCAGCGTCAGCTCGTTCATGTAAAAGAAGCGGCCATGTCCCGCGATGATCTTCTTCAGATTGACGACATTGTCGCCCGTGCTGTCGTCCACCTTCAGGCCCAGCGCCCGCAACTGGTAGGAATAGCCGGCCCCGCGCGACGTATTGACCAGCGGTTTGAGCTTGGCGAGTTCGTCGAGGCTGTTCACTTCTACACGGTCGCCGGCGGCCGCCGCCAGCCGGTGGCGCACCATGTACAAGGGTTTGCCGGCGATGGTGGCAATTGCACGCCGGTGCGCCGTATCGAGCAGGGCACAGGCGCAGGCCACATTGCCCGATTCCAGGCCCTGTTCGATGACGGGAATCGAGCGGAAATCATGTTGGCCGGCAAAATGCAGCTGCGGCTCCACCTTCTCGATCGCTTGCAGGATGTCGGGACAGACCCCTTCGCTATGGTCGCCGCGGTTGATCCACTTGGGCGGCAGGCTCTCCTGCGCCATCACGGACAAGGTGACTGCCTCAGCCTGCGCGCAAGCGGCCCAGGCGCACTGGCCGGCAGCGATGAGCAGTAATTGCCTGAGGATATTCATGTTGCCTCCCAGCGATGATTCTAGACGCATCCCTTGCGGCGCGCCACCATTGCATGAGGCTAGTTGGTCCGGAAACGTCACAGCCCGGCAGTGGCCCTGGCCAGGTAATACCACTCGCTGTGGGCTGCGGCGGCACTGTCCGGGAACAGCATCACCCCGTCGAAGCCGGCCAGCACGGGCGTGCCATCGGCACGGCGGCCAATTTCCTCGCCCTGGCGCACCGGATCGAAGCTGGCCCAGTCGCGGCTGAAGCGGTCGTCCCCGTGCAGCTTATCGTGTACCTCAACCATGCTGAGCGCTTCCAGTTGCCCGTCCGGCACCGGCGCCGGCGCCGGCTCGCCGCAAAGGCCAAGGAAGGCCAGCGTGTTGCGGATGGCCCGGTAAGCCACCTGCGGCGCTTGCGGATCGTCATGCTGGCCGCATTCGAGGGTGAGGGCATAGCCGCCTGTGCTGCGCATGTATTCGGTGGTGCCCACGCCATAACGCAGCACCGTCTCCAGCCGGCTGTCGCCGCGCAGGCGGCGCTGCACGCCCTGGCCGTAGGTGCGCAGCCAGCCGTCCACGAAGCGCCGCACGCCCAGCCGGCGCGCCAGGGCCCGTTCCTGTTGCGCGTGATGAAACGGTTCCAGCGGCCCGTCGTTGTCGCGTGGGCCCACCATGGCGAACGGCTGGCTGTCGGCGTTGAATGAATGCAGGTCCAGTAGCACGTCATGGCTGGCCAGCAGGGGACACAGCCAGTTGGCCACCCGGTCCTCGAAATCCTGGGGCGCAGCGTTGGGAAACAGGTTGCGGTTCAGGTTGCGTTCGCCGGCCCGTTCGCCCTTGGCATAGGCCAGGGGATTGGCCACCGGCACCAGCGTCAGGCTGCCGTTGGCGATG
>JAZJZQ010000689.1:0-12223 GCA_040389625.1 Pseudomonadota bacterium | reverse complement strand
ATGGCGCGCTGGCCCACCACCAGGCTGGCCGAGACGCCCATGTCGAGCACGATGGAGGCGGCCACCAGCAAGGCCAGGTCGGCCAGGCGGCCGGCGTGCACCAGCAGCGGCGCGGCGAACGCCAGCGCGCCCAGGCCCAGCGCCAGCGCCGTGGTGGGACGGCTGTGGCCGCGGTCGGCCAGGCGGCCGGCGATGGGCGAGGCGATGGCGCCGGCCACGCCCGCCAGCGCGAACAGCGCCACCCCCGTCTGGTCCTGCCGGAAATACGGTCCCATCAGCGCCAGCGGCACGGTGGTCCAGAACAGGCTGAAGGCGCCGAACATGCAGGCCTGGTAGGCGGCGCGGCGGCGCAGGATGGGCGTGGTTTTCAGTAACTGCCACATCGAGCCCAGCAGCGCCGGATAGCGCAGCGTGGCCACCGGCTGGCGCAGCGGCAGGCGCCGGTGCAGCACCAGGGCCAGCACCGTCGTGCCCACGGCCGACAGGATGAAGATGGCGTGCCAGCCGAGTGCGCCGGCCACCAGGCTGGCCACGGGGCGGGCCAGCATGATGCCCAGCAGCAGGCCGCTCATCACCTTGCCCACCGTCTGGCCCCGCGTTTCCGGCAGCGACAGGTGGGCCGCGAACGGCACCAGCACCTGGGCCGCTACGGAACCGAGGCCGATGCACAGGGCCGCGCCCAGGAACAGGGGCGCGCTGCCGGCCACGGACGCGGCCAGCAGGGCCGCCGCGCTGGTGAGCAGGGCGCTGACGATCAGGCGGCGGTTTTCCAGCAAGTCGCCCAGCGGCACGATGAACAGCAGGCCCAGGCAGTAGCCGATCTGGGTCAGCGTGACGATCAGGCCGGCCGCGCCCGGCGCCAGGCCGGTGGCGCGGCTGATGGGACCCACCAGTGTCTGGGCGTAGTAGAGGTTGGCCACGATCAGGCCGGTGGCGATGGCCAGCAGCCATACCATGGCCGGGGCGATGTCTTGCTGCCTGGCGTGCGTCGCGTTCACGGCGGACTCCTGTAGTCGATAGCCGGCCATTCTACCGGCGCCCGCCGATTGCTGCTGAGCGCGCAACAAATCGCTCGAACGAGGGAAATGCTGGTGCGCAACAGCGCATATAATTCGGACATGGGCGGGCGACACTTTACGGGGCGGCAAGGAACGGATGGCAACAGTGCATTCCGCCGGCGGGCCTGCGCCTGCATGAAGGGCATGGCCCTGGTCTGGAAGGCCGTCTGCGCCGCGTCGGCGGCCACGGCAATCGCCGCGGTTACGGCCGCGGCCGCAACGGCCGCCACGGCAGCTATGGCAGCTACGGCAGCCTCGGCAGCGACGGCCGCGCCGACGGGACCGGCCGCGCCGACGGGACCGGCCGCGCCGGCCGCCTCGCTGGTGGTGCTGGTGGACACGGGGACGGAAATGCCCATGGCCGCCTTCCGCGACAATCAACTGGTGGACGGCGTGCACCACGACCTGGGCCTGGCGCTGGCGGCCAGGCTGGGCCGGCAAGCCGTGTTCCTGGGGTTGCCCCGCAAACGCATCGCGCTGGCGCTCGAGCAGGGCAAGGCCGACCTGATCTGCATGTACATACCGGGCTGGTTGCCGGGCAATTTCCACTGGAGCCAGCCGTTCTTTCCCATGCGGGAAGTGGTGGTGACCGACACCACCGTGCCCCGTCCTGCCACGCTGGCGGACTTGAAGGGCCAAACCATCGCTACCGTGCTCGGCTATTACCATCCGGACCTGGTGCGGGTGCTGGGCGCAGGTTTCGTGCGCGAAGACGGTCCTTCCAATTACAGCAACTTGCGCAAGATGGTGGCCGGACGGCTGCACCATGTCGTCACCCAGCAAAGCACGCTGGACTACCACCAGAAGACGGGCGAACGGCTGTCCGTCTATCCGCCGCTGCTGGTCAAGACCTACCTGGGGCAATGCGCCGTCTCGCCGCGGGGCCAGGTCAGCGTGGAGGCCGTCAACAAGGCCATCGTGCAGATCGTCAAGGAAGGCGAAGTGGGGCAGATTTCCGCCCGCTACCAATAACGGGCGGCGCGCTGCAAGGCGCCTGGCCCCGTGCTAGACTCATTGCCCGATCATCACCATTGCGAAATTGTTTATGCTGAGAAAACTTGTGCTGCTGCCCCTGTTGCTGGCGCCATGGCTGGGCGTGGCCACGGCCGCGCCGCTGAGCAAGGCCGCCACCGGTACCGCGGCGTATGCGCTGGCCACCTACCGCGGCGCGCTGATCGATACCCTGGGCCAGATGGTGCGCTTCAACACGGTGGCCGATCCCGCCGTGCCGTATGAACACAATCCGCAACACCTGGCCTTCAAGCACTACCTGCAGGGCGAGGCCGAACGGCTGGGCCTGGATTTCCACGACTATGGCTATGTGATGGTGATCGGCCTGGGCAGCGGCAGCGAGCGGGTCGGCATCATCACGCACGGCGACGTGCAGCCGGTCGATCCGTCCAAGTGGGCCAGGTCGCCGTTCGAGCTGGACCGCGTTAGCGAACCGGGCCGGTTGCTGGGGCGCGGCGCGGAGGACGACAAGGGCCCGATCGCCACCGCCCTGTATGCGATGAAGGCCATCAAGGACCGTCACGTCAAGCTGGGCAAGCGACTCGAGCTGTACGTCTACATGGCCGAGGAGTCGGACTGGGCGCCGCTGCAGGCCTTCCTGAAAGAGCACACGCCGCCCCAGATGAACATCACGCTCGACTCCGAATATCCGGCCGTGACGGCCGAAAAAGGCTGGGGCGCGCTCAAGATCGCCATGCCGGCCCAGCCGGCGCCGGCCGGCGACGGCCCCGTGCTGCAGGGCTTCAAGGGCGGCTTCTTCGGCAGCCAGATCCCGGAAGACGCCAGCGCCGTCATCGCCCACGCCACGCCGGCACTGGAAGAACGCATCCGCCAGCGCGGCGCGGCGCAGCGCGGCATGCATTACCAGTTTGCTTGGCGCGACGATGAACTGACGGTGACGGCGCGCGGCCTGTCGGCCCACTCGTCCAAGCCGGAAGACGGCGTCAACGCGATCAGCATGCTGGCCGATGCGCTGCAAGTGCAGCCCTGGCAAGGCACGGCGCCGGCGGCCATGGTCAGCTTCCTCAATGAGCTGGTGGGCACGGGACTGTATGGCGAGCGCTTCGGCACCATCGCCTACCGCGACGCGTTCATGGGACCGATGACGGTGGCGCCCACCGTACTCAAGCAGGATGGGGCGGGGTTGGAACTGAACATCAACCTGCGCCGCCCGCGCGGCAAGAGCAAGGATGAGCTGGAAGCCCAGGTCCGCCAGGCCTTCGATGGCTGGAAGGCGGCGCACCTGCCGCAGGCCACTCTCACGGCCGAGATCGGCGACCCGTGGCAGCAGGACAGCGCGCCCCAGCTCGATACGCTGCTGGCCGTGTTCGGCCACTACACGGGCATGCGCGATGCGCATCCCGTGGCCATCGGTGGCGGCACCAATTCGCGCCTGTTCCCCCATGCCGTCAGCTTCGGTCCCGCCATGCCGCGCACGGTCTACACGGGCCACTCCGAACACGAGTTCATCACGGAAAAGCAGCTGCTGCTGAACTTGCAGATGTACACGGCCGTCATGGTGGAAATGGCGCGCTGACAAGCTTGTCCGGCGTGCCACGCAGCGCTGGCCGCCGTCTGGCCGCGGGCGTGGCCGCCGCCGCACCACCATCGTCACGGCTGTTTTTTTGTTGCCACGCCTCAAAAAAATGCTGTCATCAGCCCGGTCCTGATTTACCATAGGCAACGGTGATGCCTGTCCTGGGCGCACTTTCTTCCTGTTCAATGTTTATTACCTGCCCGCCGCACCACGCCCGGCCCGGCAAGGGGGATGCATGCGTTTGTCTATCTTGCCGTACGTGCTGCCAGCCATATTCAGCGTGCTGTGCGCTGGTCCCGCGCGCGCGGTGGAAAGCTTACCCACGGAGGGCGCCGCCATTGCCGGCGCGGCGGCCTCGCCGCGCCACGGTGCGCTATACCGGGTGAGCCACGAAGGACACACGGGCTACCTGTATGGCACCATCCATGTCGGCAAGCCGGACGACACCCTGCTGGCGCCGGAAGTGGCGCGTGCGCTGGCCGATGCGAGCGCGCTCGTAGTCGAGCTCGATATCCGTTCCAACGACGCCTTCCAGCTGGCCCTGGCCAGGCACGGCATGTATGCGGACGGCGACACCATTGCCCGCCATGTGTCGCCGGCCACGTTGCGCCAGCTGGTGCAGGCGCTGGCGCGCGCCGGCATTGCGCTGCACGATGTCGAACGCTATAAGCCCTGGCTGCTCGGCAATTTGCTGCAGGGCCTGGAACTGGACCGCAACGGCTACCGGCGCAGCGGTGCCGCCGAATATGTCCTGCTGGCGGCAGCCAAGCAGCAGGACAAGACGGTGCGCGAACTGGAAAGCGCCGACTATCAACTGGCCATGTTCGATGCGCTCGACGAGGCGCAGCAGGAACAGTATCTGCGCGAGAACCTGGCCGACCTGGAAGACGGCGCTGCCCTCAAGCGTTCCCGCGGCCTGATCGACGCATGGCGGGCGGCCGATACGCAGCGCATTGATGCCGCCCTGCGGCAGTTCACGGACGGGGCATCCGTCAATGCCACCTTCATGCAGACCACCTTGCTGGGCAAGCGCAATCCTGAAATGGCCAGCGCCATCGAGCGCATCCTGCAGCAGGACCGGGTCGCCTTTGTGGGCGTGGGCCTGCTGCACCTGGCCGGCGCCAACGGCTTGCCGCAATTGCTCAGGCAGCGCGGCTACACCATCGAACAGCTGTACTGAGCCCCGCGCGGGCCGGTCAAATAACGGCTTGCGGACTGCCGCGCTTCAGTAGCGCTGCAGGTTGCCGTTGCTGTAGCGGATACGGTCACCCACCTGGTAGGTCGGCATGGTGTCGACCACGACGATCTGTTCCGAGCCATCATCCAGCTTGACCTTGACGCGGTAGACCTTGTCCATCGGCGAGCCCATGCTGCCGCCCGCCGCAGCGGCGCCTACGGCGCCCACGCCCACGTCCTGGCGCGTCACTTGCTCTATGGTCTGCACTACGCCGTATGCGGTCTGCGCCATGGTCGTCGTGCTGCCCGCCATGGTGCCGGTCGTCGCGGTGCTGCTGCCGCTGTTGCCATAACTACTGGTGCTGCCGTCCTGCGTGTTGCTGCTGTCTGTGGCGCTCATGCGATTGCTGTCGGTGCTGCTGCAAGCTGCCAGCAGCAGGCACAGTGCGGCCATCCAGCGTACCGGTATATTGTTGTTCATGCTCTTCTCCTTGTATGGTGTTGACGCCCGGTCGTGTCGGGGTAACAAGGCAGGCCCGCGGTTGCGATGGGCTGCCAACGTAAGAGTAGTCGCGTCGGTATTCGTTCGGCGCGCGATAGAAGACGTTGAGCGGGATCAATCGTCAACGCTGCTGGCTTGAATCTGGCGCAAAGAATTGTCTGATTATCACGATCATTCCTCTAGCGAAAGAGTTGATTCTGCTCAAAAGAATGTTGTCGCGGACACGCAATAATCGATAGGTAGCCATTTATAGGATACCAATATGTTGACACGCGCGACAGATGACATTATCGAACAATTAATCGATGCCACCTACGGTGAAACCGGCGATGCCCGGCAGCGGCATGTATTCGCCCATGCCCTGCATGGGTTGGTGCGGCTGGCCAGGTCGGAACAGTTAATGGAGATGAGGAGGGATGTGGAGCGTGCCGCTTCCCTGCAGGCCGGCCACAGCAGCCGGCGCCAGACGCGCGTGCTGTTGCGCAAGATCGGGATGGAGCGTGCGCGCGACGCGGGCGGTGGCGCGGGCCGTGCGCAGCATGTGGCCGGCCCGGCGCGGGAGGCGCCCGATTCCCTGCATGGCGGCCTGGACGACCTCTGACGGGCCGGTTTGCGTGCTCAGCCGGCCAGCGGTGCCTGGCGCCACCGCCACAGCCAGCACATCAGGCTGGCCGTCACCATGGCGGCCGTGCAGTCGACCAGCCAGTCCGACACGGCGCCGTGACGGTAGGGGAAGAAGCTTTGCACATACTCGTCGAGCGCACCCATCAGCGCGATGGTCAGCACGGCCTTGGCGCCCCGCATGGCGGCGCTGCCGCTGCCGCCCGTAAAGAGCAGGAAGGTCAGGCCGGCGTATGCGCAGGAATGCAGTACGAGGCCGGAGGCCACTTCGCCGACATCGCTGCGGGCGCCGGGGATGGAGCCGATGATCAGGATCAGCAGGTAGAGCACGATGGCGCTCCAGTAGCGCAGGCGCGCATGGGATGCGGTCAGGAAAATCTGATTCAGCAGGGCAGGCATGGGGCACACAGGAAAAATGATGCGAACAATACCACGCCCCCATCGAAAAAAAAGCCCGCTGTTGAAAGCGGGCTCAAAAAACCCTGACGGGCCAAGAGAGGTGTAGCGGGCGCCGCCGTACGGCCGCGCCTGAAATCGGCAAGTGATGCGTGGGTAGTGGTGCGCCGGAACGGGTCCGGCGCACCTGCCTGCAATCATGCGTATCGGTTGCATGTATTGCAGATGTAGCCAGTATAGGAGGGGAATGTGACGCGGGCATGACAGTGCGCAACATTGCGCCGGCCATAGATAAAAAAAAAGCCCGCTGATGAAAGCGGGCTTAAAACTATTTTCTTGGAGGAGAATAGTGGAGACAGGTGTAATTATGCGGCGACGCGTTATATATGTCTAATTGTCGTTTTGGATACCAGTCATGCCTTTTGGTTATATCTCCTCGGAAACACTCAATCCTTGACGGGAACAGTGTAGTTCAGGGCCAGGCGGCCACCGTCCACGAACAGGGTCTGGCCCGTCATGTAGCTGGCGTCGTCGCTGGCCAGGAAGGCGGCGATGGACGCCACTTCCTCCGGTTCGCCGCAGCGGCCCATGGGCGTGCGCGACAAAATGGTGTGGCGCGCCTCCGGGCTGCCCAGCACGGCCTTCTTGGCCAGTTCCGTCAGGATGGTGCCGGGGCCGATGCCGTTCACGCGCACGCCATGCGGCGCCAGGTTCAGCGCCATCACCTTGGTCAGCTGGTTGATGCCGCCCTTGGAGACGACATAGGGCACCTGGTTGGGGATGGCCAGTTCCGAATTGACGCTGGACATGTTGATGATGCAGCCGCTGTGCCGCTTGACCATCTCGCGCGCCACGGCCTGGCCGCACAGGAACATCGATTTGAGGTTGATGCGCAGCACGCGGTCGAAATCCTCTTCCGTCAGGTCGAGGAAGTCGGCGGCGTGGGTCACGCCCGCGTTGTTGATCAGGATGTCGATGTGGCCGAAGGCGGCCAGGGTGGCGGCCACCAGGGCGTCCACGTCGGCTTTCTGGCTGACGTCGGCGGCGAAGAAGCGGGCCTGTTCGCCCAGCGCGGCCGCGGCCAGCGCGCCGTCGGGCTTGATGTCGACCAGCATGACGCTGGCCCCTTCGGCCACCAGGCGTTGGGCGCAGGCCAGGCCGATGCCTTGGGTGGCGCCGGTCACAATAGCGACTTTGTTGGTCAGTTTCATGGGGTTCGCTTTCATGCTGAAGGTTGAGGGCGCTTGTGGCGCCCGTGGTGTAGCGGATTTTACTCCACCGCCGCCACCGTTTCGCATGGGGCAGGGGTGGCCGCGTTACAATTGAGGGTTTGCAACCGAATAAAGGGAAGTGTCGTGAATTTCATCAATAAATTATCCGCCGCCTGGACGGCCAACGACTCCCTGCTGTGCGTCGGCCTCGATCCCGACATGGCCAAGCTGCCGGCCCAGTTCCAGTCCGCGCCGGACGGCATCTACCAGTTCTGCCGTGAAATCATCGATGCCACGGCCGACCTGGCCTGCTCGTTCAAGCCGCAGATCGCCTACTTCGCGGCGCTCGGTGCCGAACAGCAGCTGGAACGGATCTGCGCCTACGTGCGCGCCAACTATCCACACATCCCCCTGATCCTGGACGCCAAGCGGGGCGACATCGGCGCCACGGCGCGCCAGTATGCGCGCGAAGCGTTCGACCGCTATGGCGCGGACGCCGTCACCGTCAATCCCTACATGGGGTCGGACTCGGTCGAGCCCTACATGGAGTGGAGCGAGCGCGGCGTCATCATCCTGTGCCGCACCTCGAACCCGGGCGGCTCCGACCTGCAATTCCTGAACGTGGACGGCCAGCCCCTGTACCAGCACGTGGCGCGGCTGGTGGCGGAAAAGTGGAACAGCAACGGCCAGTGCGCGCTGGTGGTGGGCGCCACCTTCCCCGAGGAACTGGCGCAGGTGCGCGCCATCGTGGGCGACATGCCGCTGCTGGTACCTGGTATCGGCGCCCAGGGCGGCGATATCGCGGCCACGGTACGCGCGGGCAAGACGGCCAGCGGCAGTGGCATGATGATCAATTCCTCGCGCGCCATTATCTATGCGCCGCAGCAGGGCGCTGAAGACTTCGCCGCCGCCGCCCGCCGCGTGGCGCTGGAGACGCGCGAGGCCATCAACCAGTTCCGCGCTGGTTGAGGCGGACAAGCGGCATCAGTAGCGCGCCGGCGCGACCATTTCCGCATAGTCGTACAGCTCGCCGAGGATGTGTTCGCCGCGCTCGTCGGCCGTTTCCTGCAGCTGGTCGATCTCGCTGAACAGCAGGTCGACCGTGCGGGCGCCGCCTTCGCCGTCGAACAGGCGGGCTGCGCGGTGCTGTTCCCAGTGTTCCATTTCAGCCGCCGACAGCGTCTCGGGGAAGTTGCGGGCGCGGTAGCGGAATAGCAGTTCGGCCAGCCGCGCATCGTCGAACACGGGCGACAGGGTGGCCAGCCTGGCCGGAGTTTCCTTGCGCAGCGATTCGAGCAGGCGGCGGTCGCCCGTGCCGACGAAGCCGTTGTACAGATCCTCGTCCACGTCCAGCGCCGGCGCGCCCGGACGGTGGAATACCTCGGCCCAGGTTGCTGCCATGTCCGGCCCGGCTGCGGCCAGGGCCGCGTTGGCGCGGCACGCTTCCACATCGATGCTCCAGCGCGCGGCCATGGCCGGCGACAGCGTCTTCAGGTTGGACACCAGCATCGGCGATTTGTTCAGGTGGATGCTCTTGATGGGCAGGCGGGTCATGCCTTCGGGCAGGGCGTCGGCCTTGCTGAACAGGCGCAGCCGTATCGTGTCGGCGTCCAGCGTGGCCAGCTCGCGCGGGTCGTAGCTGCAATCCCAGACGATCACTTCATTCTTGTTGGTCGGGTGCACGCCCAGCGGCCACACCACGCCCAGGCAGCCGCGCTCGGCCGGGAACATGCCCGACACGTGCAGGAAGGGTGCGCGCAGGGCGGGCGCCAAGTGCATGCCGATCTCGTCGGCCACGCGGTCCTTCTTGTGCAGGGCGAAGCAGAAGTCGAACAGCTTGGGCTGCTTTTGCTTGATCAGGCGCGCCAGCGCGATGGTGGCGCGCACGTCCGACAGCGCGTCGTGGGCCGCCTCGTGCAGCAGGCCGTTGGCGGCGGCCAGGTGCTCCAGCCGGAAGCTGGGCTTGCCGTCCTCGCGCGTGGGCCAGTTGATTCCGTCCGGCCGCAGGGCGTAGGTCATGCGCACCACGTCCAGGATGTCCCAGCGGCCGCACTGGTGCTGCCACTCGCGCGCGTACGGATCGATCAGGTTGCGCCAGAACAGGAAGCGGGTGATCTCGTCGTCGAACCGTATCGTGTTGTAGCCCACGCCCACCGTGCCCGGCTTGGAGAACGCTTGCTCGATGGTGGCGGCGAACTGGTGTTCGGGCACGCCCCATTCCAGGCATTGCTGGGGCGTGATGCCCGTGATCAGGCACGACTGCGGGTCGGGCAGGAAGTCGTTGGCCGGCTTGCAGTACAGCATGATCGGCTCGCCGATCTCGTTCAGGTCGGCATCGGTGCGGATGGCGGCGAACTGGGCGGGACGGTCGCGGCGCGCCTGCGCGCCGAAGGTTTCATAGTCGTGCCAGAGGAAAGTGTGGGAAGTCATAAATTTGTTGAAAATACTGCAGTTTTCTGGCCGCGGGCCGATAGTATAAGGTGGAAGGCCAGATTCAGCCTGCCCGGCGCCACAGCAGCGCCGCGCACGCCTGGCCAGCCCCGGGGCCGGTGGCGTGGTCATTGGCCGCGAGTTCATCCAGTATGCTGGAGCAAGGAGCGCCATCATGTCAAATCACGTTTCCGTCAACGCCACCGTGGCGGCGCCGGCTGCCCCGGTGAACGTGGCGGCCAGCCAGCAGACCGGGGAGGCCGGCCCGGCACCGGCGGCCCAGGCCCGGCTGCAACTGAACGCGTCCATCGTGCAGGCTTCGCTGACGGTGTCGATCGGCGCCCAGGACGATCCGCTGGCGCTGTTGCTCAAGTCGGCCCTGACCGGCATCAACGAAGCCTTGAAAGGCCAGCTGGGCGACAACGCCATCCAGAACGCCATGTCGCAAGACAATACGCCGGCCGGCACGGCGGGCCGCATCGTGTCCCTGTCGACGGCCTTCTACGGGGCCTACCAGAAACAGCATGCGGGGGAAGATCCGGACCAGATGCTGAGCAACTTCATGTCCACCATCAAGGGCGGCATGGAGCAGGGCTTCAAGGAAGCGCGCGATATCCTGACCGGGCTGAGCGTGCTGAACGGTGATATCGCCAGCAATATCGACAAGACCTACGAGCTGGTGCAGAAGGGCTATGCGGACTTCGAGGCGGCGCAACGCAGCAAACCGGCCACCGCGCCATCGGACGGCGCACCGGCGCCGGCCACGCCGGCAGCGACGCAGACTGTGGCGGTCTCGGCCCACGCATCCATTGCGGCGTCCGCGCCCGCCACGGCGGCCGGTCACGCCGCCTGAACCGTCAGGCCGGCTGCTCCTGCAGGGCCACGCGGTTGCGGCCCGCTTCCTTGGCGCGGTAGAGGGCGGCGTCGGCTACCGCAATCAGCGCGTGCTCGTCCTGCTGCGGCTGCAGGCTAGCCACGCCCAGCGAGGCCGTGATATGGGGCAGCGGCAGGCGCATGTCGCCGAACACGACGGCCTGCTGCATCCGTTCGCACAACCGTTCCGCCACGGCCACGGCCACTTTGTCGCTGGTGTCGGGCAACAGCACCATCATTTCCTCGCCGCCGTAGCGTACGGCGCAATCGGTGGGGCGCAGGGCGCCGCTCAGCACCTGGGCCGCCGTGCGCAGCGCCTGGTCGCCGGCCAGGTGGCCATGGCTGTCGTTGAATTTCTTGAAATGGTCGAGGTCGATCATGATGAGGGCCAGCGGCGTGCCGGCCCCGTGCGCCGCGGCCACCATGGTGGGCAGCACATCGTTGAGCCAGGCCCGGTTATACAGGCCCGTCAGGCCGTCTATCATGGACAGCTGGCGGTAGAACTCGCCCAGTTTCTGGCGCCGGCGCAACTGGGCATTGGCGGCGCGGATGCGGAACGACAGCAGCCGCAGCAGGTTGCGCGCCAGCGCGTTCGACTCGTCGATCAGCTGCCAGACCAGATCGGCCTCGATCACCAGCAACTCGCTTTGTTCCAGGGCGGTGATGGACGACAGATTGGTTTCCTCGTCGAGCACGGATTGTTCCCCCACGCTTTCGCCCGGCAATACCTTGCTGACGGTGCCGTCGGCCATGCCGGTGCGGGTGTCGGCCGCCACGGCCAGCGCGCCCCGCAGCACGATGTAGAGCCTGGCCCGCTGGCCGTCGGCCACGGGCTGGCCCGCTTCCACCCGCACCACGGCGCAGCCGGCCAGACGCTGCGCGATGGCGGCCGCGTCGTCGGCGTCGCGAAATAACTGCAATTCGCTGAGCGGGTAGCCGGAGGCGCCAAAGGTGCTGATTTGTTTCACGATCGTCTTTCAGGGAAGAGGCTGCCAACATGCAAGCCTGGGCATTATCATAGCGCAAACAAAGTTGTCATGAAACGTGATCGGGCTCCGCTTGATAAAAGTGGCGCCGGCGCGCCGCCCCGTGGTTCAATAGCGCCATTCTCCGCAACCGTAGACCGTTACTATGAATTTGATCGACGCCATCGGCCAGCAGCACGTGGCCGCGCCGCAGGCGCGCATCGTCTCGCTGGTGCCCTCTCTCACGGAACTGCTGTGCGAGCTGGGCCTGGCCGGCCGGATCGTGGGGCGCACCGGTTTTTGCATCCATCCGGCCGAGGTGGTGCAGGCCATCCCCAAGATCGGCGGCACCAAGGATGTCAACCTGGACAAGATCCGCAAGCTGGCACCGACCCACCTGGTGGTCAACATCGACGAGAACGAAAAGCCCACCGTCGATGCGC
>JAZJZQ010000688.1:0-3224 GCA_040389625.1 Pseudomonadota bacterium | reverse complement strand
CGGCCGACAGCAATGCCGACCAGGCCCTGATCCGGGCCGACCAGGCCCTGTACCGGGCCAAGCGGGGCGGGCGCAACCGGGTGGAACGGATCCCGCCGGCGGGTTGACGGCGGCGATCGGCGGGCCGTCGCCGCTCAGACGGCGTGTTCCAGCAGCCGGGCCTGGCGCTGCTTGCGCTGGCGTGCCGAGCAGTACCAGAAGATGCCGGCCGGGATCAGCAGCGGCAGCAGCAGGGGCGAGATGGCCGCCACCAGCACCAGCGCCAGCAGGGCCAGGCCCGCCACCAGCACCACGCCCAGGCCGGCGCACAGCACGCTCACGAACACGGCCGCGCACAGCATGGCGATGGCGCCGATCACCATGCCGGCGCCGCCGAACAGCACGGCCAGCAGGGCGCCCAGCGGACCGTCGATCTGGTCGCCGTCCACGTTCACTTGCAGCTCGCCCGTGGCGAGCACGTAGCAGGCGGCGGCCGCCACCAGGGCGAGTGCGGCGAGGGGGAGCAGTTTCTTGGCGGTCGGGGTCATGGCGGTCCTCTGGTCGTTGGGTGGTCGGTGCGCTGATGGCATGCGCCGCGTCAGGCATGGCACCACTGTAGGACGGCGCCGCGCGGCGGGCCAGCGGCATGCGACAAAGTGCCGCTTTGGCGGGATGGACGGCATCCGGGCGGCGCCCAGCGGTCGCGGCCCGGGGCTTGATCTGCGACAGGGCTGCCGGATATTCCCTTGAACTAATGACATGTCTGCCTATACTAAAAGTCTCACTAATGTTAGGGAGGGCAACATGGCATGGCTAGAGATCAGCGAGGGTCAATCGATATCCTCGATGTGCAACCGGGCACAGCGCCAGCGTAGCGCACAGTATTGCTCCAACGGGCCCAAGGGGCCGCCTTCGGCGCCGCCCACGATACCGCCCATCATCATCAATCCCTTCAGCTACCAGATGCCGGAACCGGCCATCGATCCGCATGTGACGCCCTTGCGTCCGCCGATCACGCCGCCGCCCCGGCCCGCGCTGTCGTGCGCGGGCAGACGCGGCCGCGCCTGAACCGGCACCGACATCCCTCCGCGGGTGGCGCGACAGGACCAGGCCGTCCGGCCTGATCCTGCGTTCGTGCGCGCGCGACAATGGGACGGCGCGGCGCATCCGGCGGCGGCGGCGGCGGCCGATTTCGACTATCATGGCTGCCCTTCACTTTTTTCACGAGCCGCAAGCCATGCACACCGATGCCGCACCATGCCAGGAACCCGACGACACCCCCGTGCAGGAAGCCCGCCTGTGGCAGGGCAATGGCTGGACGGCGCGCGTCATCAAGAACGAGGAAGACGAAGGCTGGGCCGTGGCCATGATCAAGGATGGCGAGCCGGAACCGGCCCTGGTGGGACCGTGGACCATGGGGCGCGACAAGAAGAATCCCAAGCCGCTCGATGTGAACGCCTTCAACACCCTGGTCAAGACGGCCAACGAAGTGCTGCGCCGCCACGAGCAGCAATTGCATGCCCAGCTGCACAAGAGCGTGTTCGTCAACGGCGAGGTGGGCCAGCTCAAGGTCAACCTCGACATCGTGCCGGATGAGGATGATCCCTACGCCACCCTGAGCGCGTGGGACGGTTACGGCGAACAGCTGGCCAGCGTGCGCGTGGCGCCCACCTTCAAGCTGACCGTGGCCAGCGCCGAGGCGTGGGTGGGCAACGACTACCGCCGGTCATAACGCCCGGCCGTCGCCCTGCGGCGCTCGCGCGTGTGAGCGGTGGCGGCCGGCCGCAAGTCCAGCCACACTTCCGCCGCCTTCAAGCCGACCACCGCCGTCAGCAACAGCAGCGACAGCCAGCCGCAGCGGTACTTGCCGTAGGTAACGGCAAACAGCAGCACCAGGGGCGCGATGGTAAATCTGAAACTGCCATTGATGGCGGCCAGCAGCCGCGTGGTGCGGCGCATCAATCGCTGTTTGCCTGTGCTCATCCGTCTCCCCCCCAGTTGCCTGTATTTTCTTGGAATATTTATTATCATATAGATATTTATTTATTTTTTGGGAAATATTTTTTGGCATGGGCTTCAAGCGGCGGCCGGCCGGGGCAAGATTCCTGGCCCAACTTTCCGGCGACCTGCTAGTATTTCCTGTGTGCATTTGCAAACATAGGAAAAACGATGGAAAGTCGCCTCACCCGCCTGGAAGCCGTACAGACCATGCTGCTCGAAATCGGGCGCCTGTCCAGCCGCTGTACCAATGTCACGGAATTCCTGGAAGGCGTGCATGCGGCGCTGGGACGCATCATGTACGCCGCCAATTTCTATGTGGCGCTGACCGGCCATGGCCGCGACGCCAGCATGGTGCGTTTCGTCTATTTCGTCGACGAGGCGGACGCCTCGCCCGACCGCGACACCTGGTTCAAGCTGGCGTCGCCCGAGCAGTCGCCCACGGCGTGGGTGATACTGCACCGCGTGCCGCTGGTGATGACGGCCGAGCAGGCCATCTCCAAGTCGTTCGCCGGCAGCACCTGGGGCGTGGGCACGACGGCCGAGCACTGGATGGGTTGCCCGCTGCTGGACCAGGACCACCAGGCGCTGGGCGCCGTGGTGATCCAGAGCTACGACAAGGAACATACGTTCAGCGCGGAAGACCAGGCCCTGTTCGAGCTGATCGCCGGCCACGTGTCGAGCGCCCTGCAGGGCCTGCAGAGCGTGGACCGGCTGGAAAAGGCGGTGCAGGAGCGCACCGCCCTGCTGGCGCACGAGGTGGCCGAGCGGCGCCGCGCCGAAAGCATCCAGCACGGCCTGTACCAGCTGGCCGACCTGTCGGCCACGACGGCCGACGGCGCCACCCTGAACCGCCGCCTGCACGAGATCATCGGCGAGCTGGTGCCGGCCCGTAACTTCCTGATGGCCCTGTACCACCCGGACCGGCAGGAATTGACCATCCCCTATTTCGTCGATGAAAAGGACGCGCAGCCGCCCGTCAAGCGCTTCGCCTACGGGCTGGGCATGAGTTCCTATGTGCTGCAGCGGCGCCAGGCCGTGCTGCTGGACGGGGCCGGCTATGCGGCCCTGGTGGCCAGCGGCGAAATGCAGGAACCGATGGGCAACGTCGACATCGCCAGCTGGATGGGGGCGCCTATGTTGCTGGGTGAAAAAGTGTACGGTGTCATCATCGTGCAAAGCTATGACAATACCGTGCTCTACACCCAGGCCGACCTCGACATCCTGGCCTTCATGGCCAACCACGT
>JAZJZQ010000687.1:0-1975 GCA_040389625.1 Pseudomonadota bacterium | reverse complement strand
CGTTCGTGGCCGAACAGTTCACTGCCGGCCAGTTCCGGCGACAGGGTGGTGCAATCGAGTACCGTCAGTTCGCCCGCGCAGCCGCTCAGTTGGTGGATGGCCTGGGCGATCAGGTCCTTGCCGGTGCCCGTCTCGCCCGTGACGAGCACGGACGAGGAGCTGAAGGCCGCCACTTCCACCGCTTCGCGCACGAGCGCGCGCCAGGCCATGCTGCGGCCCACGAGCATCCGGCACACGGCCTCCGAATCGGCCAGCTGCTGGACGGCCAGACGGCGCCGGATGCGGGCCAGCAGCGGTACCGGGTCGGCGCCGGCCGGGGGCCACCACAGCACATCGGCCGCGCCCGCGCCCATCGCGGCCCACGACATGGCGGACGTGGGCGCATCGGCGCGGCACAACAGGGCCAGTACGCAGCCGTCTTCACACCATGGGGTCAACGCGGCCAGTTGTTCCTCGTCGGCGTCGTCCAGCACGGCGATGCCGCAGGCGGGCCCGCCGCCATTACGCGCATGGATGGCGATGCCTTCCTTGGCCAGCGCGATACCGCAGGCGGGCCCACCGCCATCGCGCGCATGGACGGCGATGCCTTCCTTGGCCAGCAGGTTCGCCACCTGGCTGGCGTGCTTGGACAGGGCTGGCTTGGCGGCGTGCAGCCAGACGGCGGGCGGGGGCGGGTTCATGGCATTTTCGTGAGCGGAGCTGAACGTGCTTTACGCAGGCGTTGGTTTGGGCCGGCGCAGGACTGGCCGCGCGGCGCCGTGTGTGCAGGAAATGTTGAGCGTGGCGCGTGCGTGGATGGCAGTGCTGCACTATAGATTGGCGTCCAGTGCAGCCGTTTGCGGTGTGCCAATAGTGCGCGGCAGGCGGTGCTGGCGCGACCAGCGTACGGCTGGGGATACGGGGTGGCCAGTGCCCGGTTGGAACGTCAGGGGCTGGCGGCGCATAGTGCGCGCCAGTTTAATGAGTCTAGAAGTTGGACAGGGGAATCGAAAGCTGGTTCGTTTTAGACTGTCACGTCAAAAGATGCGACCAGATTAGACCCGAGGCCCGGATTTCATGGACAGTTTTGGACTGGCGCTCGGAAAATTCAGACCAGATTAGCCTCAGCCGGCTCGAACTCGACCGAATTAGACCATAGGACAACCCCAGAACGCCGACGCCTGCCGCGCCCCTACAGGCGTTCCGGGGATCCGTGAAAACCCCGCCCCCAAAAAAAGCGGCGCCCGGAGGCGCCGCCGTTGGACAGGCCGACGTACAGCTTATTGCTTGACGCAGTCGACGAAGTAGCCGCGCTTGCCGTCCACTTCGCGCTTGACCAGGCCGTGCACGTCCGTCTCGAAGCCGGGGAAGCGCTCGTTGAAGTCGCGTGCAAAGCGCAGGTAGTCGACGATGGTCTTGTTGAAACGCTCGCCCGGAATCAGCAGCGGAATGCCCGGCGGATACGGCGTCAGCAGGATGGACGTGATGCGCCCTTCCAGTTCGTCGATCGCCACGCGCTCGATCTCGCGGTGCGCCATCTTGGCGAAGGCATCCGACGGCTTCATGGCCGGAATCATGTCCGACAGGTACATCTCCGTCGTCAGGCGCGCCACGTCGTAGGCCTTGTAGAAGTTGTGGATCTGCTGGCACAGGTCGCGCAGGCCCATCTTCTCGTAGACCGGGTTGGCGGCCGCGAATTCGGGCAGGATGCGCCACATCGGCTGGTTCTTGTCGTAGTCGTCCTTGAACTGCTGCAGCGCCGTCAGCAGCGTGTTCCAGCGGCCCTTGGTGATGCCGATGGTGAACATGATGAAGAACGAGTACAGGCCGCACTTCTCGATGATCACGCCATGCTCGGCCAGGTACTTGGTGACGATGGAGGCGGGTATGCCCGTCTCGGCGAACTGGCCGTCCAGCGACAGGCCCGGATTGACGATGGTGGCCTTGATCGGGTCGAGCATGTTGAAGCCCGGCGCCAGCTTGCCGAAGCCGTGCC
>JAZJZQ010000686.1:0-13167 GCA_040389625.1 Pseudomonadota bacterium | reverse complement strand
TGGCGGCCATAGTGGTCTATTACGCGATCGCGCGTTTTAGTAAAACCGAAAAAAAAAAGAAGACGGCCACCCTGTATCCTGCGGCGTTGCGGCTATCGGAAGAGGCGCGGAGGCGCTTGGAATTCACGCAAATCCCGTGAAGAACCAAAAAAAGGACGGGGTCAGGGCGAGGTCAGTGCCAACAATCGTGCACGAACTGAGCTGTGTGCCTGTCAAGCTCATGTATGAATGTTGGCACTGACCCCGATCGTGCCGGAACTGCCACTGCTTTTCATCATGGCAGGCCGGTGACCGTACCTTCCTTCGGATAGCTGATGGCGTAGCCAACGCTGATCTTCAGCGTCTCGTGCGGCGCCAGTTGCTGCTGCCAGCCGACCACGCCCTGGCGCTGCTCCCATCGGGCGATGGTCGGTTGCGGCGCAAAGGTGGCGCGCACCTTGACTTCGTCCGATGTGCTCACCGGCGACGCTTCCAGCACCAGCAGCTGCACCGGCGCCGTGTGGAAACTGGTGATGGTGTAGACATCGGTCACCTCGCGCTCGCCATGCTGCGACAGCAGGCCCGCCGTGCCGGACTGCTGGCTGGCCCGGTCCACCGCCACCCGTATCAGTTCGTCGCGCCCGAACGGCAGCACCAGCCGGTCCGACGCTTGCGGGTTCCAGTGCGTGGCGCCGACGTAGCTGCCGTCGCGGAACAGCTGCACATTCCCGGCCAGCCAGACCCCGGCCGGCCGCGCCGCCTCGGCCGTCACCACGGCCGACTTGTCCTGCCGCGGCACCACCCGGATCTGCTGCGTGACGGGCACCGGCTGGCTGGCCAGCGCGACCGTGATGGCGCGCCCGTCGGCCGGCAAGGTAACGCGGTTAGGCACGGCAAATTCCGTGTCGAACGCGCCCTGCTCCTCGATCACGGGCGCAATGTAGCTGTCGGCCGCCGCCGCGCTCCTGGACAGGGCGGCCACCGGTGCCGGGGCCGCCATCGGCGCGTAACCATACGCCAGCACGGGCTTGGGCTCGGGCTCGGGCTTGTACCAGGTCAGCAGGCGCGGCTGCGGGTCCGGCGCGTCCGGCGAGCGGCGCGGCTGGCCCGTGGACAGTTTCAGCACCACGCCGCTCCAGTCCTCGCCCGTCTTTTGCGACACGCTGGCCATGCGCTCCAGTTCCACGCGCGACGCAGCCGCGTCCAGGCTGGCGCGGTAGATGGGCTTCCAGCCGGCGCCGTTGACCTGGTACGACAGCCGCACCGTGCCCGCCTGGCGCACGGCCAGCTGCACGCTGATGCTGCGCTGTTCCCGCCCGCCGCTGCGTACCTTGTCCAGCTCGCCCTGCAGCACGGCGATCTTGCGGTCGATATCGCGCACCTGCACCTGGGTGCGCTGGATCTGGCTGAAAGCGTCGTGCGCGCCGCGGCGGATGGTGTCGAGCATGGCGCCCATGGCCTTGCCGTCGACGGCCACCGGCGCCCGGTCGGCCGGGCCGGCCCCGTTCAGGTGCTCCAGGTAGTTCTGCACCAGCGCGGCCGACTTGGCGTCCACGTTGAGCACGTCCTTGCTGTCCTGCAGCGCCTGGATGCGCGCTTCCAGCTCGGCCTGGCGGGCGTTGGCCGCCTCCTCCTTGCCCACATCGCGCGTGACGACCTGCCCCACCTGGATGCCGGCCGAGGCCTGCACCCGCAGGGTTTGCAGATCGAAGCCGGCCGGCAGGCCGCCGATGTCGAGCCGGGTCATGCCCGGCTGCACCTGGCTGCTGCGCTCGACCGTGGCACTGCCCGGATATAGGGTAACGCTGGTGATGGGCGCGTCCGTGTCGGCCCAGGCCGGGTTGGGGACGATAAAACAGAGTGCCAGCAAAGCGGCGATACGGGTCGGTGTCATGGTGCGGTACGTGGATAAATGGTCAGGCCATACTGCTGGCGTTTTAGTCAAATGTCAATTTTGCCTGCGCATTTATTAAAATCGGTCACTTGACCTATTTTGAAAAATGGCGCATCATGGATTTTTCTTTCAACGGATCAGGCCATGCACATCCAGCCGCTGCGCAGCAAGGAATCGCACACCACCAGCAAGGGCCAGGAACGGGCCGACGCCATCCTGGACGTGGCCCGCGCCACGCTGGCGCGCGACGGCTACGCGGCCCTGTCCATGCGCAGCGTGGCCCAGCAGGCCGGCATTAGCCTGTCCACCGTGCAGCACTACTACCCCAGCCGCGACGACCTGGTCGAAGCGCTGCTGACCCATTTCCTGGACCGCTACCAGCGCGTGATCGAGGAGCGCGTGGCGCAGGCCGGCGACAGTCCCCGCATGGCCCTGTTCGCCTCCATCATCGACCTGTGCCTGGAAGAACTGCGCAGCCAGATCTCGAGCGGCCTGTTCTTTGAAGTGGCGGCCCTGTCCCACCGCCACCCCTACGCGGCCCAGATGTTCGACGCCGTGCTCACGCGCGCGCGGCGCACCGTGCGCAACCTGATCCGCGACATCGTGCCCGATATGGCGCCGGCCCAGTGCGAACTGCGCAGCGCCCTGATCGTGGGCCAGATGGTGGGCGTGATGACCTTCATCTCCAGCCGGCACCCGCCCCACGGGGAGCTGGACGGACTGCACCAGGCCAGCGTGGACGCCATCATGCGCATCGCTTTCGCCCCCTAGCGCCCTGGCGCTCTAATGCCCTAACGCCCGGCCGACAAAAAACAAAACACACGACAACCACAAGCGGAGACCTGCACCATGACCACCCCCACCCACGCGCCGCCCCGGCGCAAGCTCAGCGACATTTTCAGCAGCGAGGAAATCGCCGCCCTCACGGCCCGTTCCGACTGGATGGGCTGGCGCGCCGTCCTGTTCACCTGGGGCGTGATCGCCCTGTGCTTCGTGGTGCTGGCGCGCTGGCCCCATCCGCTCACCTGGCTGCTGGTGATCCTGGTGCTGGGCGGACGCCAGCTGAGCCTGGCGATCCTGATGCACGACGCCTCCCACAGCACGCTGTTCCGCAGCCGCCGCCTGAACGACCTGGTGGGCGACTACGCCTGCGGCAGCGCCATCGGCGTCGATTTGCAGCGCTACCGGCGCCACCACCTGCAGCACCACGCCAAGACCGGCACGGCCGACGACACGGACCGCAGCCTGGCCGCCCCCTTCCCCACCACGCCCGCCTCGCTGGCCCGCAAGCTGCTGCGCGACGTGGCGGGCATCTCCGGCCTCAAGCGCGAACTGGGCCTGCTGCTGATGAATGCGGGCGTGCTGCGCTGGACCGTGGCCAGCGACGTCGTGCGCCTGCCCCAGGATGGCCGCACCTGGCGCGACCGCGCGGCCGACCTGGCGCGCAACGGCTGGAAATACTTCCTGTTCCAGGCCCTGCTGCTGGGCACGCTGGCCGCCACCGGCCACGCCTGGCTCTACCTGGCCTGGCTGGGCGCCTACTTCAGCACCTACAGCCTGTACATGCGCATCCGCTCCATGGCCGAACACGGCTGCACCGAGCAGAGCACGGACATGCTGCGCAACACCCGCACCACCCGCGCCGGCCTGCTGGCCCGCGCCACGGTGGCGCCGCTGCGCGTCAACTTCCACATCGAACACCACCTGATGCCGGCCGTGCCCTATTTCCGCCTGCAAGCGACCCACCGCCTGCTGCGCGAACGGGGCCTGTGCCCGCAGCCGCCCGGCTACCTGGACGTGCTGGCCCTGATGTGCAAGCCGGCCCCGGCCCCCTGATTTCTCCCACCTCCCCCGCCATGGACCATGGCATGAAAGGACCGCAATGAGCTATGAAACCCTGACCGTACACCTGGAAGACCACATCGCCGTCGTCAAGCTGAACCGTGCCGACAAGGCCAACGCCATGAACCTGGCCATGTGGCACGAACTGCGCAAGGCCTTCCAGTGGGTGGACGCCACGCCCGAGGCGCGCGTGGCCATCCTGGAAGCGGACGGTAAGCTGTTCACGGCCGGCATCGACCTGCAGATGATGATGGGCCTGGGCGGCCAGATCCGCAACGATTGCGACGGCCGCACGCGCGAAGCGCTGCGCCAGGTCATCCTCGACCTGCAGGACACGCTCACCAGCCTGGAGCGTTGCCGCAAGCCCGTGCTGGCAGCCATCCACGGCGCCTGCGTGGGTGGCGGCATCGACCTGATCACCTGCGCCGACATGCGCTACTGCTCGGCCGACGCCTATTTCACCATCAAGGAAATCGACATCGGCATGACGGCCGACGTGGGCACGCTGCAGCGCCTGCCGCGCCTGATCGGCGAAGGCATCACGCGCGAGCTGGCCTACACGGCACGCAAGGTCGATGCGGCCGAGGCGCGCGAGATTCGCCTCGTCAACCGCGTGTTCGAATCGAAGGAAGCGCTGCACGCGGGCGTGCGCGAAATCGCCGCCGTGATCGCCAGCAAGTCGCCGCTGTCGGTGCGCGGTTGCAAGGAAATGATCACCTACGCGCGCGACCACAGCGTGGCCGATGGCCTCAACTACGTAGCCACCTGGAACGCGGCCATGCTGATGTCGAACGATTTGCAGGAGGCGATGATGGCCGGCATGGCCAAGCGCGAGGCGCGCTTCAAGGATTAAACAGCCAGTGCAAGGTAATGGCGGCCCGCAGGCGGCGGCAGGATGACGCACTCGCGGCGCCGTCGCGCCGCAGCGGGTGCCACGGCGATCGGCGGGCCTGACGTTACGTCAGGCCGCCAGCGCCTGCGCCGCCACCTGGCCGTAAGCGCGGTTGGCCTCGGCCAGCGAGAATGCGGACGGGCTGTCGGCCAGGGCCGCCAGCCGTTCGCTGCTGCGGTAGGTAAGCGGCGCCACGTAGCGCATGCGTTCGTCATCGCTGACCTTGCCGTCGTGGTTAGTATCGGCCGCCATGTCGTTGTCAGTCCCGTTGAGGACGGGCGCGGGCTTGCTCGCGGCGAGCTCGCTGTCGTTGGCCGCTTGGGTGGCTTGCTGCTCCGCCGCCGGCCGCACCTGTGTGGCCAGGCGCGCATGCAGGATTTGCGCCTCGGGCCGGTTGGCCAGGCTTTGCAGTCCCGCATCGAATTGCTCCCGGGCCTGGCGCGCCGCGTCGTCCGCCGTCTTGCGGGCGACGTCGGCGCCCGTCAGCGACGCCGGCGCGTGCTGCACCGGCGCCACGCTGTCGGCATCCGGGACCGGTATGGCGGGATGGGCGTGCGCGGCCGCCGCATGGCGCGTGGCGACCTGCTCAGCGGTGGGCGTACGTTCTGGGTATGTGCCTGTCGCGGTCACGGTGGCCGCGAAGGACGGTCCGTTCATCTGCATAGCTCGGCTCCGGGAAAAAGAGGCAAAACACGCTAGGCGGCCCGCCGGGCGGCCCGCGCCAGATAGTGACCAAGAAGCGCACTATCTGACGTTGATTGTAACAGTGTTTCGCCTGGTATTTCCCAAAATCCAGACAAGAAGCACGAAGATGCTTGTAAGAACGCCACACTTATTTGCCACACAGAAACTGCAAGGCTAGCTCGACAGCCCCTGCAGCAGCTTCTGGCCGTCCGGACAGCCCCAGCCCGTGCAGGCATCCCACCCCGTCGCCGCCTGCTGGTCGCCATTGTTGCCCACCGTAATGTCACGCGTGACGCCCCGGCTGCGCAGCGAGCCGTACAGCAAGGGATTGATGAAGCCCACCGGCTGCCCCAGCTGCTGGTTGACCAGCGCCAGCAGCCCGGCCCACAGGGGCGCGACGGCGCTGGTGCCGCCGAACACCAGTTCGCGTCCGTCCACCCGTACCCGGTAGCCGGTGGCCGGATCGGCGTCGCCGGCCACGTCCGGCACCCCGCGCATGGTCACGTCGTCGCCCAGCACGGCCTGGTAGTCGGGCCGCGAAAAGAAGGCGCTGTAGCCGCCGCCCGTGGCGCTGTTGGGGCCCTCGTTCCACACGGTTTCCGTCGTCGCCCCGTCGGCCTGCACGTCCAGCCGGGTGCCGCCGCAGGCCAGTGCATGGGGCGCCGAGGCGGGAAAGTCCACGTGCTGGCGCCCGTCCGCCTCGCCGTCCGTGGAACCGTTGTCGCCGGCCGCGCACAACACCGTCACGCCCATGGCGGCCGCTTCCGCGAAGGCTTGCTCGAAGGCCGTCATGGCCTGGCCGGTCCAGCGCGATTCCGGCGCGCCCCAGCTGATCGACAGCACGGACGGCCGGTTCACCTTGTCGTGCACGGCCGCCGTGATGGCGTCCAGGAAGCCCCGTTCCGAATTGGGCGCGAAATAGACGGCGATCACGGCCTTGGGCGCGATGGCGCCCGCCACTTCGATGTCGAGCATCACTTCGCCGTCGGCGCTGTCGGCCGTCGTGGGCCGGTTCTTGGCGTGGTCGACGGAAATGGTCTTGACCACGGGCAGCGGCAAGCCCAGCTCCTGGAAATAGGCCTTCAAGTCGCGCGGCCGGCTGCCCCCGCCCAGCTCGATGATGCCGATGCACTGCCCCGTGCCGTCGAGCCCCGGCGGGAAGTTGTACAGCTTGGCCAGCTGGGGTGGCGTGAACGCCGTCCCGGCGGCGGCGGCCGTCTGCACCAGCCCGTCCGGCTCCAGCCGCTGCAGCTTGGGCGTGGCCACGGGCCGGTCGTCCAGCCCGAACACGCCCTCCACCACCCCGGCCAGTTCCGGCGGCACGTGCAGTTCGCCTTCGCGGCCACGGTAGGTGCCGTCCGGGAATTCATAGTCCTGCAACTGCACGCCGAAGGCCTGTTCCATGGACGCGGCCGTGCCCGACAGCACCACCCGGCGCTGGGCCGCGTTGCTGCTGATGATGGCCATGCCATGCTGGCGGGCGAAGGTTTCCACCGTCACGATGTCGGCATGGCTGGCCCCATGTTGCAGGCTGTACGCTTCGCGGCTCAGGTAGCGCCGGCTGGCCGGCGGCTGGTCGGCCGCCAGCGCCTGCAGGTCGGGCGTGTTGCGTTCGGGCGCGGCCCGCAGCCGCACCGTGATTTCTATCACCTGGTCGGGATCGACGGGGCCCAGCGCCACGGCGCCAACCAGCGCCGTCTGCGTGCTGCCCGGAATAACGTGTGTATGTGCGGTGGTGGCCATCGAATATCTCCTGTGCGGGTGTCGTCAAGCCGCTCCGGGCGGCGCCAGGATTGACGATACTGGCCGCAGCGAACGGCCATTTGATACAGCGCAGAAGTGCGCCGGAAGCGAACCGCCCGGCTGCGTCAAAAGTGCAACATTAAATTATCATCCTTGCCACATCTGTTTTTTATTAGAAACTATTATCGTGAAATGGTCTATACTGGTTTTACGGCCGCCGCACCGCCTGGCGCGGGGCAATGAGAAAGTGAGCACCATCTTGACCTCCGACCACGTACTGATGCAGTCCGAACAAGCGGCAGTGCAAGCGTTGATGAACTTGCTGCCCGTCTGGTATGACGAAGCGGGCATGCCGGGCATGCTGCGGGCGCTGGAAGCGGCGCTGGCCGAATGCCTGGCCATCCGCGACGAGTTCGCCCAGGATGGCGACCCGCAGCGGCGCGCCGAACGGGGTGCCGTCAGCCAGCACCTGAGCTTCCTGCACGCGTTGTGCGCCAGTTGAGCGGGACGGCCAGCGCCGGCACCAGCACCGGCGACCATATCCCAAAAGATAACTATTTTTCCTTTTCATTAAGTTTGTAATCAGCCAGTAACATTGCGGCACTAGCATGGCCGGCATGCCCGCAACAGGGGCGACCGTCACCAACCGCTACCGTTCCGCAAAGGTTATAGGCCGTGGAGTTCAACGCCTCTCGTCTGCATCTGCCCCGCTTCCGCCTGTCCGTCGCCGCCGACCTGTGCGTGGAAACGGTCGCCGTCCCTTCCGATCTGAGCAACTTCGCCGTGCTGGAGCTGTTCACGGAACGGCGCGACCTGATGAGCCTGCCCGTCACGGAACAGCAGCGCCCCATCGGCCTGATCAGCCGCAACCTGTTCATGTCGCAGATGTCGAAGCCCTACTACCAGGAGGTGTACGGCAAGAAGAGCTGCATCGCCTTCATGGACAAGGACCCGCTCATCGTGGACGCCGCCATGAGCATCGAGGCGCTCACCTTCCGCGCCGTGGAGTCGGGCGAAAAGGCGCTGGCCGACGGCTTCATCATCACCCGCGGCGGTGAACTGGCCGGGGTCGGCTTCGGCCTGCAGCTGATGAACGTGGTGGCCACCATGCAGGCCGAAAAGAACCGCCAGATCATGCACAGCATCGACTACGCCAGCGTGATCCAGCGCGCCCTGCTGCGGCCCTCGGCCGAAACATTGGCCGCCACCCTGGCCGACGCCTGCCTGGAATGGCAGCCGCGCGACGTGGTGGGCGGCGACTTCTACCACTTCGCCCGCTACGACGACGGCTGGTTCGCCGCCGTGGCCGACTGCACGGGCCATGGCGTGCCGGGCGCCTTCATGACGCTGATCGCCTCCTCCACCCTGGCCCAGGCCCTGCAACAGCACGGCCCGCGCGATCCGGCCGCGCTGATGGGCGCCGTCAACCGCGGCATCAAGACCATGCTGGGCCAGCTGGAACAGGACGGCGCCGCGCCCGCCTCCAACGACGGCATGGACGCCGCCTTCCTGTGGTTCGACGCCGCCGCGCGCCAGCTGCACTACGCCGGCGCGCGGCTGGCGCTGTACCAGCTGGAACCGGGCCAGCCGTCGGTGCAGGTGGCCGACGGCGCGCGCATGGGCGTGGGCTATGTGGACACGCCGCTCGACCATGCCTGGACCAGTTGCCGGCTGGCCGTGGCGCCGGGCAGCCTGCTGTTCCTGGCCACCGACGGCCTGACCGACCAGATCGGCGGCAGCCGCGACATCGCCTACGGCAAGCGCCGCCTGCGCGAACTGCTGCTGGCGCGGCGCGACGATAGCGCGGCCCGGGTCGGCCAAGCCGTGCTGGAGGACCTGCAGCGCTGGCAAGGCGAGCAGCCGCGCCGCGACGACCTGACCTTTTTCTGTTTCCGCCCATGACCCGACCAGGAGCGCGTTTTGCTGTACGAAGAATTCAATGAGTTTTGGGACGTGGCCCGCAAGCGCCACATCATCTTCTTTTACGCCGGCTATTTTTCGCAGCACGTGGTGGCGGCCATTTCCGAGACCATCCGCGCCAGGCTGGACACGGCCGGCGCGGCCGGCCCCACGCGGCGGCGCATCTTTTCCTCGTTCGTGGAAATGGCGCAGAACATCATGCACTACTCGTCCGACACGCTCACACCCGGCGCCCACGACGCCCAGATGCGGCGCGGCTCGTTCTGCATCGGCATCAAGGACGACAGCTTCTTCCTGCTGTGCGCCAATCCGGTCGACAGCACCAACGTGCAGCGCATCCGCTGCCGGCTCGAGCCGCTGCACACGATGACGATGGAACAGATCAAGTTCGCCTACAAGAAGGCGCTGCGCGAGGAAACCCCGGCCGACAGCAAGGGCGCCGGCATGGGCTTTCTGACCATGGCGCGCGAGGCCAGCGCGCCGCTGGAATTCGAGTTCGTGCCGGAACCGCAGCACGCCGGCACCACCGTGTTCTGCATCAAGGCCATCATTTAGGTCGCCTCAAACCGTCCGTGGCGCCGTGGCGCCCCGCCGTGCGGCTGCACGGCCCCGGCCACCATGCCCGGTCACGGTCAGTTTGAAGCCACCACTTAGCAAGCAAGATCGGGAAAGACCATGGAACCATTATTCATCAACGCCTCGCCCACGTCGCCGGAGATCGACTTCCGCTTCGCGCAGGATGTCCTGTCGATCAAGGGTGAATCCTATCCGGAAAACGCGGCCGCCTTCTACGGCCCGCTGATCGAGCGCGTACGCGCCTACCTGGCCGGGCGCAGCGACGCCGTCATCACGGTGCACGTGTCGCTGGCCTACTTCAACAGCTCCAGCACCAAGATGCTGTTCACGCTGTTCGAAGCCTTCAACGGCGCGGCGCTGGCCGGCAACCAGGTGCGCCTGAACTGGTATCACGACGAAGACGACGACACCATCTTCGAGTTCGGCCAGGAACTGCGCGACGACTTCGCCGCCCTCGACTTCCAGGCCCACGCCATAGGCGCGGCCGGATGACGGCCGCCGGCGCGGCGCAGGCCGACCTGTTCGCCAACGAGCGCGCCGCGCTGGCCCAGGCGCGCGAAGCGTACGCCGACGCCACCTATGGCGCCGACCAGCGTCACGCGCTGGGCCAGCTGATCGTCCATTACGAACGCCTGATGCGCGAGAGCGCGCGCCTGATCGCCCGCAGCGACCGGGCCGAGCGCGACATGAACCTGCTCAACCGCCGCCTGCAGGACATGGCCGCCCAGCTGGCCTACCGCGCCAGCCACGATCCGTTGACGGGCGCCCTGAACCGGGGCGCCGTGATCGAGCACGCCAGCGACGTTTTGCAGCGCAGCGACACGGCGTTGATCGTGCTCGACATCGACCTGTTCAAGCGCATCAACGACGAGTATGGCCACCCCACGGGCGACGCCGTGATCCAGGCCGTGGTGCATTGCCTGCGCCAGTTGCTGGGCAGCGCGGCGGCCATCGGCCGGGTGGGTGGCGAGGAATTTTCCGTCGTCTGGCCGGCCGCCAGCGCGGCCGAGGCGCGCGCGCTGGGGCAGCGCATCTGCGACGCCGTCGCGGCCCACGTCTTCGCCGCGCCCGTCGCGCGCCAGGTCACGGCCAGCGTGGGGGTGAGCTGGTGCCGCGTTGGCACCAGCTTCGACAGCGCCTATGCCCGCGCCGACGAAGCCTTGTACGCGGCCAAGCGGGCCGGGCGCAATCGCGTGCAGCTGGCCGCGCCGGTATAAAGCCGGGTCAGCGCGCAGTGGCGCCGTTCAGCTCGGGATGGTTGCGCAGGATGGCCTGGCGCTGCTGCTCGATGCGGCGGATCTTCTCTTCCACCTTGGCGATCTGCTCGGCCGGCACGCCGGCCGCGCGGCCCCGCTCCACATCGGCCTGCAGGCGCGGCAACTCGGCCGCAGCCGCGCCGACGAAGGCGCCCAGCACACGGACCTGCTGCCCCTGCTGGTACTGCTGATAGGCTTTTGGGTCGGCCAGTTCGGCCGCCGTGGGCGGCGTGCGGGCTTCGTCACGTTCGAGCGGCGGCGTGCGCGCGTCGCCATGCTCGCGCGTCTCGGCCATGCTGAGCCAGGCGGAGCGGCTGCTGTCGACGGGCGTCAGCGGCACCCGCTGCAGCTCGGTCTCGTGCTCGGGCACGGCGTGGAACCACTGGTCGCCACCCTCGCCCGCGCGCGCACCCGCGTCGCCCGCACGCGCGGACGCGGAGGGCTGCCCGCTCGCCATGCCCGCCTGCCGGGCGACGGACGGCCAGGCCAGCCATCCCGCCGCCGCCGCCGCGACGGCAAGCGCCACCAGCGCGCCGCGCTTCATGAACGCTGCTCCAGCTGGCGCAGCGGCTGATCGAGCACGCCACGGTTGATGTCGATGCGCGCCTCGCCCAGCAGGCGCTGGCGCAGCGCGGCCAGCTGGGCCGCCGCCTTCTCGCGCGCCACGGCGTTGCCGGCCACGTAGCGCACCGTCTCCGAAGCCGGGTCCTGGTAGCCTTCCTGGCGCTTATCGACCAGCACGATTTCCCACACCGCCTTCTCGTTCGGCCCCACGGGGCTGCGGATGGGGCGCGAAGGCTGGCCTTCCGGCTGCGAGAACGCCAGCTGCGCCAGCCAGTCCGGCGTGCCGCTGTGCTGCAGCCATCCCAGCTCGCCGCCGGCCGCGCTGTCCGCGGCGACGGAATGGCGCCGGGCCAGCGCGCCGAAATCGGCGCCGCCGGCCAGCGCATCGGCCACCGTCTGCGCCGTGCGCTCGTCGGCCAGGCGGATATGGCGCGCCTTCACCTTCTCGATGCGGCGGAACTCCTCGCGGTGGCGGCGGTAGTAATTGTCGATATCGGCCGCGCTGACCTGGGCCGACAACTGTTTGACGACGGGACTGGCCGCGTCGATGTCATTGCCGATGCCGTGCAACTGCTGCAAGGCCTGCACGGCATCCTGCTCGTCCAGCACGCGGCGCAGGTCGGCCACGGCGGCGGCGCCGAAGCGCTGGCTGCTCCAGTGCTGCACGTACAACGCGGCCAGCGCCAGCCTGGCCTGCTGCTGGAGGTGGGCCGACTGGCGCCCGAACAGCGCCACCCTGCCCTGCACGTTCTGGCGCCGGTACACATCGGCCAGCGTGATGGCGCCGGCCGGACCTTGCGGCAGCTGGTAGCGCAGCACCACGACGTCCTGCGCCCGCGCCAGCTGGGCGGCGTTGAGCGTGTATTCCAGCCGCAGCTGGCCGGCGCGGCCGAACACGGCGTCCAGCGCGGCCGGGTCGACAGCCGGCTGCGCCGTCACCAGGCCAGCCAGGCTGGCGCCGGGCAGGCGCTGCATGGATTGCTCCAGCTCCTTGCCGTACAGGCCGCGCAGCGTGGCGACCAGCTGGTCGTCCACCATCACGTCATGCGCGAAAGCCACGCGCTGGCCGGCGAACAGCACGGCCTCGCCATAAGTCTTGCGCGCCGATCCGGCCAGCAGGCGGTTGACGACGGCCTGTTCCAGCGCCGCGCTGCGGCTCGCTTTCGGGTCGCCCTGGCGCGCCGTGCGCCACATGGCGTCCACGCTGAACGCCAGCAGCGGCGCGCCGTCGACCCGGGCGGCAATGGCTGGATCGTTGAGCCGATAAGCGACTGCCGCCTGGGCCTGTATCAGCGCCACCGACAACGCCAGCGCCAGCGCCCCCGCCAGCGCCGGACGGCGCCAGCCTGTGGTCCGGATCGTCATGGCGCTTAGTTCGCCAGGCGCTCGGCGGCGCGGTTCAGCACATGGACCACCATCGCGATCGAGTGCGGAATCATTTGCTGGCCCACGCGGCGGCGGTCGTTCTGGTCGCTCGACGACAGCACGATGCCGCCGTTGGCGTACGAATAGGTACCGCCCTGGGTCAGCAGCGGACGGATGTCGACGGCCGCCGGCGCCACCGGCGTAAAGTCGGCAATGGCCGCGGCTACCAGCGCCGGATCGTTCAGGTGCTCGGTGTCATAGTAGTCCTGCACCCACTGTTCCCACGAGGCGTGGTTGTTGGCCGAGGTGGTCCAGGTATGGTGCGGCTGCAGCAGGTCGGTGGTGTGCAGGGTGAAGCCCAGGCTTTGCGCCGACGGCTGCGCCAGGAACTGCTGGAACCAGTACTGGCCCAGGTTGTCGATCGGCTGGAACGGCATGGTTTCGAAATCGGC
>JAZJZQ010000685.1:0-3089 GCA_040389625.1 Pseudomonadota bacterium | reverse complement strand
CGGGATTGTCCGCCGCCGTTGCCGGCGCCCGTTCCAGTCCGGCCGCCTGCAGCAGGCGGGCGATCTGGCGCGCCACGGCGTCGCCCGTGTCGATGATGGCCACGGGATGGGCACTGGTGCGCTCCACCACCTGTTCGATGCCGGGCTGGACGAACACATAGTGGGTGCAGCCCAGCACCAGCGTATCGACGCCCTGCGCGATCAGGGGCGCCACGTAGCGTTGCAGCATGGCTTGCGTGGCCGGCGTGTCGAGCTCGCCCAGGTTGATCTGGTCGGCCAGGCCGATGCACGGCTGCAGCAGGAACTCGGCCCCGCTGGCGCCGCTGATCTGCGCGCGCAGCTGGAGAAATTTTTCGCCCGACAGCGTGCGGTCGGTGGCCAGCACGCCGATCTTGCCGTTGTGGCTGGCCGCGACGGCCGGCTTCAGGCCCGGCTCCACGCCCACCACGGGCAGCGTCGGATAGCGGGCGCGGATGGCCTTGATGGCAGCCACGGTGGCCGTGTTGCACGCCACCACCAGTCCCTTGACGCCCTGCGTGACGAGAAAGTCCGTGACGGCCAGGGCGCGCGCCGTGACCACGGCTTCCGGCTTGTCGCCGTAGGGCGCGAAGCCGGTGTCGGCAAAATAGACCAGGTGCTCGTGCGGCAGCTGGGCGCGGATGTGGCGCAGCACGGACAGGCCGCCCACGCCGGAATCGAACACGCCGATGGGCGCGTCCGGGGCGGTGGAAATAGCTGGGATAGGATTCATGAGCGTATCGTAAACGGCAACCGCCCCGCAGCGCAAACGCAGCGGGGCGGCACGGGAACGGCTTAAGCGACGGTGACGGGGATCTGGCCTACGCTGCTCAGCTGCTCGATCTTGGCCTGCCACTCTTTTGGACCGGTGTTGTGGACCGACGTGCCGGCCGCATCGACGGCCACGGTGACGGGCATGTCGACCACCTCGAACTCATAGATCGCTTCCATGCCCATGTCCGCAAAGCCCAGCACCTTGGCGCTCTTGATCGCCTTCGACACCAGGTAGGCGGCGCCGCCCACGGCCATCAGGTAAGCGGACTTGTGCTTCTGGATCGCCTCGATGGCGACCGGGCCGCGCTCGGCCTTGCCGATCATGGCGATCAGGCCCGTCTTCTCCAGCATCATCTCGGTGAAGCCGTCCATGCGGGTCGCGGTGGTCGGGCCGGCCGGACCGACTGCCTCGTCGCGCACGGGATCGACCGGACCGACGTAGTAGATCACGCGGTTCTTGAAGTCCACCGGCAGCGACTCGCCCTTGGCCAGCATGTCCTGGATGCGCTTGTGCGCGGCATCGCGGCCGGTCAGCATCTTGCCGTTCAACAGCAGGGTCTGGCCCGGCTTCCACGACGCCACTTCTTCCTTGGTCAGCGTGTCCAGGTCGATGCGCTTGGATTTTTCCGTGTCCGGGGTCCAGTGCACTTCAGGCCAGGTCGACAGTGGTGGCGGCGTCATATAGGCCGGGCCGGAACCGTCGAGCACGAAGTGGCCGTGGCGGGTGGCGGCGCAGTTCGGGATCATGGCCACCGGCTTGGAAGCGGCATGGGTCGGGTGCATCATGATCTTCACGTCCAGCACCGTGGTCAGGCCGCCAAGGCCCTGGGCGCCGATGCCCAGCGAGTTGATCTTGTCGCACAGTTCGATACGCAGCTCTTCCAGCTTGTTCTTGGGGCCGCGCTGTTTGAGCTCGTACATGTCGATGTCTTCCATCAGCACTTCCTTGGCCATCAGCATGGCCTTCTCGGCCGTGCCGCCGATGCCGATGCCCAGCATGCCGGGCGGGCACCAGCCCGCGCCCATGGTGGGCACCGTCTTCATGACCCAGTCCACCAGCGAATCGGAAGGATTCATCATGATCATCTTCGACTTGTTTTCCGAGCCGCCGCCCTTGGCCGCCACTTTCACGTCGACCGTATTGCCCTCGACCAGTTCCATGTGTACCACGGCTGGCGTGTTGTCCTTGGTGTTCTTGCGGTCGAACTGCGGATCGGCCACGATGGAGGCGCGCAGCTTGTTGTCGGCGTAGTTGTAGGCGCGGCGCACGCCCTCGTTGACGGCGTCGGTGACGGTGCCGGAGAAGCCCTCGAAGCGCACACCCATGCCGATCTTCAGGAACACGTTGACGATGCCGGTATCCTGGCAGATCGGACGCTTGCCTTCCGCGCACATACGCGAGTTGGTCAGGATCTGCGCGATGGCATCCTTGGCGGCCGGGCTCTGTTCAGCCTCGTAGGCGCGCGCCAGGTGCTCGATGTAGTCGGCCGGATGGTAGTAGCTGATGTACTGCAGCGCGGCGGCGACGGAGTCGATCAGGTCTTCTTGCTTGATGATGGTCATGGTGATCTCGCGTGGTTAAATTCGAAAGGAACGATGAGTGATGCGGAAATCGGGACAGCGGCCCGGCGGCAACGACGGCGCGCACGACGACCACGCGGACAGCGGCCGCAGGCGCGGCGCAGGCTGTCGGAAAGGCGGATAGGTCATCGGGGCAGGACTCCGGTATGCTAGTGGGCAGGTGAGGACTGCCGACATTTTACACGTGCTTATCGGCAATCGCATCCGCACGGCGAGCTGATGCGCAATGAATGCCCGAATTAAAAGATTGGTAAAATGGCACAACAGGCGTGATTGCAACGGGAACTGACATTAAATCCTCCGCCGGGGAATGCCTGTAAGGGCTCAGTAAGCGATCAAGTTTAATGTTGTTATCAAACGATTACTACACTGGAGATCAGCATGACCAGCACCGCAAACCAAGCACAAAGCGCCCAGCAACAGGGCCCACAAGAATCCCGCGTTTTCGCACCGCCGGCGGCGTTTGCAGACCAGGCCGCAGTATCGGGCATGGCCGCCTACGAGGCACTGTGCGCCGAAGCGGCGGCCGACTACGAAGGTTTCTGGGGCCGCCTGGCCCGCGAAAACCTCGTGTGGCAAAAGCCGTTCACGCAGGTCCTGAACGAAGACGAAGCGCCGTTCTACAAGTGGTTCGAAGACGGCCATCTGAACGTGTCGTACAACTGCCTGGACCGCAACCTGGAAAACGGCAACGCCGACAAGACCGCCATCATCTT
>JAZJZQ010000684.1:6896-11469 GCA_040389625.1 Pseudomonadota bacterium | reverse complement strand
TGGCGGCCGCACTCTGGTAACTGTCCTTGCGCCATAACAGCGCCACCGTGCGCTGGGGCAGGGCCGGTGTCAGCGCGACACTGCGCAAGGCAGGATGGTCGCGTGTGATGGCGTCCGGCAGGATGGTGGCCATGCCGCCACGGCGCACGATCTCCACCAGCGCATTGATGGTGTTCGCTTCGACCACGATAGACGGGCGTATCCCCTGCGCCTGCAAGTACCCATTCACAAAATCGCGCGTAGCAAAGCCGGGCGCCAGCAGCGCCAGCGGCTCGCGTTCCAGTTCGGCGCAGGTGATGGCCTGCTTGCGGCGCGCCAGCGGATGGCCGCTGCCCACCATCACGCTGAGCTTTTCCGAAAACAGTTCCTGGCAGCTGACGTCGTCCGCATCGAGCGGGCTGAAGGCGATGCCCAGGTCGACCATATCCTCCGCCAGCGCGGCGCCGATCGCGTCCAGCGCCATCTCGTGGATGTGCACCGTGAGCGCCGGATAGCGGGCGCGGAACAGGGCGATGGCGGGACCGACCAGGTAGGCGGTGAAGGTGGGCGTCATGGCCAGGCGCAGGCTGCCGCGCGACAGGTCGTGCACGTCGTGCACGGCGCGCTCGGCGGCGGCCAGGTCGGTCAGCGCGCGGCGGGCATGGGCCAGGTAGGCCAGGCCGGCATCGGTGGGGCGCACGGCGCGGCCGGAACGGTCCAGCAGCTGCGCGCCCAGGCGATCTTCCAGCTGACGGATCTGCTGCGACAAGGTCGGTTGCGATACGTGCAGGGCCTGGGCGGCGCGGGTGAAGTTGCCGTGGTCGACCACGGCGATCAGGTACTGGAGATGGCGTAGCAGCATGGCGCGATAACTATAGGAGTTACTTATGGATTCAATTGTATATCGGTCTTGGACACTATAGTTCATTCGCTGCATCATGGCATCACTACCCGCAACCCACCAGGAGAATGCCATGCAGTCCATCGTTGAAGGAGCACTCAAGTTCCAGCGGCACGCCTTTCCCCGGCTGTCGGCCCTGTTCAAGCAGCTCGCCACCACGCAGAACCCGAGCGCCTTGTTCATCACCTGTTCCGACAGCCGCGTGGTGCCGGAACTGCTGACCCAGCAAAATCCGGGCGACATTTTCGTGATCCGCAATGCCGGCAATATCGTGCCGTCCTACAGTTCCGAGCCGGGCGGGGTAACCGCTACCGTCGAATATGCGGTGGCCGTGCTGGGCGTGACCGACATCGTCGTCTGCGGCCACTCCGACTGCGGCGCGATGACGGCCATCTCCAGCTGCAAATGCCTGGACCACCTGCCGGCCGTGGCGAGCTGGCTGCGCCACGCCGATTCGGCCAAGGTGGTCAACGCGGCCCGCCAGCACGTGTCGGACGCGGCCCGCCTGACGTCGATGGTGCGCGAGAACGTCATTGCCCAGCTGATGAACCTCAAGACCCATCCTTCCGTCGCGCTGGCGCTGGAGCAGGGGCGCCTCAACCTGCATGGCTGGGTGTACGACATCGAGACCGGCACCATCGTCGCCCTCGACGGCGCCAGCCACCGCTTTGTTTCACTGGCCGATTTCCCACACACCCTCGCCACGCCAGGCCAGCGTGGCGCCATGGTCGCCTGACCTTTTACTTCACTTAACCCTAGGAGTCATCATGCAACAATCCCACGTCTACCAGGATGCCCGTATCGCCCTGACCGAACGCGCCCTGACCGCCAAAGCCATGGCCGACCTGTCCTGGGCCGAGCTGGCCCAGGATACTGGCCTGAGCGTGCCGTATGTGACGGCCGCCATCCTGGGCCAGCACGCCTTGCCGCGCGCGGCGGCCGACCTGGTGTGCCTGCGCCTGGCGCTCGGCAGCGCGGACGCCGCGACGCTGACGGCCATCCCGCTGCGCGGCAGCATCGCCGGCGGCACGCCCACCGATCCCACCATCTACCGGTTCTACGAGATGATCCAGATCTACGGCACCACCCTCAAGGCCCTGGTGCACGAGCAGTTCGGCGACGGCATCATCAGCGCCATCAACTTCAAGCTGGACATAAAGAAGGTGGCCGATCCCGAGGGCGGCGAACGGGCCGTCATCACGCTGGACGGCAAATTCTTGCCGAATAAGCCGTACTGACGCAGATGCCGCCGGTTTGGGATTGCACTCCTTCTATCAATATGGGTGCTCTCCCAAGCCGGCTATGTCAGGAGGTGTAGCAGGCATTAAATTCGGTTCAATGCGGACGATCGGGAAAGCCTGCGGGGGTATAGGTGGGTGACGTTCCCGATTTGCCCTAGGGTCTAATTCGGTCCAGTTCGAGCCGGTTGCGGCTAATTCAGCCTGAAATTTCCAAGCGCCAGTCCAAAACTGTCCATGAAATCTGGGCACCGAGTCTAATCTGGTCGCTTCTTTTGCCGTGAAAGTCTAAAGCGAACCAGCTTTCGATTCCGCTGTCCAATTTGTAGACTCATGGCGGTCTCAAAAACCAACTGCAACATGGAAGTGGTTTCCGATCTCCAATGGGCGGATGCGCAATCGCGATTCGAGGCGGGAACCTTGGGGGCCATACATCCCCGAAAAAACCAGCTTCGATAGTCTACGCAGGCTAAAAGTTGCCGTTGGCTTTCCAAGTCGGTCTAAGCCGAGATGGCGAAAAGTCTAATTCGGTCCCGGGGTTGCTTTGTGGAGTCGATTGCAGTCTACAGAATTTGGCGTGCCGGAAATTCTGGACGCCATTAGCCGGCATTCGCATCGTTTCGACCGAATTAGACAGCGGGGGCAAAAACGAAGGCCGGTACCTCAGGCCCCGTGCTGTCTCCCGCTCATCGGCGAAGAACATAGATTTGGCGGCATGACATGCCGGAGAGGTTTTCCCATGGCGGCGCACCTGCCATGGGCGGTGCGCCGTTGCCGTGCGGCCGATGGTCCCAGCCCTTTAGCCGGCGTCCTGTTCCTGCAGGCCGAAGCGCTGCATCATCATCCGCAGATAGCCTTGCTCACCCAGCTGCGCGCGGGCAGCCAGCAGGGCTTCGGCGTCGGCGCCGGCCACGTAGCCCACTTGCGCGCCGTCGTCCGTGACGGCGCGCAGCACCGTCTGCGCGATCTGTTCCGGCGTGGAGTAGTTGGCCACGCGCTGGCCGAATGCCTGTATCACCTTGCCGACGGCGTCGGCGTAGGGGTGGTCGTTACCCTCGAAGGTGGTGCTGAGCGAGCGGCCCATGAAGTCGGTGCTCACCCCGCCCGGCGCCACGTAGCGGGCACGGATATGGAACGGCGCCAGCTCGTAATTCAGCCCTTCCGTAAAGCCCACCACGGCAAACTTGGTGGCATGGTAGATGGCGTTGAACGGCATCGTCACCAGCCCGCCGACCGAGGCGACGTTGACGATGGTGCCGCTGCGCTGGGCGCGCATCAGGGGCAGGGCGGCGCGGGTCACGTCCATCACGCCGGTCAGGTTGGTGGCCAGCTGGCGCTCGATCAGCGCGCTGTCGGCCGTCTCGAACGGCCCGAAGGCGCCGAAGCCGGCGTTGTTGACGACGGCATCCAGCCGGCCATGGCGGCTTGCGATGGCGGCGAAGGCGGCGGCGATCGAGGCGCGGTCGGTCACGTCGAGCGCCTGCAGGTCGATGTTGGGCTGGCCGGCCAGGTCGCTGGCCTGGGCCGGGTCGCGCATGGTGGCCACCACTTGCCAGCCCTGGGCTGCAAACAGCCGGGCGCTGGCGCGGCCGATGCCGCTGGAACAACCGGTGATGAGGATGACTTTTTTCATGATTTTTAGCGAATATTTATTCGGTTAAAGGTTAAAAAAAATGCGATCAAGCCTTGATCGCATCCCAGCACAGCGTGAATGCGGTACTGCGCGTGGTCTCGTCGTCGGGCAGGGCGCCGGCGCGGATCTGGTTGGCCGTCTCCTTGACCGAGCCGGTGATGCTGGCGATCAGGAACGGGGCGGGGACGGCCTTGAGCACTTCGCTGCGCTGGCCCAGCGCCAGGAAATCGATATAGAACTGGCCGAAACGGGCGCTCAGCTCCCGGTTGGCGGGGCTGGCCATCTGCGACACGTGGTACTGTTCCTGGAATTGCAATTCCGCATACCGTTCCAGGCGGTGCTGCAGCATGTTGTGCCAGATGCCGCGCACCCGGGCCTTGAACGGGGCGCTCGCATCGTCGTGCTCCAGCCAGCGCTGGAAGGTCAGCTGCTTGGCGTTGTGGTACAGCGTGTCGAGCAGGGTTTCCCGGGAATCGTAATAGACGTAGAGCGTGCTGGTGGCCACGCCGGCACGGCGGGCGATGTCGGCCAGGGTCAGCCCGGCCAGGCCCCGTTCGCCCACCAGGGCATAGGTGGCGGCGGCGATGGCGGCCAGTTTTTTCTCGTCTTTCGGTTTCATGCTCGCATTTTAAGCGAATATATATTCGCTTTCAAGCGCTATTTTGCCCGGCGGTGACTGGCGGGGCCAGTTCCGGCACGTGGATACGCCCGCCACTGATTCCCCATCAGTGCGCAAGGACGGATCGCGCATGTCGATCTTCATCCACAGCGCTGAATTTTTGTTTGACGGCCACCCATGCCGGGAGTAAAACAGTACTTGCA
>JAZJZQ010000684.1:0-6796 GCA_040389625.1 Pseudomonadota bacterium | reverse complement strand
AGCGCTGAATTTTTGTTTGACGGCCACCCATGCCGGGAGTAAAACAGTACTTGCACATGTGAACTTTCTTCGCAGGGGAGCGGCGCCGTGAAAACCTTGCTGTTGGCACTACCCAAGAGAGAGCAGAGATGAAGCGTCGTCCGTTCCTGCAGCGTGGCCTGGGGTGCGTCATGGCGGCCGGCGCCTGGTTCTGGTGTGGCCAAGCCGCCGCAGCCACCAGGGAAATCGTGTATATCACTGCCAAGCTGGACTTGCCGTTCTGGGGCACGATGGGCAAGGGGGTGGAGTCGGTGGCGCTGGCCAACGGCTATACCTACCGCGTGATGGACAGCCAGCTCAATGCACAGACGCAGTTGCAGCACGCGCGCGAGGCCATCGCCCGTGGCGTGGCCGGCATCGTCATTTCGCCGGTCGACAGCCAGAGCGCACCCGATACGCTGGAACTGGCACGCAAGGCGGGCGTGCCCGTGGTGATCGCCGATATCGGCACCAACAGCGGACAGTACGTCTCCTACATCAAGTCGGACAATTATCGTGGCGCCTACGAGGTGGGTACGGCGGTGGCGGCCGCGCTCAAGGAAAAGGGCTGGCAGCACGATCCTTACGCGCTGGTGACCATTTCGCTGGCGCGCAAGAACGGCCAGGACCGCTCCAACGGTTTTCGCGACGCGATGAAGGATGCGGGCATCACGCACGAAGGGGGACTGCGCCAGATGCAGAACTACTCGGCCGACGAGACCAGTGGTTTTGTCACAAGCCTGCTGGCGGCCACGCCCCGGCTACGCAGCATCTTCGTCGAAACTGACCAGCCCACGATGGGCGCGCTGCATGCCATCAAGGCCGCTAAAAAACAGAACGAGATGCTGATCGGTTCGTTCGACGCCATGCCGGAAGTGGCGGCGCTGCTCAAGGCCGGGCCGCTGGTGGCGTGCGGCATGCAACAGCCTTACCTGATGGGGGTGAAATCGGCCGAGGCGCTGGTGGAGAGCCTGCACGGCAAGGTGCCGGCCAAGCAGATCATGGTGCCTATCCTGGTGGCCACCAGCAGGAACATCGATCAGCTGATGCCCGTTGCGAACAAGACGGTGTTTGGCATCGACGCCAGATAGACAGAAACCACTGTGGCCATGCGCCTCCCGCACCTGAAGATAGGCCAGCGCCTGGCGTTCGGCTACGGCTTTGTGATCGTGCTGCTGATCGCGATGACGCTGGTGGGCATCGCCAGGCTGGGCGCGTTGAGCCGTACGACCGACGAGGCGCTGCGGGACACCTATCCGAACACGCTGCTGGTCAATGAAGTCATCGGTGAACTGGGCGCCATCGCGCGCGCCATGCGCAATACGCTCATCATGACGGAGCCGGACCAGGTCGGGACACAGCTGGCCGATATCGCGCGCGCCAAGCGGCGCGTGGCGGCGCTGATGAACCAGCTGAACGGGAATGTGCGCGACGCGCCGGGCAGGGACATCCTGCAGGAGATCGAGATCATCCGCTCGGCCTACACCTTCAACCAGGAGGAGTTCATCGCCCTGTTGGCCGACGGGCGCCAGGGCGAGGCCAAGAACCTGTTGCTGGTCGACCTGGACCCTTATCAGAGCGATTACTTCCACGCGCTGGGCAAGCTGCAGCAGCATGAAAGCGCGCTGATGGAGCAGGCCAGGCGCGCGATCGGTTCGTCGTACCAGCGGGCCCGCGTCGTCCTGCTGGCGCTCAGCGGCTTCGCGGCGGCGCTCAGTGTCGCCATCACCTTCGGCATCACGCGCTCGCTGCTGCGGCAACTGGGTGGTGAGCCCGATTATGCGACGGCCATCGCGCGCCAGATCGCCGCCGACCAGATGGATATCGAGATCGCCATCGCGCCGCGCGACCGCGCCAGCCTGCTGTATGCGATGAAGGTCATGCGCGACCGCCTGGAGGAGCGCAGCTTCGCGCTGCAGGAGACCAACGCCGAACTGGAGCAGTCGCTCGAATCGCTGAAGATGACGCAGGATGACCTGGTGCGCAGCGAGAAGCTGGCCGCGCTGGGCGCACTGGTGGCGGGCGTGGCGCACGAACTGAATACCCCGATCGGCAATGGCCTGCTGGCGGCCAGCGCGCTGGCCGACCATGTGCGCCTGTTTGAGCACGAGACGGCCGCCGGCCTGCGCAAGTCGGCGCTCGACGCGCACCTGGCGGAGGTGCACCAGGCCGCCGAGATCATGCTGCGCAACCTGAACCGGGCGGTGGACCTGGTGGCCAGTTTCAAGCAGGTGGCGGTGGACCGGGCCAGTTCACAGGGACGCCAGTTCCTGCTCGACGAGGTGGTCACGGAAATCATGCTGACCTTGTGGCCATCGTTGAAGAACTGCGGAGTCGCCATCACGCATGAGATCCCGTCCGGCATCCGCATGCGCAGCTATCCGGGCGCGGTGGGGCAGGTGCTGACCAACCTGGTCAACAACGCCGTCATCCATGGCTTTGACGGCGTCCCCGGCGGTTGCGTGGCCGTGCGCGCCCGCCCGCGCGAGGGTGGCTGGGTCGAGCTGGAGGTGCGCGACGATGGCGCCGGCATCGCGCCGGAACACCTGGGGCGCATCTATGATCCGTTCTTTACGACCAAGCTGGGCAAGGGCGGTTCGGGCCTGGGGCTCAACATTGTCTACAACCTGGTGCATGGCGTGCTCGATGGCCGCATCGCCGTGCACAGCGAGGTGGGCAAGGGCACCGTGTTCACGGTGACGCTGCCGCTGGACGCCATACCCGGCTAGTGCCATGTCCGCGTTCGATGCGGGGCCGCCGGCGTGCCGCGCTAAGCCAGCGCCTGCGCCGCCACCCGGTTGCGGCCGTCGCGCTTGGCCTGGTACAGGGCGCGGTCGGCGGCGCTGATCAGGGCGCGGGCGTCGGCCGTGCTGTCGGCATGGCGGGTGGCGACGCCGAGGCTGACCGTGACCAGTTGGCCTTCGCCGTCCGGCAGGTGGGGGATGGCCAGCTCGATGGTGCGCAGCCGGATCGCCTCGGCCATTTGCCAGGCCTGCTCGGCGTCCGTGTCGGGCAGGATGGCGGCGAACTCTTCGCCACCGTAGCGGGCCACCAGGTCGCACGGCCGCTTGAGCATGGCCGCCAGCGCGGCCGCCACCTGGATCAGGCACTGGTCGCCCTGCGGGTGGCCGTAGTGGTCGTTGTAGGCCTTGAAGTTGTCGATGTCTATCATCAGCAGCGACAGCGGCAGGCTGCCCCGCTTGGCGCGCCGGTGTTCCTTTTCGATCGCCATGTCGAAGTGACGGCGGTTGGCGATACCCGTCAGGCCGTCGGCGAAGGTCTGCGAGCGCAGCACCATGGCCTGTTCGCGCAGCAGCCTTTCCCGTCCCACGGCCAGGCTGACGTCGTTGATCTGGATCAGGCAGTGGCGCGGTGCGCCGGCCACGGCGATGGGCGTGATTTCCACCGCCTGCTGCACCCGCTCGCCGCGCGCGGCCGCCGCCGCGCTGGCATACAGGGGGAAGGGCGCCTTGTTCAGGCTGTGCGACAGCAGCGACGGGAAATTGAGGCGCAGGGCCTGGGTCACGGCCGCTTCCACCCGCTGGCCGCGCAGTTCGGGAAACACGTCCAGCAAGTCGCTGCCGGCCACGCTGTCGGCGCTGCGGCCCGCGCGGCGCGCCATCCAGTTATTCCACAGCACGATGCGGCGCTCGCCGTCGAGCACGACGGCGCCCACGTTCAGTGCGCCCAGCACTTGCTGCAGCAGCATCAGGCGGTCGCCATCGGCGCCCATGGCGTCAGGCCTGCCCCATCGCGCGGGCGATGTAGAGGTTGATCTGTTCCTTCAGGTCGTGCAGGGCGGAAATGTCGAGGATGAAGGCGACGTAGCCATGAATCTGGTGCTTTTCCAGCACGAAATCGATGTGCAGCATCAGCACCACGGTGTCGGCCACGCTGCCCGAGGCGGTGAGGATTTCATCGCTGGTGCCCACGTGGTATTCGGGCAACGAGCCGTGCAGCTCGCGCTGGAAGATGTTGGCCAGCGTGCCCACGCAGGCGTTGAGGATGATGTTGCCGATCTCGCACAGCGCTTCCTGCTCCATTTCCGTCAATTCCTTGAGCGGCACGGCTTCGCCCACCATCAGGCGCACGATTTCCAGGCTCTTGTCTTCCGGAAACATCAAGATCGCTTCGGTGTCGAAAGCGCCCGCGTAGTGCTGGCTGACGCCGCAGATGCGTTCGGCCGGCACGTCCTTGCTGCCCAGCAGGCGGGCCGCCGCCGTGCGCTGCATGAAGCGGATCGAGGGCACGGACATGCGCACTTCCTCGTTGACGATGGCGCTCATGGCGGCCGCCGCCTGGCCCACGCCGATGTTGAAAATTTCCACCAGGGCGTCGTTTTCCAGTTCGCTCAGGTTGAACATGGCTAGGCTTCCAGCACGGCAACGAGCTGGGCGATGCGGGCTTCGGTGATGGGTTTTTCCATGAAACCGACGCCGATCTGGGCCGCCTTGTCGCGCGTGGCGCTTTGCACGTTGGCCGTCAGCAGCGAGATGGCCGTGGCGGGAAACTGGCGCCGCAGCTGTTCGGCTGCCGCCACCCCGCCCATGCCGGGCATGTTGACGTCCATCAAGATCAAGTCGGGTGCCAGCGTGGGCGCGCGGGCCAGCGCTTCCTCGCCGCTGGCCGCTTCCTCGATCACCCAGTGCGGGTGCAGGGCCGCGATGTATTGGCGCGCCATCATGCGTGACACGCGGCTGTCATCCACGACCAATATGGTTTTGCGATGATCCATGACGATTCCTGACATAGACTAAGCGTGCCCCATTCTCGCACAATCACGCCCGCCGCAGGCCAGGCACGATAGCGGCGTGTGCAAGTGTGCGACAACGGCGGCGCGCCGGGTTGTTCAAGCGCAATTTTTAGCGCAAAACGGGGGCGCGGGCCGACGATCCGTTAAAATAGCGCCATTTTCCTACCCACTTAGAAGCAATCATGACTCAAGACGAACTGAAACAGGCGGTCGCCCGCGCCGCCATCGACTACGTGGTCGACGGCGAAATCATCGGCGTCGGCACCGGCTCCACGGCCAACTTCTTCATCGATGAACTGGCCAGGATCAAGCACCGCGTCAAGGGCGCCGTGGCCTCGTCGGAAGCGACGGCCGCGCGCCTGGCCGGCCATGGCATCGCCGTGTACGACCTGAACGACGTGCCCGAGATTTCCGTCTACGTGGACGGCGCCGACGAGATCACGGCCAGCGGCGCCATGATCAAGGGCGGCGGCGCGGCCCTGACGCGCGAGAAGATCGTGGCCTCCGTGTCGCGCCAGTTCGTCTGCATCGCCGACGGCTCCAAGCTGGTCGAGGTGCTGGGCAAGTTCCCGCTGCCGGTGGAAGTGCTGCCGATGGCCCGTGCGGCCGTCACGCGCCGCCTGGCCGCGCTGGGCGGCGAGCCGCGCCTGCGCCTGAAAGCCGGCACCGACCAGGCTTTCATCACCGACAACGGCTGCGAAATCATCGACGTGGTGGGCCTGGCCATTGCCGACCCGCTGGCGCTGGAACAGCAGATCAACCAGATCGTGGGCGTGGTGGCCAATGGCCTGTTCGCCGCCCGCGGCGCCAACGTCTGCCTGCTCGGTACGCCGGAAGGCGTGCGCAAGCTGGTCTTCTAAGCGACCGTCCGCCGCCGCGCCGCACTTGGCCGCGCGGCGGCGCGCCTGCCGCCGCGGCCGTGCCGGTCGCGGTGGCGTCGCCAGCCTGATCCCATTCCTTTGCCGAGACTGTCCATGAAGCCATCGTTCGCCGTGCTGTTGTCTTGCAGTTTGCTGTTGAATGCCTGTTCCTGGTTGCCCTCGCGCGCGCGCGACGAGCAGGCTGCGGCGGCGGCCCAGGCCGCGGCGCGCCAGCCGGCGCCGCGCACGGTGGCGGCCGACGGCACGCCGCTGGTGCGGGTCGCGGGAGTGGAAATCGAGAAGGTGCCGTTCCAGGCCGGCGTGTCGTCGGCCACGGTGGAACGCATGGCACACCAGCGCGACTGCGCCGGTGGCCTGGGGGCCGGCCTGGTGAGCGCACCGGGTCCGGTGGAAATCTATCGCATGGCTTGCGATAGCGGCAAGGTTTTCATGGCCCGCTGCGAACTGCGCCAGTGCAAGGCCATGTAAGGCAATCCGGGCTGGCGCGGCCAGCCCTTCCGTAAGACGGCCGTCTTATTCGGTCGGCGGCACGTAGCCCTGGGCCGCGTCGGCGCCGTCGCCGAAGAAATGCTTTTCCATCTGCGTGGCCAGGTATTTGCGGGCGCGCTGGTCGGCCAGGTTCAGGCGGTTCTCGTTGACCAGCATGGTCTGGTGCTTGAGCCAGGCCGCCCATGCTTCCTTCGAGACGGATTCAAAAATCTTCTTGCCCAACTCGCCAGGATACGGCGGGAAATCCAGTCCTTCGGCTTCTTTGTTGAGTTTGATGCAATGAACGGTGCGGGCCATCTGTGTTGCTCCTAAAGCGGTAGGGAAAAGTGAGATTATAAAGACTTAATCAACACCTGGGATTTGCGTTGCCAGTTATACATGCGCTGGCGGTCCTTCGGCAGGGCGTCCACCGTGGCCGGCACGAAGCCGCGCTTCTGGAACCAGTGCGAAGTGCGGGTGGTCAGCACGAACAGCCTGGTGATGCCGATGGCGCGGGCGCGGTTTTCCATGTGCTTGAGGATACGCTCGCCGTCGCCCTGGGCCTGCACTTCGGGGTTGACGGTCAGGCATGCCATTTCCGCCATCTTCTGTTCCGGGAACGGGTACAGCGCGGCGCAGCCGAAGATCACGCCGTCGTGGTCGATGACGGAGAAGT
>JAZJZQ010000683.1:0-3728 GCA_040389625.1 Pseudomonadota bacterium | reverse complement strand
TACAACCAGTACGGCCGCCGCGACAACAAGTACAAGGCCCGCATCAAGATCCTGCTGAAGGCGCTGGGCGTGGAAGAATTCACGCGCCAGGTGGAAGCGGAATGGCAAGACCTGAAGGACGGTCCCGAGACGCTGACGGAAGAGGAAATGGGCCGCGTGATCGCCTACTTCCAGCCGCCCGCCTACAAGGCCCTGGCCAACATCGACGTGCAGGCCGCCCATGCGGACAACAAGGCCTTCGCCAACTGGCTCAAGCGCAACGTGCGTCCGCACAAGCAGGCCGGCTACGCGGCCGTGATCCTGTCGCTGAAGAAGACCGGCGTGCCGCCGGGCGACGCCACCGCCGAGCAGATGGACTTCATGGCCGACATGGCCGACCGCTATAGCTTCGGCGAACTGCGCGTGACGCACGAGCAGAACATCATCCTGGCCGACGTCGAACAGTCGCAACTGTACGCCGTGTGGCAGGAAGCGAAGGCCCACAGCCTGGCCACGCCCAACATCGGCCTGCTGACGGACATGATCTGCTGCCCCGGCGGCGACTTCTGCTCGCTGGCCAACGCCAAGTCGATCCCGATCGCGGCCGCCATCGCGGAGCGCTTCGACAATATCGACTACCAGCATGACATCGGCGAGATCGAACTGAATATCTCGGGCTGCATCAACGCCTGCGGCCACCACCACGTGGGCGGCATCGGCGTGCTGGGCGTGGACAAGGATGGCAGCGAGTGGTACCAGGTCTCGATCGGCGGCGCGCAGGGCAACCACGCGGCCATCGGCAAGATCATCGGGCCGTCGTTCTCGTCGCTGCAGATGCCCGAAGTGATCGCCCGCCTGCTGCACGTCTATGTACGCGACCGGTTCGAAGGCGAGCGCTTTGCCGACACCGTGCAGCGCCTGGGCATCACCCCGTTCAAGGAACATGTGTACGCCACGCCGATCACGGCGGGCCGACTGGTTGGAGAAGATGAATATGTCTGATGCTGTGAAAAACCTGATCATCAAGAACCGCGCCGTGGTCGAAGACGACTGGAGCGTGCTGCGCCTGGCCGAAGCCGAGGAAGGCGCCGCGCCGCAGGATGCGGCCGCCGTGGCCGTCCCGGCCGGCAAGGTGATCGTGCCGCAAAGCGTATGGCTGGCCCAGCGCGACACGTTGGCGCCGCGCGCCGCCGCCGGCGAGATCGGCGTCTGGATCGCCAGCGACGAGCGCCCCGAAGCGCTGCGCGAAGACCTGGGCCGCTTCGCCCTGGTGGCGGTGGACTTCCCCAAGTTCACCGACGGCCGCGGCTACTCGATCGCCTACAACCTGCGCACCCGCCTGGCCTACCAGGGCGAGCTGCGCGCCATTGGCGACGTGCTGCGCGACCAGCTGTTTTCCATGCAGCGCGTGGGCTTTGACGCCTACGCCACCCGCCCCGACCGCAACATCCACGACGCCCTGAAAGGCCTGACCGATTTTTCGGAGACCTACCAGGCATCAGTGGACCAGAAACTGCCGCTGTTCCGGCGCCATGCCCGCAACGTGGGCGTGGCCAGCGGCGACGTCGGTTTCGGCATCTGACAGGAGACCCCATGACCGACCTGACCAAGCTCGTATCCGACACCAACGCCACGCTGGCGCGCATCGCCGCCGAGTTCACGCCGGCCGTCTTCGCCTCCAGCCTGGCGGCCGAAGACATGGTCTTGACCGACCTGATTTTAAAGTCCAAACTGCCTATCGGGATCTTCTCGCTGGAGACCGGCCGCTTGCACGCTGAAACCCTGGCCATGGTGGACAAGGTCAAGGACACCTACGGCTACGAGATCGCCCTGTACCGCCCGCAGCCGGAAGCGGTGGAAGCCTATGTGGCGCAGAACGGCCTGAACGCCTTTTACAACAGCGTGGAGATGCGGCGCGAATGCTGCCGCATCCGCAAGGTCGAACCGCTGGGCCGCGCCCTGGCCGGCAACAAGGCCTGGGTGACGGGACAGCGCCGCGCGCAGTCGGCCACCCGCGCCGAACTGCACGTGCAGGAAGACGATGCGGCCCACGGCATGATCAAGTTCAATCCGCTGGCCGACTGGTCGGAGCAGGATGTGTGGGACTACATCCGCGCCAACAACGTGCCTTACAATGCGCTGCACGATCAGGGCTATCCCTCGATCGGCTGCGCACCCTGCACCCGCGCCGTGGAACCGGGCGAGGATGTACGCGCCGGCCGCTGGTGGTGGGAGAATCCGGACTCGAAAGAGTGCGGCCTGCACCTGGTCGACGGCAAGCTGATACGCATCAAATCCGTGGCCGCATAAGCCACACAGACAGACACAGACACAGACACAAGAAGATAGGCACAGTCCAATGAATGCTCTAGTTGATAACACTGCCGCGCGCGGCCTCGGCGACGTCAATGCGCGCCACCTCGACGCGCTGGAATCGGAAGCCATCCACATCATGCGTGAAGTGGCGGCCGAATGCGCCAACCCCGCCCTGCTGTTCTCGGGCGGCAAGGACTCGGTGGTCCTGCTGCGCCTGGCGGAAAAGGCTTTCCGCCCCGGCAAATTCCCCTTCCCCCTGGTGCACGTGGACACCGGCCACAACTTCCCGGAAGTGATCACCTTCCGCGACAAGCGCGTGGCCGAACTGGGCGAGCGCCTGATCGTCGGCTCGGTCGAGGATTCGATCAAGCGCGGCACGGTGCGCCTGCGTAACCCGGCCACCGATTCGCGCAACGCGGCGCAAGCCGTCACGCTGCTCGAGACGATCGCCGAACACAAGTTCGACGCCTGCATCGGCGGCGCCCGCCGCGACGAGGAAAAGGCCCGCGCCAAGGAACGCATATTCTCCTTCCGCGACGAATTCGGCGCCTGGGACCCCAAGTCGCAGCGCCCGGAACTGTGGGACCTGTATAACACCCGCGTCCACCCCGGCGAGAACATGCGCGTGTTCCCCATCTCGAACTGGACCGAACTGGACGTGTGGCAGTACATCGCCCGCGAAAAGCTGGAACTGCCGCCGATCTACTTCGCCCACGAGCGCCAGGTCATTCCCCGCAACGGCCTGCTGGTGCCGCTGACGGACCTGACCCCGCCGCGCGACGGCGAACAGGTGGAAACCCAGGTGGTGCGCTTCCGCACCGTGGGCGACATCTCGTGCACCTGCCCCGTGTCGTCGGACGCGGCGACGGTGGAGGCGATCATCGCCGAGACGGCCATCACCCAGATCACCGAACGCGGCGCCACCCGGATGGACGACCAGACTTCCGAAGCCTCGATGGAAAAACGTAAAAAAGCAGGATACTTCTGATGAACGCAAATACTGACAAACTGAACGAACGCGGCCTGCTGCGCTTCATCACCGCCGGCTCCGTCGACGACGGCAAGAGCACCCTGATCGGCCGCCTGCTGTTCGACAGCAAGGGCATCTTCGCCGACCAGCTCGACGCCATGTCGCGCTCCAAGCACAAGCGCACCGTCGGCGACGCCGTCGACCTGTCGCTGCTGACCGACGGCCTGGAAGCCGAACGCGAACAGGGCATCACCATCGACGTGGCCTACCGCTACTTCGCCACGCCGAAACGCAAGTTCATCATCGCCGACACCCCGGGCCACGAGCAGTACACCCGCAACATGGTCACCGGCGCTTCGACCGCCGATGCGGTCATCATCCTGATCGACGTCTCGAAAGTGAAGCTGCACGAAGACGGCGGCGTCGACCTGCTGATCCAGACCAAGCGCCACTCGACCATCGC
>JAZJZQ010000682.1:0-13271 GCA_040389625.1 Pseudomonadota bacterium | reverse complement strand
CGAGCAGGCCCCGCTGCAGGGTGGCGATCTGGCCGAACAGCAGGGCGGGATCGGGGTAGCGGTAAGTGATGGCGCGCCGCGCCCGCACGGCGCCGTTAAAGTCGATCAGCAGCAGGTCCAGGCTGCGCCGCCCGATCTTGATGCCGATGAAGCAGGCGCCGTCCGGATTGAGCATGATGGGCACGGACGGCTGCCCCACCTTGCCCCGCTGCGGCGCGCGCTTGAGCACCAGGCCCTGTTCCAGCAGCCGGTTGATGATGAGCGAAACGGTCTGCGTGCTCAGGTGTGTCAGCCGCGCCAGCTCGGCCTTGGCCAGGCTGCCGTGCAGGCGGATGGCCTGCAACACCACCCGTTCGTTGAATTGCCCCATGCCGCTCTGGTTGGAGCCGCGCGGACGCAGCCAGATGCTGGCATCGGCCGGCGCGGCGCTGGCGGCGTGGGGCATGGGCATCATGCGAACTGCGCTCCCGTCAGCACGCCTTTGCGGAACAGGAAGTTGGCATACGGTTGCAGCTCGCCCGTCTGCACGATGGCGTAGGCCCGCTTGACGCGCTCATAAAACGCGTGCCGTTCCACCGCCTCGCATTGCGCCGGCAGGGCCGAACCGGCCTGCTGGCACAGGGCCAGCATTTCCTGCTGCAGTGGCGAGCGGTAGCCGTCGGGCTGGTCCGAGACGGCCATGAAGTCCACCGGCCGCTCGGCCAGGTCGAGCGGGAACACGGACAGCACGGCCCTGGCGGCGCGCGCCAGGCTCACGCCCGGCAGGCGGATCAGCGGTTTGCCCTGCGCCAGCGTGACGGCCGTGAAGTTGGCGTCCACCAGTACCACGCCGTCGCCGTGGCCCATTTCGGCCAGCACCTTCAGCAGCTCGGGACTGAGCAGGGGATCGATACCTTTAAGCATGGGCCTGCTCCGGCAAATCGTTCGGGTCCTTGGCGCCCGTCATCACGGCCACCGTGTCGGACATGCTGATGTGCTTGGGATCGACCACGGCCACCCGCTTGCCCAGGCGCTGGATGTGGATGCGGTCGGCGATCTCGAACACGTGCGGCATGTTGTGGCTGATGAGGATCACGGGCAGGCCGCGGTCGCGCACGCGCCGTATCAGTTCCAGCACCATATTGCCTTCCTTGACGCCCAGCGCCGCCGTCGGCTCGTCCAGGATCACCACGTGCTTGGCGAACGCCGTGCTGCGCGCCACGGCCACGCCCTGGCGCTGGCCGCCCGACAGCGTGCCCACCGCCTGCTTCATGGAGCGGATGCCGATCTTCAGGTCCTGCATGTGGCCCACGGCTTCGGCCAGCATGCGCGGCTTGTCGATCAGGCGCAGCCAGCGGCCCAGCAGGCCGGGACGGAGGATTTCGCGGCCCAGGAACAGGTTCTCGGCGATGGTCATGGCCGGCGCCACGGCCAGGTCCTGGTACACGGTTTCGATGCCATGGCGGCGGGCGTCGATGGGGGACTTGAAGCGCACCGGTTGGCCGTCGAGCGTCAACTGGCCTTCGTCCGGGATCACGGCGCCCGACAGGGCCTTGATTAGCGAGGACTTGCCGGCGCCGTTGTCGCCGATCACGGCCAGGATTTCGCCGGCGCGCAGATCGAAGTCGGTGCCGTCGAGCGCAGTCACGCCGCCGTAGCGCTTGACCAGGCCGCGTGCCTGGAAGATGGTCGCGGGTATCGTTGCGGTCATGATCAGCCTTTCTTGTGCGTCAGTTGGTCGGTGGCGACGGCCAGGATCACCAGCACGCCCGTCACGAGGATTTGGTACACGGAGGGCACGCCCATCAGGGTCAGGCCGTTGCGGAACACGCCGACGATCAGCACGCCGACCAGGGTGCCCAGGATGGAGCCGCGTCCGCCGAACAGGCTGGTGCCGCCCAGCACCACGGCCGTGATGCTGTCCAGGTTGTCCGTCTGTCCGCCTTGCGGATCGCCCACGCCCATGCGAGCCACGGACAGCAGGGCCGCCACGCCGTAGAACAGGCCGGCCATCATGTACACGCCCAGCAGCACGCGCGAGGTGGCGATGCCGGTCAGGCGGGCCGCTTCCGGGTTGTTGCCGACCGCGTACAGGTGGCGGCCGGGCGCCGTCTCGCGCAGGAACAGCCAGGTCAGCACGTACAGCGCCAGCATCAGCACGGTGCCGTAGGTGATGGTGGTCTGGCCCAGGTGGAAGGTGTTGCCGAAGAAGGTCATCGCTTCCGGCAGGCCGGTCACGGTCTGGGCTTGCGAATAGATCTGGGTCACGGCGAAGGCGATGTTCATGGTGCCCAGCGTGACGATGAACGGCGGCAGCTTGATCGAGGTGACCAGCGCGCCGTTGATGTAGCCGATCAGCATGCACACGGCCATGCCGCACAGCACGGCCAGGTAGGGATGCATGCCGTAGTCCACCGCGAACTTGGTGGTGACCACCGAGCCCAGTGCCATGGCCATGCCGCACGACAGGTCGATGCCGGCCGTCAGGATGATCAGGGTCTGGCCGATGGCGATCACGCCCACCACCATCACCTGTTGCAGGATCAGCGAGAAATTCTGGCCGCTCAGGAAGCGGTCGGACTGGGTGGTGAAGAACAGGCAGGCGGCCAGCAGGGCCAGCAGCGGACCCAGTACGGTGACTGGCGGCAGCACATCTTTCAGGCGCAGTGACATGGTTTTTCCCGCGAGGGCAGTGGGCTGGGCGACGGCGGCAGGCGCGGCGGCCACGGAACCCGGGTTGAGATTGCGTTGCATGGTATTCCTTTCGGTACGGTGGGGCGGCCGTGGCCGCCCGTTTTCCTGATTGATGCCCTTAACCCTTATTTGCCCCAGCAGGCGCTCAGGCCAAAGCCGGTGTCGCGGCTAGGCACGCCGCTCTGGGCATGGTCGGTGATCAGGGTCACGCCCGTGTCCACGTAGCCGCTCACCTTCTTGCCCGTCTTGGCGTAGGTCACGCCGGCGTCCACCGCCAGGCCCGCCATCTTCAGCGGATACTGCTGCGAGGTGGCCCCGATCACGCCGGCCTTGACGTCGCGCACGCCGGCGCAGCCGCCGTCGACCGAGACGATCAGCACGCCTTTTTCCTTGCCGGCCGCTTTCAGGGCCTTGTAGGCGCCGGCCGCCGCCGGTTCATTGATGGTGTAGACCAGGTTGATGTCGGGATTTTTCTGCAGGCAGTTTTCCATGGCCGTCTGGCCCTTGCCCTGGTCGCCAAAGCTGTCGGCCATGCAGACCACGTCCGCGCTCTTGGCCAGGCCCACCGTCTTGGCATCCACGCCGGCCACGCCGAAGCCGGCCAGGAAGCCGTTGTGGCGGGCGATGCCCACCGGATGGCCGGGGAACAGGTCCAGCGTGGCGATCTTGACGGGCTTGCCGCCGAACGAGGCCTTGGCGTATTGGCCGATCAGCAGGCCGGCCTTGAAGTTGTCGGTGGCGAACAGGGCGTCGGTGGCGTTCTCCGGGTCGGCCGGGCTGTCGAGCGCGATCACCATCACGCCCGCATCGCGCGCCTTCTTGATCGCCGGCACGATGGCCTTGGAATCGTTGGGCGTGATCAGGATGACCTTGGCGCCGGCCGACATCATGTTCTCGATGGCCGTCACCTGGCCCGCGTTGTCGCCGTCGGCCTTGCCGGCCGCCGTCAGCAGCTTGGCGCCCTGCATCTTGGCCGCATGTTGCGCACCTTCCTTCATCTTGACGAAGAAGGGATTGGTTTCGGTCTTGGTGATGAGGCCGATGACGGGCTCGCTGGCGGCGGCGTAGCCGGCTACGGATGCGATCAGGCCCATTGCGATGCAATGCTTTGCGTACATGCTGTCTCCTAAAGTTTTTTATTGGATCCCCGACCGGGTTGGTCGACGTGGCGCGATTGGTTGTGATTGCGCTGACTGAAATATAGGCCGCTTCGATTAATAAATCAATCTATTTTATTTAATCGAATCGACGTGTGGCCCAATTGACGCAATGTGGCAACAAAGTTAAGCTCGACCCCGCTTGTGCCCCGCCGTCATAACCCTGGAGTGTGTGTGGATACTGTCGTTTTGCAACAATCGCTGGACCGGCTGCTGGCCTCCCTGGTGCCGGGGCGGCGCTACATGCTGGGCCTGGCCGGTGCGCCGGGCGCCGGCAAGTCCACCGTGGCGCAGCGCCTGCTGGACGCGCTGCCCGGCCGCGCCGTGGTGGTGCCCATGGATGGCTACCACCTGGCCAACACGGAGCTGGCGCGGCTGGGGCGGGCGGGCCGCAAGGGCGCGCCGGACACCTTCGACAGCGCCGGCTACGTGGCCATGCTGGCCCGGCTGCGGCGGCACGTGCCGGACGAGGTGGTGTACGCGCCCGAATACCGGCGCGAGATCGAGGAAGCGGTAGCCGGCGCCATCGCCGTGCCGCCCGACATCGAGCTGGTGATCACGGAAGGCAACTACCTGCTGCTGGACCAGGGCCACTGGGCCGGCGTGCGCGCGCAGCTCGATGCCGTCTGGTACGTCGATGTGGACAGCGAGCTGCGGCGCGAGCGGCTGGCCGCACGCCACGTGCGCTACGGCCGCACGGCCGAACAGGCGCACGCCTGGGTGTGGCAGACGGACGAACCGAATGCCGTGCTGGTGGAGGCGAGCAAGGTGCGCGCCGATCTCGTGCTGCGCTGACTGCAAGTTGCCAACGGGGGCGCGATGGTGCAGACTGCCTGCTTTGTTACCACAAGGCGCTTACCCGCGCAGGAGCCGTCCCCATGCAGCAAACTCCCCCCACCGCCGACGCCGACGCTGAAGAAGTCGTCGCCGACAACCTGCGGCCGCGGGGCTCCAACCAGACCGGCATGCGCCAGTTCAACGAGCGCGTGGTGTTGCAGGCCATCCGCCTGCACGGCAGCCTGCCCAAGGCCGACCTGGCCCGCCTGACCACGCTCAGCACCCAGACCGTGGCGCTGATCATCAACCGCCTGACCGACGACGGCCTGGTGATGAAGCTCGAACCGCTGCGCGGCAAGATCGGCCAGCCCTCGGTGCCGATCGCGCTCAAGCCGGACGGCGCGTTCTCGATCGGCGTCAAGATCGGCCGCCGCAGCCTGGACGTGCTGCTGCTCGACTTCGTGGGCACGGTGCGCAACCGCTATTCGCTCGCTTACCGCTATCCCGATCCGGACCAGGTGTTCCGCACCATCGCCGACCAGGTGCGCCAGATGCAGGCTTCGCTGGCGCCGGCGCTGCGTAGCCGCATCCAGGGCATAGGCGTGGCCGCGCCACTGTCGCTGGGCAGCTGGCGTGAGCTGATCGGCATGGCGCCCGAGCAGGGCGGACGCTGGAACCGGCTCGACATCGCGCGCCAGATCGAGGCCGACACCGATCTCCCCGTGCGCTTCGCCAAGGACACGGCGGCCGCCTGCGTGGCCGAGCTGGTGGCCGGGCGTGGCCGCAGCATCAAGAGTTTCCTGTATCTGTTCGTTGATACCTTCATCGGCGGCGGACTGGTGATCGACAGCCACCTGCACGCTGGCCTGCACGGCAACGCGGGCGCCATCGGCTCGCTGCCGGTGGGCATGGCGGGCACGGACGCGGGCACGCCGCCGGCGCAGCTGCTGTCGACCGCTTCCTTGCTGGGACTGGAAAACCTGTTCCAGCAGGCCGGACTCGATCCATTGGCCGCCTACGACGAGCGGGCCACGCAAGGGCAATGGGATGCGCATAGCACGCAATGGGTGGCGCAGGCCGCCAACGCGATCGCGATGGCCGTCACCAACGCCAGCTGCCTGCTGGATCTGGAAGGGGTGATCGTGGATGGTTCGTGCAGCCGCGCGCTGCTGGAACGGCTGATGGCCGGCGTGTCCGCCGCCCTGGCTCGCTACGACTGGGAAGGCGTGCAGCGGCCGCAGGTACAAACGGGCACCATCGGCCCGGATGCGCGCGCGCTCGGTGGCGCGCTGCTGCCGCTGTACGCCAATTTCGCGCCGGACCGCGACCTGTTCCTCAAGCTTGAAGCCTGAGGACGGATCGGATCCGGCGCCTTCAACGCTGGCTTACCACCAGGCCTCGACCTGCAGGCCGGCCGACAGGCCGCTGGTGTTGCTGCCGTACACGGGGCCGCTGTTGTTGGCCGCGTTGACCAGCGGCGTGGCGGCGCCATTCCACTTGCCGTAGGTGACGAACAGGCGCAGCTCGGGACGCGACCAGTAGCTCTCGCCCATGGCGATGGCCGGGGCGAAGGTCAGCTTGGTCAGGCGCGCGGTCTGGCCCGTGCTGTCCTGCTTGAGCGTGGTCACGCCCAGCTCACCCTGCAGCTTCAGGTTGGGCAGGATGCCGTACACAGGGCGCACGCCCAGCGTGGTCCAGGTATTGCGCAAGGCCGCATCGTCCGCCTTGTCCTTCTGGTACACGGCCGCGAACTCCATGCTGAACTGGCGGGTAGGCTGGATCACCAGGTCGTCCAGCACGCGCACCCGCGTCACGTCCGAACCCAAGGTGGTGCTGCCCGACAGTCCCATGCGCGAGCAGCAGGCGCCGATGCCGGTGCCGGCGCCGCTGCCGTACTGCAGGCCCACCAGGTTGGCGCCACCCAGCATTTCCTGTTTGTGGAACACGCCGGCCGCCCAGCCGCCATGGCTGTTGTCGCCCTGGCCCAATGCCGCGCGGTCGCGGCCCTGGGCCGAGATCAGCGTCAGCGCGATATCGACCGTGCCGCCCGCGTTGACGGGCAAGCCTTCATACAGCACGTTCTGGCGGATGGCGGCCGGGGTGTTGACGATGGCGCCGCCCGCTCCGGTGGCGTTGGTGTCATTGTCCTTGAAGACGGCGTAGCTGATGCGGCCCGCGCCCATTGGAATCTTATCCAGGCCACCGCCCGTGCCGTTCATGTGGATGTACTGCATGTCGAGCATGTGGATGTCGGGACGGTAGTAGTAACGCTTGCCCATCCAGGCCGTGCCGCCGCCCAGGAAGGGCAGGCCCTTCGCTTCCACATAGCCTTTCACCAGTTGCAGCTTGGCGTCGCGGAAGTCCGAGCCGGGCGAGTAGGCGTTGACCCACAAGGTGCTGACGAAGCTGACGCCGTTGTCGGCCTTGGCGATTTCCTTGGTGTAGCCGAACTCCGTGTAGGAGTCGCACTCGTTGCCGAGACGGTAAGAGGAGGTCGGGCCGCCCAGCGCGTAGCAGCTTTGCGGACCGTGGGTGGAGCTGCTGCCGGCGCTGGCGCGCAGATAGCCGTGGAAGCCGTCCGTGTCGTTATAGGAATCAGCGTGGGCGAAGCAGCAGGCAATGGCCAGCGCCATGGGGAGGGCGTTCCGGGTCAAACGGTTCATCTTTGTCTCCTGGTCTTTATTGTGATTTGCGGGTACAGCGAGAGCGATTGTGCGGTGCCTTACTAATTAAATCAACTAGCTTTATTTAATCGCGGCATAATTACAACACAGCGGCTGGGCCGGCGTGACGGGCCAGTCCGATGGAAGGAAGCGGCGTTGGCATGCGTTTGGTATAAGCGGCGCGGGTATGATGCGGATCGACAGATAAACGAGGAGGATGACCATGGAACAGCAGATCGGTTGGGGCTTGATAGGCGCGAGCACCATCGCCCGCGAGTGGATGATAGGGGCGATACGCGCCCAGCCCGGCAACACGGTAGCGGCGGTGATGAGTACCGATGCCGCACGTGGCGCGGCCTTCGCGGCCGAACATGGCATAGCCGCCAGCTACACCTCGTTGGCGGCGCTGCTGGCCGATCCGGCGGTCGATGCCGTCTACATCAGCACCACCAACGAGCTGCACGCGGCGCAAGCCATTGCCGCGGCGGCGGCGGGCAAGCACGTGCTGTGCGAAAAGCCGCTGGCGCTGAACCTGGACGACGGGCGCGCCATGATCGCCGCCTGCCGCCAGGCCGGCGTGGTGCTGGCCACCAACCACCACCTGCGCAACGCCGCTTCGCACCAGGCCATGCGGGCGCTGGTGCAGGAAGGCGCCATCGGCCGTCCCCTGTATGCGCGCGTGTTCCATGCGGTGCAGCTGCCGGCGCATCTGCAGGGCTGGCGCCTGCACAATCCGGCCGCCGGGGCCGGCGTGATCCTCGACATTACGGTGCACGACGTGGACACCTTGCGCTACCTGATGGACGCGGAGCCTGTGGAGGTCACGGCGATGACGCCGCCGGCGCCGGACGGCAGTGAAGTGGAGCAGGGCGTGATGGCCGTGGTGCGTTTCGATAACGGTGTGCTGGCGCAGCTGCACGACGCGTTCGACGTGCCGTACGCCGGCACCGGCATCGAGATTCATGGCAGCGAAGGTTCGCTGGTTGGCCGCAACGTGATGACGCAGCGCCCGGTGGGGGAGGTGGTATTGCGCACGGCCGTCGGCGAGCGGGTCATCGCGCTGGACCAGGTCAACTTGTATGAACGTTCGCTGGCCGCGTTCAATGCGGCGGTGCGTGGCGCGGGCGCGCCGTCGGCCAGCGGCGAGGATGGCCTGCGCTCGCTGGCGGCCGCGCTGGGCGTGCTGGAATCGGTGCGCAGCGGCCGCCGCGTCGTCCTGGGAGCGGACGACTAGCGGCGCCGGGTCTTACAGGCTACCCGATACGTTTACCCCGATCGTGCGCGGCACCAGGCGGTAAGCCTCCTGGAAGAACTGCACGTTGGGGCGCTGGATCACCTTGTCGTTGTTGGCCAGGTTCTTGGCGAACAGCGACACCTGCCACTTCTCGAAATTGACGCCGACGCTGGCGTCCACCGTCGCATAGGCTGGACGCTGGTAGTCGCTGTCGCCCACGTGGGCCGTGCCGTAGCTGGAACCGGTCCAGTGGGCCGTCAGCCGCGCGAAGCCGTCGGTGGTGCCGCTGATGGTGTAGCGGTACTCGCCGCCCAGCGTGGCGTTGAACTTGGGCGCGCCCGGCACCTTCTGGCCGGCCTGCGAGCCGAGCGCCTCGTTCGCTTCCACCAGGTAGGCGTTGGTGTAGCCGGCCGCCAGGTCGATGGTCAGGTCGGGCGTGGGCTTGGCCTTCACTTCCAGTTCCAGGCCCGTGCTGCGGGCCTTGCCGGCGTTGGTCTCGTAGTCGAAGGTGCAGCTCAGCGCGCGGTCGACCTGGATGTTCTTCCAGTCGATGTAGTAGGCCGCCGCGTTGATGGCCAGGCGGTTGTTGAGGAAGCGCGACTTGTTGCCCACCTCGTAGCTCCACAGCGAATCGGAACCGAAGCTGGACGGCGCCTTCGCCAGACCCAGGCCGTTGAGTTCCGCGCCGCAGATCGACAGCGGAATGTCGCGGTTCTGGCCGCCCAGGCGGAAGCCCTTGGCCGCGTTGAAGTAGACCATGTCGGTCGGGTCCACGTTCCACGAGACGGCGAACTTCGGCGTCAGCGCGTGGGTGTCCTCGTCGTGCGGCAACTGGACCGTCATGCCCGGCATGGCGGCGAAGTAGTTGGACGCTTCGCGCGCCAGCGAATCGGTGGCGTACAGGTCGCGCAGGCCGGCCGTCACGCGCAGGGCGGGCGAGAAGTGGTAGGTCGCCTCGCCGAACGCCGCCTTTTGCGTGGTGCGGTAGTGGCGCGCCGTGAAGTAGGCGCTGTCGCCGCCAAAGGCGCCGGGGAAGGTGCCGGACATGACGGCCGGGTCTTCCGCGTTCAGGCCATATTTGGCAAACAGCGCGTTCATGCCGGGCACCGGTTCGTTGTCGTTGACGGTGGTGTGCAGGTTGGAGAAGTAGGCGCCGGCCAGCCAGGTGACGGGCGTACCGGCCTTGGCGTCATAGCCCTTGGAGGCGACGCGGAACTCCTGCGAGAACTGGCGCACCTGGTTGTTCAGGTAGACGTAGGCGGGGGTGACGGCCAGCGTGGATGCCAGCCCGGCCGGCGCGCCCGGCTGCAGCAATGTGGCCAGGTAGGCGCTGTTGGCCTGGGTGCCGTCCTGGGTGCGGTTGAAGTCGCGCTGGTAGAAGCTGGTGACGGACACCAGGTCGGCGCGGCCCAGGTCGTAGTTGATGGTCAGGCTGGGCGTGAACAGCTTGTCCTTGCCCGGCTCCAGCACCGGCTTGCTGACCTGGTAGGGCTGCAGGGCCGCGCCCGTCGTCTGCGAGTACGGATATTCGGTGGGCAGGTCGCCCGTCTTCACTTCCTGGTAGAACAGCGCTGGCGTTACCGTCAGGTCGCGGTTGACGGCCCATTTGAGCGCCATGCGCAGCACGGCGTCGTCTTCCGAATTGGTGCGGCGGCGCACGGTGGCCAGCGTATCGGGATCGACCTGGGTGATGTAGCCGCTCACGTGGGTGCTCTGCACGCCCACGCGCAGCGCCATTTCGTTGGTCACCAGCGGCACGTTGAGCACCGCGTTGACGGTGTGGTTGATGCCGCCGTGGGACGTGGAGGACAGCTCGGCCAGCGCGCTGTTATCCATCTTCTTCAGGTCCGGCTGGTTCAGCAGCACCTTCAGCGTGCCGCCCATGGAGCTGGCGCCGTACAGCGTGCCTTGCGGGCCGCGCAGCACCTCGATGCGGTCCACGTCGAAGAACTTCGGCTCCGGGCTGCCCAGGCTGTACAGGTTACGGGTGGTCATGGACACGTCGTCCATATAGATGCCCACCGTGCCCGAACCGGCCGAGGAAGCGATGCCGCGCATCTCGATATTCGACAGGCCGGGGCCATTGCCCTGGGTGCCGCCCGAGAACGAAATATTGGGCACGTTGCGGGTAATGTCCTCCAGTCCCGCGATATGCTGGGCCGCCAGATCTTCACCGCGCACGACGGACATACTGATAGGCACCTTGCTGGCGTCTTCCTTGCGTTTTTGGGCCGTGACCTGGATCGCCTGGATCTGATCGCTGCGCGCAGGCTTGGCGGGCGCGGGCGCGGCATCGTTGGACGTGGCCGGCGTGGCAGGCACGTCCTGCTGGGCCCAGGCGGAAGCGCATAGGGTAGCGCCGGTAGTAAAGAGGGCAGCGATCGCCAGTTGCAATCGGGTAGGTTGGATTTTCATGTAGGCAATGGGCCAGCGCGCCGGCGGCCGCAAAATTGGCAAGGGCCGTTATTGTCCTACATAGTTACCATGCAGAATTGATTGTATATACAACAATATCGAAAAACCGGCGATTTTTTTGCCGCACGCCCAACCGCGAACGAAAATGGGGACGTACCCCATTTTTGAACCAACAGCCAGCAAAACCCGGGACGTAATACAGTTTCTGGAAAAATGGGGAGAAAAATGGGGACGTACCCCATTTCTCCTAAAATGGGGTACGTCCCCATTTTCTTTGGTTGCTTACCACTTGATTTCGCCTTTGGCGACCTTGGCTGAGATGTCCAGCGCGCCGGCGAGGCCGGCGGCGGGGTAGGCGGCTTTCATGGCTGCGATCAGGGCGGCGGAGTCGGCGGCCTTCGGCGTTTCGGCTTCGAACCGTTGCAGATAGCTGCGGGTGTAGCCGATGCTGTCGGGCGTGTACGCGGCGCCGACCTGGAAGTGGCCAGGCACCACCGTGGCAGGCTTCAGTGCGCTGATGGCATCCAGCGTGGACTGCCATTGCTGGCGCGATTCCACGGTCTGGGTATCTGCCGTCCACACGTGCAGCTCGTTGAACAGCACTACGCCGCCTACCACCGCCTTGATCGAGGGGATCCACACATAGCTGCGCTCGGGCGACTTGCCCTGCAAGCCTTCGATCTTCAGCGCCTGGCCTTCCAGCGCGATGGTGTCGCCCTGCAGCGGCTGCGGCATGACGATCGCTTGCGGCGCATTGTCCTTCAGGATCGGGCCCCAGTATGCGACCTTGGCGGCGGCCTTCTGCTGCATGGCGGCGATGGTCTGCGGCGTGGCCACGATGCGCGCGTCCGGGAAGACGGCGTGGATCACGTCCAGCCCAAAATAGAAATCCGGGTCGCCGTGGCTCACATATACCGTGGTCAGGCGCTTGCCGCTGGCGCGGATGCGCTCGGCCAGCTTGAGCGCTTCGCCGCGCGAGAACTGGGCGTCGATCAGCACCGCGTCGTGCTGGCCCGCCACCAGCACCGAGGCGACGGGGAAGATGGCCGCTTCGCCCGGGTTGTAGACGTCCAGCGTCAGCGGTGCGGCGGGCGTGGCATGCTTGGCACCGGCACCGGCGGCGGAAGCCGTTGGAACGATGCCCACGGCGGCGGTGGCGGCGAGGGCGGCGGACAGGATGGTGTGCTTGAACATGATGGTCTTTCTGTTGAAGTGGGAATGACGTCATCTTAAATTGCTTGATTCGAGAGAAAAACGGGGTATCCTGCAACGATTAATTGCATAAATCGATCAAATCATGGACCGCATCACCGCCGCCACCGTCTTTGTCAGCATCGTCGAGCGGGGCAGCATGATCGCGGCGGCCGAGGCGCTGGACATGTCGCGCGCCATGGTCACGCGCTACCTGGCCGAGATGGAGCTGTGGGCCGGCGCACGCCTGCTGCACCGGAGCACGCGCCGCCTGAGCCTCACGGACGCGGGCGACGTCACGCTGGTGCGCTGCCGCCGCATGCTGGAACTGGCCGCCGCCATCGATGCGGTGCCGCCCGAGGATCCGGACTCGCCCCACGGCCTGCTGCGCATCAGCTGCGCCCAGTCGCTGGCGCAGGCGGCGCTGGCGTCGGCCGTGCCGGCCTACCTGCGCCGCTATCCGCGCATGGCGGTCGACCTGCAGATGAATAACCGGGCCGTCAACCTGGTCGAGGAGCGCATCGACCTGGCGCTGCGCATCACCAATGCGCTCGACCCCAACCTGATCGCGCGCCGCCTGGGCAGCTGCGATTCCGTGGTGTGCGCCGCGCCGGCCTATCTGGACGCGCACGGCACGCCGCGCCGGGCCGAGGACCTGGCCGACCATAACTGCCTGACCTACAGCTATTTCGGCAAGAGCCTGTGGCAGTTCACGCGCGACGGCGCGGCGCTGTCGGTGCCCGTGGGCGGCAACCTGTCGGCCAACGAGGACCTGATCCTGCTGTCGGCCGCGATGGAAGGGGCGGGCATCGCCCTGCAACCGCTGTACAGCGCGGCGCCGCTGATCGGCGCCGGCAAGCTGGTGGCGCTGCTGCCGGACTGCCTGCCGCAGCGTATGGGCATCTACGGCATCTACAGTTCGCGCCAGTATTTGCCGCCGGCGCTGCGCACCATGCTGGACTTCCTGCTCGACTGGTTCGGCGGCCATCCCGGTTGGTCCGGCCAGGGCGGCGCGGCGGCCGGGGAGGGCGCCGCAATCCGTTAATCTTATGGCCATGTTTCGGCCGCATCCAGCATTGGCGCGGCCTGCGGGCGCAAAAAGGCCAATATTTTCGTGCGTATTTTTCACGCAGATTTGGTTGTTGAGATACAATGCCGCGT
>JAZJZQ010000681.1:0-3136 GCA_040389625.1 Pseudomonadota bacterium | reverse complement strand
ACCTGGCGCTGCAGACCGACCTCACGCCCAAGCAGCGCAACTACCTGGAAAAGGTGGAGTCGGCGTCCAGGAACCTGCTGGGCATCATCAACGACATCCTCGATTTTTCCAAGATCGAAGCGGGCAAGCTGGCCTTCGAGCGGGTCGACTTCTTCCTGGAAGACGTGATGGGCAACATTGCCGACCTGTCCATGATGCGGGCGCAGGAAAAGGGCCTGGAGCTGCTGTTCGACGTGGCGCCGGACGTGCCGCACGCGCTGGTGGGCGATCCGCTGCGCTTCGGCCAGGTGCTGATCAACCTGACCAACAACGCCATCAAGTTCACCGAGCAGGGCGAGATCGTGGTGACGATCCGCGTGCAGGAGCGCAGCGATGAACAGGTCATGCTGCGGGTGGACGTGCGCGACACGGGACCCGGCCTGACGCCCGAACAGCAGGCGCGCCTGTTCCAGGCCTTCACCCAGGCCGATACCTCCACCACGCGCCACCATGGCGGCACGGGGCTGGGCCTGACCATCAGCAAGCGGCTGGTGGAAATGATGGACGGCCAGATCGGGCTCGAAAGCCAGCCCGGCGTGGGCAGCAATTTCCACTTCACGGCCCGTTTCGGCGTGGGTGTCGAGGCCGAACAGGCGCCGCTGCCCGACATCAGCGGTTTGCGGGTGCTGGTGGTGGACGACAACGCCAGCGCGCGCGAAATCTTCCTCGGCATGCTGGGTTCCATGAAGTTCGACGCCGCGGCCGCCGACAGCGGCGCGCGCGCGGTGCAGGCGGTGGCGCAGGCGCGCGAGCAGGGCCGCCCGTTCCGCGTGGTGCTGATGGACTGGCAGATGCCGGGCATGAACGGCATCGCCGCCGTCAAGGCGATCCGCGCCGAGGCAGAGGCGGCCGGCGCGGCGCCGCCGGCCATGGTGATGGTCAGCGCCTACAGCCGCGACGCGCTGCTGGACGAGCTGCGCGATCTGACGGTGGAGGCCACGCTGAGCAAGCCGGTCAGCGCCTCGACCCTGCTCGATTCGATCTCCACCGTGTTCGGCCAGGATCTGCGGCGCTGCCGCAAGGCGCGCCGCGACGACAGCTACCGCCAGGCCGAGCAGGCCGTGCGCGGGGCCTGGCTGCTGCTGGTCGAGGACAATGAGGTGAACCAGGAAGTGGCGCAGCAGATCCTCAGCGATGCCGGCGTGCGGGTCGATATCGCCGCCAACGGCGCCATGGCGCTGGCCAAGGTCGCCGTCAACGATTACGACGGCGTGCTGATGGACTGCCAGATGCCGGTGATGGACGGCTACGACGCCACCCGCAAGCTGCGCGAGGACGCACGCCATGCGGCGCTGCCTGTGATCGCCATGACGGCCAACGCCATGGTGGGCGACAAGGAAAAATGCCTGGCCGCCGGGATGAACGATTTCATCGCCAAGCCGATCGACGTGGCCCAGCTGTTCACGACGCTGGCGCGCTGGGTCAAGCCGCGCCACCCGGCGCCGGCCGCGCCGCAAGCGCCGCAGGAGCTCGCGCAGGAGGCGGGCCAGGAGGCCGGGCAGGAGCGTCCATTGCCCGCCATCGCCGGCCTGAAAATGGAAGCGGCGCTGCAGCGCGTGGGCGGCAACGCGGCCCTGATGCGCAAGCTGTTGAGCCGTTTCGTCGAAACCCAGATCGACGCCATGCAGCGCATCGCTGAGGCGATGGACAACAACGACCTGGCGGCGGCCACGCGCGAAGCGCACACCGTCAAGGGCCTGGCCGGCAACATCGGCGCCGGGGCACTGGCCGATGCGGCGGCCCGGGTGGAGCAGATGCTGGCCCAGGGCGCGGTGCAAGGGCGTGACGAAGCCATCGCCGCCATGGGGCAGGAACTGGGCGAGCTGGTGGCGCGGGTCTCGATGGCGTTGCGCAGCACGGCGGCCCCGTCGCAGCCGGCGGTGCCATCCTCCGCGGCGCCGGCCGATCCGGCCGCGCTGGCCGGCGGGGTGCGCGACATGGCGCGCCTGCTGGCGCAGGACGATGCGGCTGCCGTCAAGCTGCTCGACCAGGTTTGCCCCATGCTGGCGGCGGCCGGGCAGGGCGAGCCGGCGCGCCAGCTGCGCCGCCTGCTGGCGCAGTACGATTTCGAGGGGGCGCTGGACGAGTTGCGCGAGGCGGCGACGGCATTGCAGATAACCCTATAAAATACGGTATTCGCCGAGGAAGATGATGACCCCATTGCAAGCCAAGCCGACCATCCTGGTGGTGGACGACACCCCGGACAACATCGACCTGCTGTGCGCCGTGCTGGAACACGATTACCGCACCAAGATCGCCGTCAACGGCGAGCGCGCGCTCAAGATCGCCCGGGGCGAGGCCAAGCCGGACCTGATCCTGCTCGACATTATGATGCCGGGCATGAGCGGCTACGACGTCTGCAAGGAGCTCAAGGCCGATCCGGCCACGCGCGACATTCCCATCATCTTCGTCACCGCCATGAGCGAGGTGGCCGACGAGCAGCTGGGCCTGAGCCTGGGCGCGGTGGATTACATCACCAAGCCCGTCTCGGCCCCCATCGTGCTGGCCCGCATCAAGACCCAGCTGTCGATGAAGCGGGTACAAGACTTCCTGCGCGACCAGAACCAGTTCCTGATAACGGAAGTGGAACTGCGCACGCGCGAGATCGTGGCGCTGCAGGACGTGACCATCCACACCATGGCCTCGCTGGCCGAAACGCGCGACAGCGAGACGGGCAACCATATCCGCCGCACGGCGCACTACGTCAAGACGCTGGCCGAAAAGCTGCGTACCCATCCCCGCTTTGCCGCCTTCCTGACCGACGAGACGATAGAAATGCTGTTCAAGTCGGCGCCGCTGCACGATATCGGCAAGGTCGGCATCCCCGACCGCATCCTGCTCAAGCCGGGCCGTTTCGAGCCGTACGAGATGGAGATCATGAAAACCCACACCACGCTGGGGCGCGACGCCATCATGGCGGCCGAGCGCGAGCTGGGCGTGGAGGTCGGTTTCCTCAAGTACGCCAAGGAGATCGCCTACGGCCACCAGGAAAAGTGGGATGGCAGCGGCTATCCGCAGGGGCTGGCCGGGGACGCCATCCCCATCTCGGCGCGGCTGATGGCGGTGGCCGACGTGTATGATGCGCTGATCAGCCGCC
>JAZJZQ010000680.1:6219-8867 GCA_040389625.1 Pseudomonadota bacterium | reverse complement strand
GCCAGCACCAGCGGGCCCGATTCGGCCAGCGCCAGCGCTTCCTGCGCCGTCTGGGCGTCGCGGATCTCGCCGATGACGATCACGTCCGGCCGCTCGCGCAGTGCGTCGAGCGCGCCCAGGTAGAAGCTTTCCACGTCGCCGTCGAAACCCACTTCGCGCTGGGTGATCACGCATTTGCGCTGCGGGATCAGGGTTTCCACCGGGTCTTCAATGGTGATGATGTGGCCGGAACGGTTCTTGTTGATCTCGTCGAGCATGGAGGCGATGGTGGTCGACTTGCCCTGGCAGGTGTCGCCGATGATCAGCACCAGGCCGCTGGTGAGCTTGGCGAAGTCCTGCTCGTCCTGGCGCAGGCCCAGCTGACCCAGCGCCATCGGTTCCTTGGGGAAGCGCCGGATCACGCAGCCGAGCCGCTTCTTGCCCTGGAAGGTGAAGCAGTTGGCGCGGATGCGGGCCGTGTGCAGGTCGATCGAGCGGTCGAAGGCGCGGTCCTGGATGCGCTCGGCCCAGTTGGGTTCCACCACTTCGAAGAACTCTTCCAGCTCTTCGCGCGTGATGGGCGAATCCGTCACGGCCACCAGTCCCTTGGGCTGGCGCAGCAGCAAGGGACTGTTCTGGTGGATCAGGATGTCGCTGAAGATCAGCTTGGAGTTCAGCAGGTGCAGGATCTGCTCGACCAGCGTGCCGAACACGGGATGGTCTTCGTTCTCCACATAGGACAACGTGCGTATTTGCGACGACAAGTGATGTTCCATCTTTGCTCTGATCTCCGGGTCCGTTGAGACGTTGTGCCACCGTCTCCAATTGCTACGGCGATTATAAGACCAGCGGCAAAGATTGCCATCAGAAAATTAATTTTCTGAAACTTGGGCGCAACAGGGGCCGGCCGTCAGCGTGGCTGGCGGGTCTTGGGGTACTCGAAACCGGTGCGCAAGTCCATCTGGTAACGCTGGCTGGCATCCATCACCTCGACCCGGTCGGGCGGCGCGTCGCCGGCCAGGGCGCCCGAGAACAGGGGCAGGCCCTCGCCCTTGCGCACCAGATCGTCGCAGCGTTCATAGACATTCGGGCAACCCGTCTCGGCGATCAGCGATTGCACGATGGGCACCTTCCACGCATCGACGCCGCCGGCCTGGAAGCGGCAGATCAGGTAACCGGAGGCGCCGCCATAGCAATCCACCAGCAGGCCGGGCAAACCGTCCTCCTCGCCCAGCACCAGCGGCAGCAGCGACGTCGCGCCGGCCTGGCGCAGGCTGGCGGCGCGCTTTTCGATGGCGGCCTTGACGCGGCGCTTCATCAGCGCGTGGTCTATCGGTTCGTCCTGGCGGAAGGTCCACACCCGGGCCCGGATCTGCGATTTCGAATTGTAGGCGGCGCGGGCCAGGAACTGGCGCGACGACGTTTGCACGATGGCGGTCGAACCGGGCTTCATTTTTTCCTGCGGCTTGCCGTCGACTTTCTCGATCGCGGAAGCGTAGATCCACGGGTCGCCGGCCAGCAAGCTCTTTTCCTTGCCCTGTTTGATGGTAATGATCAGCATGTAATTCCAGTGAGGTTGACCGGCGCGGCCGGTCAGGGTGACGTGGCGCCGCCGAACGGCGCCGATACCCGGCATGATACCTCATGGCGCCTGCGGCGCCGGCGTCGGCGACGCCGTCCAGCGCCCACTGCCTGCATTCTGCGCCCCTGCCTGTGCAATCTATCGCAGCGCCGTTTCCCTAGACCGGGGCGCCCGCTAGGATGCCGTATCAGCCGCCCGTTGCGGCGCCGCGCCGGCGCCCGCCCCGCGCGGTTCACCCTGCAAACAAGGAGCCTGCCATGCCCGTCACCAACTATCAGTCCTCCCCATCGTTCGCTGCACGCCCAGCCTTGCGTCCGACGTTACGTCCCGTATGGCGCGCCCTGCTGCTGACCGTCGGCCTGCTGGCCGCCACCGTGCCCACCATCGACGCCGCCGCCTCGCCATTGAGCTGGTTGAGCGGCGACCGGGTCCAGGGCAGCGGCAACCTCACCCGGCAGACGCGCCAGGTCGACCATTTCACGGGACTGGCGCTGGGCATGGGCGGCAACGTCGAAGTACGGCTGGGCGCCATGGAAGGCGTGACCGTCGAGACGGACGACAACCTGCAATCCCTGATCGAGACGACGGTCGACAACGGCACGCTGCGCATCCGTCCGCTCAAGCGCGACATGCGGCTGGAGCCGCATGCGCTCAGGATCGTGGTGCAGGCGCGGACGATGGAACGGTTGGCCGTGACCGGCTCGGGCACGGTGGTGGCAGACGGCCTGCATGGCCAGAAACTGGCGTTCGACGTGGCTGGCTCGGGCAGCATCCTGGCCAACCGGCTGGATGGCGAATCGGTCGCCGTCTCGCTGGCCGGCAGCGGCACCCTGCGCGCCGGTGGCAAGGCGGACCGGCTGCAAGTGTCGGTCGGCGGGTCGGGCCAGGTGCAGGCCGGCAAGCTGGCCGCGCGCGACGTCACGGCCAGTGTGAGCGGTTCCGGCCAGGCCCAGGTGTGGGCCAGGGAGGCGCTCAACGTGAACGTGGTCGGCTCGGGCGACATCGGCTATTACGGCGACCCACGGCTGACCACCAGCGTGCTCGGTTCGGGCAGCGTCAAGCGGCTGGGTGCGGCGCCGCAATGATA
>JAZJZQ010000680.1:0-6119 GCA_040389625.1 Pseudomonadota bacterium | reverse complement strand
TAAAGATTAAACTAATTGATATACGTCACACGAGAATGGCGCTATATACTTTCCGTTCGAATAACACACCAGGAGACTTATTTGAACCGCAAGAATGTATCCGTCCGACGGGCACTCGCCCTGCCCGCATTGCTGCTGGCCTGCGCCGGCGCCTGGGCCGCCGACACGGCGCCCGCCCCGAAGATCACGGCCGTCAAGGCCGCCCACATGCTCGACGTGCGCAGCGGCGCCATGGTCGACCAGGCCGTGGTGCTGATCGCCGACGAGCGCATCACGGCCGCCGGCAGCAAGCTGGCCATCCCGGCCGGCGCCCAGGTGATCGACCTCGGTAACAAGACCCTGCTGCCCGGCCTGATCGACATGCATACCCACCTGACCGGCAATCCTGAAGACGCCGGCTACGCCAGCGTGGCCATCTCCGTGCCGCGCGCCACGCTGACGGGCGCCCGCAACGCCCTGCGCACGCTTAACGCCGGCTTCACCACTGTGCGCAACGTGGGCGCGGAAGCCTATTCCGACATCGGCCTGCGCGACGCCATCAACGCCGGCGACGTGCCCGGCCCGCGCATCTCCGCCTCCGGTCCGCCCCTGAGCATCAGCGGCGGTCACTGCGACGACACCATGCACGCGCCGGAATACAAGCTGCAGGCCGAAGGCGTGGCCGATGGCGTGGACGAAGTGATCAAGCGCACCCGCCAGATCATCAAGTACGGCGCCGACGTGATCAAGGTCTGCGCCACCGGCGGCGTACTGTCGTTCGGCGACGATCCGCGCGCGTCGCAATACACGCTGGAGGAAATGAAGGCCATCGTCGGCGAGGCGCACCGCCTGGGCCGCAAGGTGGCGGCCCACGCCCACGGCGGCGACGGCATCAAGCTGGCCGTGCTGGCCGGTGTCGATTCGATCGAACACGGCTCCTACATCGACGATGAAGGCATCAAGCTGATGAAAGAACACAAGACCTGGCTGGTGCCCACCGTCTACCTGGGCGACTGGCTGATCGATAACGCGGAAGCCATCAAGCTGCCCAAGCCGCTGCTGGAAAAGGCCAAGGTGGTGCTGCCGGCGGCGCGCCGCAACATCGCCCACGCCATCCAGCAAGGGGTGCCGGTGGCGCTGGGGACGGATGCCGCCGTCTATCCGCACGGCTTGAACGGCCGCGAATTCGCCGTCTACGTCAAGCTGGGCATGACGCCGCTGCAAGCGATCCGCAGCGGCACCGTCAACGCCAGCCAGCTGCTGGGCTGGAGCGACCGGGTGGGCGCCATCGAGGCCGGCAAGTTCGCCGACATGATTGCCGTGAACGGCGATCCGCTCAAGGACGTCACGGAACTCGAACGCGTGCAGTGGGTGATGAAGGGCGGCGCCGTGGTGCGCTGAATCCCGCCCTGCCCCAGCAAGCAAAAATGCCCGGATCGCTCCGGGCATTTTTTGCTTTACAGGTCACACTGCGGGTCGCCTACAGGTCGTATTTCAGCTCCGCCACCAGCGTGCGCTGGGTGTAGGGATGGAAGGCCCAGTACTTGGCGTTGTTCAGGTTATCGATGCCCAGCGATGCCGTCCACTGCTTGTCGAGCCGGTAGCGCAGCCGCACATCCATCACGAGAAACTTCGACACGCCCGTGTAGGTATTGCCGTTCGGGTCGCTGTTGTCCAGCGTGCCGTACTGCTTGCCGCTGTAACGCACGCCATAGGTGCCGCTCCATTGCGCGTTGGCCTGGTAGGCGGCCAGGAAGTTGGCGCGCCAGCGCGGCACGCGCGGCTGCAGCTTGCCCACGCTGGCCGGGAAGGCGTCGTTGGCGACAATGCGCGAATCGGCATAGGTCAGGCTGTCCGAAACGGACAGGCCCGGCGCCAGCACGTTGTCGGCCTGGTACGAGAACTCCACGCCGGTGGTGCGGATCTTGCCCACGTTCTGGATGGTGTTGACGGTCGGCGTCAGCGGTTGCGAATAGAGGGCGTCGCGCGTGAGCTCGTGGAACAGCGTGGCGCGCAGGCTGGAATCGGCATTCAGGCGTTCGGCCGTCAGCTCGCTGGTCCACGATTTTTCCGCCTTCAGATTGGGATTGGTGTTGACGATCTTGCCGTCCACGATGGCGCCCTGGAACAGCTCGGCCGCCGTCGGATTGCGCACGGCGCGCCCGGTCGATGCCTTCATGGTCCATTCGTCGCTCGCGTTCCAGGCCAGTGCCGCCTTGGGCGACCAGGACGTTTCGCTGCGGTCGGTGAACGGCAGCAGGTTGCCCGCGCCGCCGATCTGGCCGCCGAACGCCTGCCAGCGCTCGAGCCGCGCGCCCAGCGTGGCCTTCCACAGCGGCGCGACGCGCCAGGCGTCCTGCGCGTACAGGCTTTCCAGCCGGGTGTCGCCGTTGAAGTTGGAGACGGTCTTGCCGTCCACCGCATGCAGCCAGTCGGCGCTGCTGAACACGTGGGTGCGCAGCTTGGCGCTGTCGCGCTGCACGCCGAAATCGGCGATATGGGCGCCGGCCATGCCGTCCGGCCGCCAGGTGCCTTTCAGCGCCAGCGTGTTCCAGCCGCTGCCGCCCATGTCGGTGATGTTGCCCTGGCCGTTGGTCTGCGCATCGGCCACCAGCACGGTGGGCGTGCGCACCAGGTCGCGGTGGTAGTCGTACAGGCTGGCCGCCACTTCCCAGTCGAACACGCCCTTGGCATGGCTTTTCAGCGACAGGCCGTGCATCAGATGTTCCAGGTCGCCCACGCTGGGGGCGAAGTCGGAGGCCAGCAAGGTGTAGGTCATGCCGCCGACGTTGATGCGGTTCTTGTCGTCGCCCGTGTAGACGGCGTTGCCGGTTGCGTCGCGCAGATAGGAATCGGAGTGGCGTTCGGCGTCGTTCTTCCACCAGCCCAGCGTGTAGCTGGCCCGCAGCACGGGCGACACGTCGTAGGCCAGCTTGACCTTGGCGTGGTCCTGGATGGTGTGGATCTGGTTGGTGGCGCCCAGGATCAGCCAGTCCTGGTTGATGGGGTTGCGATCGGCCAGCGCGCCCGTCACGGGCAGGCCGGCGCCGCCAGGCACACCCTTGCTGGCCAGCTTGTTGGCGTAGGCGATTGGCTGGCCGTTGCTGTCCAGGCGCGACAGGTCCAGCCACCACGACCACGCGCCCTGGCGGTTGCCGATGGAGGCGCTGCCCTGCTTGCCGAAGTAACGGGCGTCGGTGCCGTACTGCTGGAACGCCTGGCCGAAGCCGGCCAACTTGAAGTGGGCTTCAAAGCGGGTCGGCATGCGGGTCATGTAATCGACCACGGCGCCGACCGAGTTGCCGGCGTAGGCGGCCGAGAACGGGCCGTACAGCACGTCGACCCGTTCGATTTCCTCCGGCGTGACCAGGCCCCAGCGCGGCGTGTAGGTGGCGCCGTTGCCCAGCAAATTGGACAGCAGGATGCCGTCCGCGTACACCATCGAACGGGCGCTGTTGCCGGTGCCGGAAGCGCGGCTGGCCAGCACGGCGTGGTCGTAGTCGCCCACGTAGCGCTTGCGCACGTTCAGGCTGGGCAGGTATTTCAGGGCGTCCTCGCTGTCGAGGGCATTGATGCGCTCCTCGATCTGGACCCCGGTGATGCCTTCTATCGTGGTGGGAATCTGGGTCGGCAGCGAGCTGGGACGGCCGCCGTTGATGGCGATCACCGCCATCGGCTGGGCCTCGTCGGCCACGGCATGGGCGGCGCCCAGCAGGGACAGCAACAGGACCAGCGGCTTGAGTTGGATGCGAGGTGTCATGGCATGCTCCGGCCGCTCAGTGCTTGGGCGCGACGTAGTTGAGCGCCTTGACGGGCACCGACAGCGACACGGTTTCCGTCTTCTTGTCCTTGTTCTGGATCACCAGCGTCATGGGCACGGTGTCGCCCTCCTTCAGCTGGTGCTTCAGGTCCAGCAGCATCACGTGGTAGCCGCCGGAGGCCAGGTCCACCGGTTTGCCGGCCGGCAGATCGAGGCCGTTGATGGCGTGCATGCGCATCATCTGGCCTTCCATCGCCATTTCGTGGATCTCGACCACGCCGGCCACGCCGGAGCGCACTTCCAGCAGGCGCGCATCGCGTGCCGACTGCAGCTGCATGAAGGCGCCCGCGGCCTTGGCGGCCGGCACGGTGGCGCGTATCCACGCATCCTTCACGGTGACCTGGGCCATGGCGCAGGAGGCGAGCGTCATCGACGCCAGGAAAGTCAGCAATTGCTTGTTCATGTCAGTTCCTTCTTCAAGAGGCGGTACGGCCGGCGGCGCGGCACTGGTCCGGCGCCTGCCCGGCGTTGGCGCCAACGAGGCGCAGATGGGGCACAGGCAGGGCACAGGCAGCGGCAGGCGCACAACGGCGGTACACGCGGTGCCGCACGGCGGCGGCATGGTTCACATTTGGTACAGAGGTCGGGCGCGATCCGGTGCCCTGACCAGGCAAATTCGGGGGCAGTGCAAAGGGTGGAGCGGCAGCGCGCAAGGCGCGGCCGCCGTCAGGCTGCGGGCGGACCGCGGGGACGGGAAGCCGACCACGCCGTCAGCGGCGCGGGCGAGCGGTAGAACAGGAAGGGGCGTATCTGGTGTGCGCCGGACAGGCCCAGGCCGGAAACGACGCTGGGCAGCAGCCCGTAGCTGCCGGCGTGCGGGGTGCAGTAGCCGCAATCGTCCATGCTGAACATGGCCTTTTGCGGCGCCTGCTGCTTACCGCCGCTGGCCAGGATGGTCTTGACCGCATCGCCTACCGGCGCGGACTGCATGGCGCTGCCGTCGGCGCGGCAGATTTCCCAGGCCGGAGCCTGGCCCTGCATGAAGGCCACGGCGTGCGAAATCGATGGCGCGAGCGCGTTCATGAGGATCGCAAGACATGCGATCCAGATGTGCAACGCGCGTAGGGTCGATTTCCTGGACATGGGCCGATTATAGTCGACCGGCCGTTTTTTCCCCGCGGCGGATAGCGGCGAAATTGATTTGTCCGGTCTTTTTCAGGAAAAGATCAGCGCTCGGCCTTGAAGGTCTCGCGGCCGATTTCCACCGTCTCGCTGCCGTCGGTCAGCCAGATCTGGCCGTCCTGGATGGTGCACTGCAGCTGCATGCTGCGCTGGGCCATCTTTGCCAGTTGCTCCGTGGCGTCGGACGGCAGGTTAATCACGGTCAGGTTCTTGCAGCGCTCGACCTTGTTGGCCAGCTGCTTCCACCAGATATGGCTGGTGGCGCTGTAGCTGTACACCACCACGTGCTCGGAACGGCCGCACGCCTTGAGGATTACCTTCTCGTCCGGCTGGCCCACTTCGATCCATAGCTGGATGGCGCCCGTCAGGTCCTTTTGCCAGATGTCCGGCTCTTCCACGTCGAACAGGCCCTTGGTGAAGGTCAGCGCTTCGTTGGCGTGGATGGCGAAGGCCAGCAGGCGCACCATCATGCGCTCGTCCGTCTCGGACGGATGGCGGGCCAGCGTCAGCGACTGGGTCTCGTAGAAATTGCGGTCCATGTCCGCAATTTGCAGATCGGCTTTGTAGATTGTTGCTTTGAGGGCCATCTTGTGAATCTTTGCTAATGATATAAACGATTATTACTTGAACACGACGGTCTTGTCGCCGTTCTGCAGCACGCGGTGCTCGACGAACCACTTGACGGCGCGCGCCAGCACCACGCACTCGACGTCGCGGCCGATGGCCGACAGCGTCTCGGGGCCCATCGAATGGTCGACCCGCTCCACGTCCTGCTCGATGATGGGGCCTTCATCCAGGTCGCCGGTGACGAAGTGGGCGGTGGCGCCGATCAGCTTCACGCCGCGATGGTGGGCCTGGGCATACGGTTTCGCGCCCTTGAAGCTGGGCAGGAAGGAATGGTGGATGTTGATCGCCTTGCCCTTGAGGGCCGCGCACAGTTCCGGCGACAGGATCTGCATGTAGCGCGCCAGCACCACCAGGTCGATGCCGTGGGTGTCCATCAGCTCGATGACCTTCGCTTCCTGCGCGGCCTTCGCTTCCTTGGGCGCGCCGGTGGCCAGCGGCAGGTGGTGGAACGGGATGTTGTAGCTGGCCGCCAGCTGGTAGAAGTCCATGTGGTTGGACACGATGGCCGGGATCTCGACCGGCAGCAGGCCGCTCTTGTAGCGGAACAGCAGGTCGTTCAGGCAGTGGCCGA
>JAZJZQ010000679.1:0-2620 GCA_040389625.1 Pseudomonadota bacterium | reverse complement strand
TGGTGGCTCTACCTGGGCCACGCCGTCAGCTTCCTGTTTTCACTGGGTGCGTTTTCCTTCATCCCGCTCATCATCAACTACGTCAAGCGGCCCGAAACGGAAGGCACCTTCGTCCACAGCCACCACAGCTGGCAGATCCGCTCGTTCTGGTGGTACCTGGTGTGGATGGCCGTCGGCGTGGCCCTGTTCCTGACCATCATCGGCATCCCGCTGGCCTGGCTGGTGTGGATAGGCGCCTGGCTGTGGAAGGCCTACCGCCTGATCGCCGGCATCAGCGCGCTGAACCAGAACCGCCCCATGCCCGAGTAAATCCCATGGAGGCCAGCGGTGCGCGGGCATATTTGTCGAAAGCGCATATAATTCGTGCAATTTGTTGCCCGAGTCTCGACACCGCATGCCCTTCCGTCCCCTGCTTGTCCTGTTGTGCCTGTGCCTGTTTGCCCCCGCCGCCGGCGCCGGCTGCCAGCCATTGCGCATCGCCTATATCGACCAGCACTTCCCGCCGTACTGGCTGGGCAGCGGCGAGCAAGTGCCCGAGCCGCCCGGCGCCAGCGTGGAACTGCTGCGCAAGTTCGGCGCCAGCGCCGGCTGTCCCGTCGCGCTCAAGCGGGTGCCGAACGCCCGCATCACGGCCACGCTGGCCGACGGCCAGGTCGATTTCGCTCCGCAGAGCGCCAACAGCGCCAGCCAGCCCAACATCGTCTTCCCGCGCGACAGGACCGGCCAGCTGGACCTGGACCGCTCGGTATCGCAACTGCTCGTCATCTTCGTGCGGGCCGACGACGGCCCCGGGCGCGCCGCTCAGCCAGCCCCCTATTTCCACGACCATGTACTGGGCAACGTACTGGGCTCCATTTACCTGGGCCGCATGCGCAACGACGGCCTGCGGGTGGACAGCGGCGCCACCAACATCACCAGCAATTTCGACAAGCTGCGCCTGCACCGCGTCGACGGCGTGGCCGTGCCCTTGATTGCGGCCAGCGACATGGACGCCTTCATCGCAGCCCACTACGGCAAGGCCTTTGTGCGGCTGGAACAGCCGCTCTACGCCGACCATATCTGGCTGGCCGCCAACGCCCAATATTATGCCGCCCACCAGAACCAGGTCGAAACGATGTGGACCTGGCTGGCCGGCCCCGGCAAGCTGCAGTTTGCCAAACTGCTCAAGAAATATGCCGACCAGCACTGACACCTCCACCGCCAGCCGCGCCGAATACGCGCGCCGCATCAACCGCGTGCTCGACTACATCGACCGCCACCTCGACACCCCGCTGGAACTGGCCCAGCTGGCCGACGTGGCCAACTTCTCGCGCTTCCACTTCCACCGCATCTTCGCCGCCTGGATGGGCGAGACCGTGGGCGACTACGCGCGCCGGCGCCGGCTGGAAGTGGCCGCCTTCCGCCTGTCCTGCGGCACGGGCGGCACGGTGCTCGACATCGCGCTGGGCACCGGCTTCGGTTCCGGCGAAGCGTTCGCGCGCGCCTTCAAGCTCAAGTTCGGCTGCACGCCCAGCGCCTGGCGCCTGGGCACGCCGGAGCGGCTGGCGCAGCAGGCCGCCGCGCTGGGCGAACGCAAATTCACCATGCATAGCAATCTGGATCAGGTGCTGGGCAAGCCAGATCAGGCGCGCGGGCGCCGGCCCGGCGAAGATGACGGCTCCCATCCAACCCAAGGAGCAAACAGCATGGAAGTACAAGTGATCGACCTGCCCGCCGTGCGGGTAGCCTACCAGCGCCGCATCGGGCCGTACGGCCCCGGCATCGGCGCCTTCTGGCGCGACACCATGGCGCCGTGGATGCAGTCGCACGGCCTGTTGGAACAGCCCTGCTACGGCGTGGGCCTGGACGACCCCGTCCTGACCCCTGCCGACAAATGCCGCTACGATGCCTGCGTGGTGGTGCCGGACAGCTTCCAGGCCGGCGGCCAGGCCGCCATTGCCGCGCTGCCGGGCGGACGCTACGCGGTGGCCCGATTCAAGGGCCAGCCGGCCGCCATCGCCGACGCGTGGATGACGCTGACCCGCGAATGGCTGCCGTCCAGCGGCCTGCAGTGCGACGAACGGCCCTGCTTCGAACGCTTCGACGCCGTCAGCGCGCTCGACCCGGCCAGCGGTGAGTTCAGCTGCGACATCTGCATTCCCGTGCGCGCCCTGTAACGGCGGGCACCGGGCGCTGGCGCTTACATGGCCGCCAGCGCCTGTTCGATGTCCGCGATCAGATCCACCGTATCTTCCAGGCCCACATTGAAGCGCACCAGGATGCCCTCGTCGCGCCAGTCCTTGCGCATGTGCGCGATCCGGTACGGCATGACCAGGCTGTTGGCGCCGCCCCAGCTGTAGCCGATCTTGAACAGCTTGAGCGAATCGACGAAGCGGTCGGTCTGCGCCTCCGTGCAGGCCGGATCGAACAGCACCGAGAACAGGCCGCCGGCGCCGCTGAAATCGCGCTGCCAGATCTCGTGGCCGGGACAATCCTGGAACGCCGGATGCAGCACCTTGCCAATCTCGGGCCGCGCCTGCAGCCAGGCGGCCAGCTTGCGGGCACTGGCGTCGTGCGCCTCGAAGCGCAGCTTCAGGGTCGGCAGGCCGCGCAGCACCAGGTAGGCATCGTCCGCGCCCAC
>JAZJZQ010000678.1:0-3291 GCA_040389625.1 Pseudomonadota bacterium | reverse complement strand
CGCGACGCCAAGATCAAGCGCCTGGCCGGCAAGATCGACCGCGTGCTGGTGGACGCGCCATGCTCGGGCCTGGGCACGCTGCGCCGCAATCCGGACGTCAAGTGGCGCCAGCAGCCGGGCGCCATCGCCGAACTGCAGGTCAAGCAAGCGGCCATCCTGGACGGCGCCGCGCGCCTGGTCAAGGGCGGCGGCCGCCTGGTGTACGCCACCTGCAGCTTCCTCAATGAAGAGAACGACTTCATCGCGGAACAATTCCTGGCCGCCCATCCGGACTTCGAACTGGTGCCGATGAGCAAAGTGCTGGCCGAGCAGAAGATTGCCCTGGAAATGGGTGACTACCTGAAGTTGCTGCCGCACAAGCACCAGACGGACGGCTTCTTCGCCGCCGTGTTCGAGCGCAAGCCGATGGCCAAGCCCGTCAAACCGGCCGCCGAGCCGGCCGCCGACGGCGACGCTGCGGCGGACGACGCCGCCGACGCGTAAGCGCAACGGGCCGGGATCTTCCCGGCCTTTCTTTTGGTGCACCAGGCCCGGGTGTGTTCCTGCCGGTGCCGCACCTGGGCCGGGCGTGCAGGCAACGCGTAAAAGGGGTACGTCCCCATTTTTTCGTCCCCATTTTTTTGCCTCGCGCTCGGCTCGGTTCGGCCGGCGCCGTATGGCGGAAAGCTTGCCGTTTACGCTAATCTGTCTTCCATCTTTTTCTTTTTCGATCCACGATGAACCAACTACCGCTCGCTAACCTGATTGCCGGCCTGGCCGACGACCTCACCGATCCCGGCCTGCTGTGGCAATTAAGCGCCATCGTCCTGTCCGTGCTGCTGGGCTGGGGGCTGGCCACGCTGTTGCGGCGCCGTTTCGGCCGCGCGGGCCAGGCCGGGGTGATGCAGTTCGGGGTGGAAAGCTTTGGCCGCGTGGTGGGGCCGCTGCTGATCGTCTGCCTGCTGGGCCTGTCGCGCGCCGTGCTGGCCCGTTCGCATCACGTCAACCTGCTCAAGGTGGCCATGCCCATCTTCGGCGCGCTGGTGGTGATACGGTTCACCTTCTTCGTGCTGCGGCGCGTGTTCGCCCGCCGCGGCGAGGTGGGCGCGGCCATGCTGATGTTCGAAAAAGTGTTCCAGCTGCTCGTGTGGCTGGCTTTCGTGGTCTATATCACGGGCCTGTGGGTCGACATCTTCGATTTCCTCGACGATACAGTGCTGCCGCTGGGCAAGCACAAGGTGTCCATCCTGGCCATCCTGCAGGGCGCCGTGTCCGTGCTGTTGCTGCAGATGTTGGCGCTGTGGGCCGGTACCGCGCTGGAAGAGCGCCTGATGCTGGTGCCCGGCTTGCATACCAATTTGCGCGTGGTGCTGTCGCGCACGGGGCGTGCCCTCCTGATCGTGCTGGCCATCCTGGTCAGCCTGTCGCTGGTGGGCATCGACCTGACGGTGCTGTCCGTGTTCAGTGGCGCGCTGGGCGTGGGCCTGGGCCTGGGCTTGCAGAAGATCGCCAGCAATTACGTGTCCGGCTTCGTCATCCTGCTCGACCGCAGCCTGACCATAGGCGACATGATCACGGTCGACAAGTACAGCGGCAAGGTGACCCAGATTAACACCCGCTACACGGTGCTGCAGGGGCTGGACGGGGTGGAGTCCATCGTGCCGAACGAGATGCTGGTGTCGGGCGCCGTGCAGAATTCCTCGCTGACCAACAACATGCTGTGGCTGTCGACCAAGGTGTCGGTCGCCTACGACACCGAGCTCGATCCCGTGCTGCTGTTGCTCGAGCAAGCTGCCGCCACCGTGGCCCGGGTCTCGAAAGAGAAACTGCCATCGGCCCAGCTGCTCAGTTTCGGCGCCGACGGCCTCGATCTGCAATTGGGATTCTGGATCCACGATCCGGAAAACGGCCGCGGCGGCGTGATCTCGGATGTCAATCGGGCAATCTGGAAAGCCTTGAAAGAGAACAATATCTCCGTTCCGTTCCCGCAACGGGAAATGCGCATCCTGGGCAATACGCCGCTGCCGGAAGCGTTCGATCTGCCTAAAAAATAATCAGTTAGGGTGGGTAATCGTTCCGCAAATCACCATCGTTTCAGCGTACAATGACCAAAATCAAGAATATCGGACCTCCCCTGCGCGGGAGCGACCGGATAGTGATACCCACTTTGGAGCAGTAATGACTTTGACTTTACCCGCAATACTGGACTTTTTGTCGAACGGCGTCACCCGACTCACCGCATGGCAAGTATTTTTCTACACCCTGGCCGTGACCCATATCACCATCGCCAGCGTCACCATCTACCTGCATCGCCACCAGGCGCACCGCGCGCTGGAATTGCACGCCATTCCCAGCCACTTCTTCCGTTTCTGGCTGTGGCTGACGACGGGCCAGGTGACCAAGGAGTGGGCCGCCATCCACCGCAAGCACCACGCCAAATGCGACACCGAGGAAGATCCGCACAGCCCGGTGACGCGCGGCATCAAGAAAGTGTTCTGGCAAGGCGCCGAGCTGTACCGCGCTGAATCGAAGAACCTGGAAACCATGGAAAAATACGGCCATGGCACTCCGACCGACTGGATCGAGCGCAACCTGTACACCAAGTACAGCTGGCAGGGCGTGGCCGCGCTACTGGTGCTGAACGTGCTGCTGTTCGGTGTGATCGGCGTTACCGTGTGGGCCGTGCAGATGATGTGGATACCGGTGATGGCCGCCGGCATCATCAACGGCATCGGCCACTATTGGGGCTACCGCAACTACGATTGCTCGGACGCGGCCACCAACATCATTCCGTTCGGCATCCTGATCGGCGGTGAAGAGCTGCACAACAACCACCACACCTTCGCCACGTCGGCCAAGCTGTCGTCCAAGTGGTACGAGCTCGACATCGGCTGGCTGTACATCCGCACGCTGGAAAAAATGGGCCTGGCCAAGGTCAAGAAGCTGGCGCCGGAGCCGAAGTTTGCGCCGGGCAAGCTGGAAGCGGACTTCGACACGCTGCAATCGGTGATCGCCAACCGCTACGATGTCATGGCCAAGTACGCCAAGTCCGTCAAGCACGCGTGGAAGGAAGAGCTGGAGCACCTGAAGGACAAGGCCCAGCTGGAATCGCGCTTCCTGAAATCGTCGCGCAAGCTGTTGCAGCGCGAGCCGGGCAAGCTGGCCGAGACGCAACAACAGCAGCTGAGCGAACTGTTCCAGCACAGCAAGGCGCTGGAAACCATGCACAATATGCGCGTGGAACTGGGCATGATCTGGGAGCGTTCCCACTTCACCCGCGACCAGCTGCTGCACAAGCTGCAGGACTGGTGC
>JAZJZQ010000677.1:2306-3702 GCA_040389625.1 Pseudomonadota bacterium | reverse complement strand
CTACCCGGATCGGCCGAAACCGTCTTTTCCGTCGACACCTTGCTCAAATATATGGGCGATGACGACAACGCCCGCGCCATCGTGGCCAAGATCGTGCGCGATGCCTGCGCGCCGGCCATGACGCCCCTGGCGCAGGCCGGCCTGGCCATCGCCGAGAACCGCTTGGCCGATGCCGGCCGCATCTTCCACAGCCTGCGCGGTTCGATCGGCACGCTGGGCGCCAAGCGGCTGGTGGCGGCATCGATGGCGCTGGAGGTAGCGCTGGCCGAGCAACGCCAGGCCGACCTCGCGCCCCTGTTCGCCGCCGTCGAACATGAATACCGGCAAGTGCTGGAGCAGGCCCAAGCCTGGCTCGCCGACGGCGCCGGCGGCACAGCGCCGGCCTGATCGGCCTGCGTCCGAGCCACAGGCAAACACAGCGCGCCTGCCGCGCTGCCATACACCCCATCCAGGATAGCCATGCCCGCACCGGTCTCTGCGGACCAACAGATTTATGTTGCGTTGCGAAAATGCCGCACCGGCGGCCCGGCCTAGCAACCACTTAACAGATAGTTACACTTGTTACAGCGAAGTGGTGGCCATGCTGGGGTGCGGCTTACCGTTCATGCTACCATGCTTAGAATGCATGGCCATAGTGGGCCCGCCGGTAACAATCGACCTGCTTTATCCCATCTGAAATATTGCGATGAGAATAATTAGTTTCCGATAGGGTATAATTGTGCACTGCATCGTTATCACTATTCAGCAATGCCCTTACGATGGCGCTTGCTTCCGTCAAAGGTACTAATACATGGATTTATTCAACAAGTCGGGATTGCTGGTCGCCTCGGTACTGGTACTGGTAGGAATGTTGATCGCCTGCCAGGCCCAGGAGGATGCCATGCCGTCACCGACCGTGATTGAGCAGGCGGTGCGCACGATGGATGCGCGCATGGACAGTGCCGCCACCCGCCGCCTGGAAGAGTGGGCAGCGCAAGGATCGCCGGTGGCACAGCGCGAACTGGCCCTGCGCTATCTGTCCAACCCCGCCAAACACGGCGAAGCGATACACTTGCTCGAACAGGCGGCCCGGGCCGGCGATATGCGGGCCGTGCATGGCCTGGACAACGCATTCCGTGACGCCGACACCCTGACGGGTGCCGCCCGCGTTAGCGACCTGGGTAGCATACGTCTGCTCAAGGAAGCGGCCAACGACAAGTACGTTCTGCACTGACCCCGCCCGCGGGTGCCGTCGCCGCCCGCCCTCCCCTGCGCCATCCCCGCCGTCGCTGCGATCATCTATACTCCTGCCAGGCATGACGCCTGAATTGGAGTGTGGCATATGGATCGCTTGCGAGCCATGGAAGTATTTGTCGAAGTGGTCAGGCGCGAAGGCTTTGCCCGCGCCGCCCAGGCG
>JAZJZQ010000677.1:0-2206 GCA_040389625.1 Pseudomonadota bacterium | reverse complement strand
CTCGACGTGGACCTGAACGACCGCGTGGTCGACATCGTCGAGGAAGGCTATGACATGGCGGTCCGCATTTCGCGCAGCGGCCCGACCAGCCATGTAGCGCGCAAACTGGCCACCTCGCACAACGTGCTGTGCGCCGCGCCCGCCTACCTGCGCCAGCATGGCATGCCGCAATTGCCGGCCGAACTGGCGCAGCACCGCTGCATCGGCTACAGCAACGGTCCCTCGGCCGACGAATGGCAGCTGCTCGACCCGGCCGGCAAGGCGCTGACGGTCAAGGTGCGCTGCGTGATGCGCACCAATAACGGCGATACGGCCCGCGCCGCGGCGCTGGGCGGCATGGGCATCATCTGGCAGCCGACCTTCCTGGTGGGCGCGGACCTGCGCGCCGGGCGGCTGCTGCCCGTCATGCCCGACTACCGCTTGCCCGCCATCGACGTGCAGGCCGTCTACCCCAGCCGGCGCCACCTGAGCGCCAAGGTGCGCGTCATGATCGATTTCCTGGTCGCCCATTTCCACGGCACGCCGCCCTGGGACCGGCCGGACGCCGGCGCTTAACCGCGTGGCCGGCCTCGGCCGTCGCCCGGCATTCCAGCCAGCACAAAACGGACGGGCATAAGGCTATTAGAGTCAATCGCCGTCCAGAATATCCCCGCGTACGATTGATCGGCATCATGCCCGTAGCGCGCCCGCCATCCGATACTGGAACTCGCCGGGGCCCACCGCTCCGGGTCGACGGGAGGAATGGCGCGATGAACGATGACGAACTCCAGGCCGGCGCGCCCGATGCCCAGGCCCGGTATCTGGCCAGCCTGCGTGCCTTTACCCGGAAACACCGGGCCGGTCATTGGTCCGGGACCTTCGCCCAGTTCATGGAACGCGTCCTGCCGGCCAGCCCCGCCCAGCTGGCCCGCAGCGCCCACCAGTACGTGTGGGACATGCTGCGCTGGACGGGCCAGGAAGACGCCGAAGGCCGCCTGCACTGCAGCCTGTTCGCCGACGAGCTGTTCGGCATCGACGAGGCGATCGAGCGCGTGGCCGACTATTTCAAGGCGGCCGCGGCAGGCTCGGAAGTGGGCCGGCGCCTGCTGTTGCTGCTGGGCCCGCCCTCGGGCGGCAAGTCCACCCTCGTGATCCGCCTCAAGCGGGGACTGGAGGAATACAGCTGCACCGAGGCCGGAGCCCTGTACGCCATCGCCGGCTGCCCCGTACACGAGTCGCCGCTGCACCTGGTGCCCCATACCTTGCGGGCCGGCCTGCGCGACAGCTATGGCATCGACGTGACGGGCGAACTGTGCCCCCACTGCCGCAGCCGCCTGGAGACGGAACATGGGGGCGACTTCCTGCGCATGCCCGTCGAACGCATCTTCATCACCGAGGCCGGGCGTTGCGCCGTGGGCACCTACGCGCCGCATGACCCCAGCACGGCCGACCTGGCCGACCTGGTGGGCTCGGTCGACCTGGCCAAGGTGGCCGCATATGGCGACGAGGGCGACCCGCGCGCCTGGTCCTGGTCGGGCGCCGTCTACGCAGCGAGCCGGGGCGTGCTGGAAATGATAGAGATCCTCAAGGTCAAGCGGGAATTCCTGTACCTGCTGCTCACGCTGACGCAGGAACGCAACGTGAAGGTGGCCCGCTTCCCCCTGATCTACCTGGACGAGGTCATCCTGGCCCACACCAACCTGGCCGAATTCCGCAAGTTCCTGCAGGAGAGCGAGAACGAGGCACTGCTGGACCGCATGGTCATCGTGCAAGTGCCCTACACCCTCAGCTACCGGGAGGAAGCGCGCATCTACCACAAGCTGATCCTGACGGCGGCGCCGGCCTTCCGCGGCGTCCACCTCGACCCGCACGTGCTGCATGCGGCGGCCGTGTTCGCCATCCTGACCCGGCTGCAGGAAGGCGACGACAAGGAGGCGGAACTGGTGCGCAAGGTGCGCCTGCACGCGGGCGAAGAAGTGGAAGGCGTCAACGTGGCCGAGGCGGCCCGGGTGCGGGCCCGCGACAAGGCGCCCGACGAGGGCCTGGCCGGGGTCTCGCCCCGCTTTGTCATCAACGCCCTGTCGAACGCCATCATCCAGTCCAGCCGCCACAGCCTGTCGACCATGGACCTGCTGCTGGCGCTCAAGGACGCGATCGAGAGCGACGCCCGCATCGAACCGCGCCGCAAGCGCAAATGGGTCGACTTCCTGGTGCTGACCCGCAAGGA
>JAZJZQ010000676.1:3902-7386 GCA_040389625.1 Pseudomonadota bacterium | reverse complement strand
GCGCTGTACCCGCAGGTCAAGGTGTCGCTGCAGCTCGAGGACAGGCTGGTCGACCTGATCGCCGAGCAGATCGACGTGGCCATCCGTACTTCCCACCTGGTCGATTCCACGCTGGTGGCGCGCAAGCTGGCCGACAACGCCAGCATCATCGTGGCCGCTCCCGCCTACCTGGCGCGCGCCGGCGTGCCGGCTACGCCGCACGAGCTGCGCGCGCATGCCTGCCTGCTGTACGCCAACGGCGGCAGGGTCTATGACGAATGGACGTTTATCGGCGACGACGGGCCGTATGTGGTGCGGGTGGACGGCCCGCTGCAGATCAACGATGGCGGCTCGCTGGTGACGGCGGCCGTGGCCGGCGCCGGCATCCTGCGCATCCCGCAGGTGCTGGCGCGCGAGGAGCTGGCGCGCGGCGAACTGGTGCCCGTGCTGGCCCACTGCCGGCTGCCGCCGGCGCCGGCCAGCTACGCCGTCTATCCGGCGCGCGATTTCCTGGCGCTGAAGACGGTGGCCTTTGTCGACTTCCTGCAGCAGCGCATGAGCGAGGAAGCGGCCGGCGCGGACCCTGCCACGCCAGCGCCAGCGCCGGCACGCTGATGCGCCGGGCTGCCAACCGAGACGCAACGGGCCCCGGTGGCGATCACGATGACAAGATGAAGCGGCTCAGTCCAGCAGGCCCAGCGCCCGCTTCTGCATCTTGATCAGATCCGCAATGCCGCCCTGGGCCAGGTCCAGCAGGCGGTTCATGCTGGCGCGATCGAAGGCGGCGCCTTCGGCCGTGCCCTGCACTTCGATGAAGTGGCCGGCGTCGGTCATCACCACGTTCATGTCGGTATCGCAGCCCGAGTCTTCCACGTAGTCCAGGTCCAGCACCGGCATGCCCTGGTACACGCCAACCGAGATGGCGGCCACGAAATGCTTGAGCGGGATGGCCGGCACGGCGCCGCGCGCCACCAGCTTGGAGAAGGCATCATAGGCCGCCACCATGGCGCCCGTGATGGAGGCGGTGCGGGTGCCGCCGTCGGCCTGGATCACGTCGCAATCGAGGTGCAGCGTGCGCTCGCCGATCGCCTCCAGGTCGAACGCGGCGCGCAGCGAGCGGCCGATCAAGCGCTGGATTTCCTGGGTACGGCCGGACTGCTTGCCGCGCGCCGCCTCGCGGTCCATGCGGGTATGGGTGGAACGGGGCAGCATGCCGTATTCGGCCGTCATCCAGCCCTGGCCTTTGCCCTTCAGGAAGCCGGGCACCTTTTCCTCGATGCTGGCGGTGCAGATCACCTTGGTGTCGCCGCATTCGATCAGCACCGAACCCTCGGCATGCTTGGTGTAGTCGCGGGTCAGGCGCAGGGTGCGCAGCGCATCGACGGCGCGGCCGCTGGGGCGGGATACAAAAGTCATCAGGTTTCCTATGTCGGTCTATTTCAGTATTTGGGAGGATTTTTCGATCGCCCCGCGGATTTCCGCGATGGCGCGTTCAATTTCGTCATCGTTGAAGGCGTCCACTTCCGGTTCCGCTTCGGCCGCCGGTTCGGCTTCCGTCGGCGCGCCGCCGTGGATGGTGGTGCTGTGCAGGTCCTGCGGCAGCGCCTCGGTCGAGATCACGGTGGACATGTCGGGCGCCGTCACGGTGGCGATGCCGTCGGTGACGGAGCCGCCCTGCCACATGATGGCCAGCGCCGTCACATTGTCGCTGCCCTGGCCGGCCTTGGCCAGCGCCGTGCTTACCAGGTCCGGCACGGCCCGCACCACCGTCTGCGTCTGCAGGCGGTGCGCCAATTCTTCGTCCGGCAGCATAGACCACAAACCGTCGGAGCACAACAGCAGCTGGTCGCCCGGCAGCAGGCTGGCGCGGCCCGACAGCTCGATGCGCGGCACCACGCCCGCGCCCAGGCAGTTATACAGCTTGTTGCGGTCGGGATGGGTGGCGCGCGCCGACGGCGGCACCACGCCGCGCGCGATCAGGCTTTCCACATGCGAGTGGTCGCGCGTGCGCGCCAGGATCTGGCCGCCGCGCAGCCAGTACAGGCGTGAATCGCCCACGTGGGCCCAGATCGCCGTGTTGTGCTGGATCAGGCACACCACTACCGTGGTGCGTGGCGTGTCCGGCAGGTTGTTGGCGGCGCAATAGCGGTGGATGTCGTGGTGCGCCGCCATGCAGGCCAGCTCCAGGAAGCGCTCCGGCTTTTTCACGTAGGGCGAGGCCTGCTGCTGGAACATGGTGGAAATGGTCTGCAGCGCGATGGTGGCGGCTACCTCGCCGCGCAGGTGGCCGCCCATGCCGTCGGCCAGCACCAGCAGCAGCGCGTCGCGCGTGAAGCTGTAGCCCATGCGGTCCTGGTTGACCTTGCGGCCGCCGATGTGGCTTTCCTGATACACGGAGAATTGCATGGTTATGCCTTGTGTCGGTTAATGGCGCCGTTATTGCTGCGTATCGGGTCCGGCCTTGTCCCTGGCCCGCCCCAGGCCGCCCAGGCGGCCCACCAGGCCGCGCAGGCTGCCGCCCAGCTTTTCCAGCTTGCCCTGGGGCGCCGGCGCGGGCGCCTCGGGGGCCGCCGTCTGCAGCACCTTCTGCAGCGCGAACAGGCTTTGCGGGCGGGCCAGCGGATCGAGCGCCAGGCACCAGCGCACCAGCTTGACCAGTTCTTCCGAATACAGGCCGTCGAGCTTCTGGAAATGCGCCTCCATTTTATCCTCAGTCTTGCGCTGGTCGGCCGGTTGTGGCGGCGATCCCACCATGCAGGCGAACATCGAGGCGCCGATGCTGTAGACGTCCGTCCACGGCCCCAGCGTGGCGTTGCGCGTGTACAGTTCGGGCGGTGCGAAGCCGGGTGTGTACATGGGCGTGAGCTTGGGCAGGTCGGTGTTGACGGTCTGGCGCGCCGCGCCAAAGTCGAGCAGCATGGGGGTGCCGTCCGTGCGCAGGTAGATGTTGGCCGGCTTGAGGTCCAGGTGCAGCAGCTTGTTGGCATGCACCTCGCGCAGCCCGCGCAGCACCTGGGTGAAGATCTGGCGGATGAAGGCCTCGTTGGGGCGGCTGCCCTTGGCTTTCAGGCGCTGGATGTGCTCCTGCAGCGAGTGGCCCGACTCGTAGGCCATCACCATATAGACCGTATCGTTGGCGCGGAAGAAGTTGAGCACGCTTACCACGTTGGGATGGGCGATGCGCGCCAGCGCCCGCCCCTCCTCGAAAAAGCACTTGAGGCCGATGCGGAACACAGGCAGGTTGGCCTTGGAAATGGCCGGCACCAGCTCGCCCGGCTGCCGTAACGCCAGCGAACTGGGCAGATATTCCTTGATCGCCACCGTATTGCCGTCTGCGTCGTACGCCAGATAAACAATACTGAACCCACCGGACGCAATTTTCTTTACAATGCGATATCCAGCAATTTCCAGGCCATCGGGTAACGGGGCGTTGTTTTGTGCAGCCATAGAGTTCCTCGCCTCAACAACCGGATTGTGTGGATAAATCACTGTTTTGTAAAGATTA
>JAZJZQ010000676.1:0-3892 GCA_040389625.1 Pseudomonadota bacterium | reverse complement strand
GGGACATCCATTGAGCATTTCCAGCATGACAGGCTACGCGGTTGCCACCAGCGAGAGCGCGGCGGGAACACTGACGATAGAAATCAAGAGCGTCAATTCGCGCTTTCTTGACCTACAGTTTCGAATAAACGACGATTTGCGCGCCCTCGAACCCGATTTGCGTGCTGCCATTATGGCCGCCATTACCCGTGGCAAGGTCGAAATTCGTCTCAGTTTCGGACGCAAGGCGGCCACCACCGGCACCACGGCGCTGAACATGGCGCTGCTCGGCGAGTTGCAACGACTGCAACTGGAAGTGAGCAAGCACTTCGCCGGCGCCCCCGCCATGACGGTGGCCGAACTGTTGCGCTGGCCCGGCGTGATCGAGGAAGCCCAGATCGGCCAGGAATCGCTGCAGGCCGACGTGGCCGCCCTCACGGCCCGCACCGTGGCCGCCTTCGTCACCAGCCGCCAGCGCGAAGGCGCGGCGCTGGAAACGATGCTGACCACCCGCATCGACGCCATGGAAGCGATCGTCAAGCGCATCACGCCCCTGATCCCGCAGGTGGTGGCCGCCTTCCAACAGAAGGCCGTGGAACGCATGCAGGACGCGCTGGGCCTGGCCTGCCAGGGTTCCAACTCGGCCCTGTCGCGCCAGGACGCGCTCGAGCGCATCCGCCAGGAAGTGATCCTGTACGGCATCCGCATCGACGTGGCCGAGGAACTGGGCCGCCTGTCGGCCCACCTGACGGAAACCCGCCACATCCTGAAAAAAGGCGGCCAGGTCGGCAAGCGCCTCGATTTCATGATGCAGGAACTGAACCGCGAAGCGAACACGCTGGGCGCCAAGGCTTCCGTCAAGGAACTGGCCGACGCCTCGATGGAACTGAAACTGCTGATCGAGCAGATGCGCGAGCAGGTGCAAAACCTGGAATAACTGATTGTAATTGGGGGCACTGCCCCCGCTCCTGCCAAAAAAGCAATCGCGCTCAGCCGCGTTCGTTGCCTGGATTATAATATGGATAATTTATCCATTTAGACATCCAGGATTGAACGCCCACCATGCTATCTCCGCGCGATCTGCTTGCTTCATTAGCCACCTTCAGTAGCGCAACGCGTCTGTATGCGATGGCGTTCAAGGATGAACAGCTCGACGTTGGCGATTTGCTGGTCGAAGCCTTCCTCGCCATCGACGAGCTGCAGACGGTAGGCGCACGCGATGTGATCGTGCTCTCGACCCATGGCAGCATCGACCTGGACCGGCTGCTGGGCCAGCAGGCCAGCTTCCAGATCAGCCTTGCCGACGGCACCCGGACCAGCTTCACCGGCCTGGTCAACGAAGTGGATATGCTCGGCAGCGCTGCCGACCTGGTGCGCTACCGGATCCGCCTGGTATCACTGCTGTGGCCGCTAAGCCAGGTGCGCAACAGCCGCTCCTGGAATGAAAAAAGTGTGGTCGACATCGTCGAAGCGGTACTGGCCGACTACCCCGCCATTGCCGACTGGCGCTGGAGCGAGGACGCCGTCGCGTTCATGAACGACGCCCGGCCGCGCAGCTACTGCTGCCAGTTCCGCGAAACGGATCTCGAATTCATCACCCGCCTGCTGACGGCCGAAGGCATCGCCTGGCGCGTCGAGGAAAGCGCCAGCGCGCCGGCCGGCCACCGCATCGTGTTCTTCGCCGACAGCACCCAGACCAGCGCCTGCCCCGAGGACGCGACCAGCGCCTCGGCGCTGGGCGGGCACGGCATCCGCTATCACGGCGCGCGCGCCGGCGAGGCGCAGGACAGCATCCAGGGCCTGAGCGCCCGCGAGCGCCTGGGCGCGGCCGCCGTATCGACCTTGAGCTACGACTACAAGACCAAGCAGATCGTGGCCGCCACCGTGCCCACCAACCTGGCCGTCGGCGGCAAGCACGCGCCCATGCTGGAGCACTACGATGCCCCGGGTGCCTACGCCTACGCCAGCGCGGCCGAGGCGACCCGTTACGCCACCTTGCAGATGGAGGCGATGGAAGTGCGACGCCAGCTTTGGCGAGGCCGCGCGACCGTGCGCACCCTGGCCGCCGGCGTGCGCCTCACCCTGACCCAGGGCCCCTTGCAGGAGCAGCGCGACAGCCCGCCCGACTATGTCGTGACCCGCGTGCTGTCGGCCGGCGTGAACAATATGCCCAAGCCGGCGGTACAAAGCCTGGGCGAATTGTTCGGCGGACTGCCCGAGCTGCTGGAAGAGTCCATGGAGGCATTGGGCCTGATGCCAGCGCCCGCAACCCGCCAGGACCTGGCCGGCACGGGCGCTGATCCCACGCCGCCGCCCAGGATATGGCCGGGATACGCGCCGCGCGACCTGATCGCGCAAATCCTCGCCACCGGCTACGCCAACCATTTCGACATGGTGCCGGCCGCGCTGCCGTGGCGCCCCGTGCTGGCCGACGGCAGCGGCACCCGGCTGCATCCGCCTCCGACGGCGCTGGGCAGCCAGACGGCAATCGTGGTCGGCGCCGATGGCCAGAGCCAGCCCAACGGCGCCGATGAAGTGCACGTCGACGCGCTCGGCCGCGTGCGCATCCGCTTCCATTGGCAGACGGACACCAGTACCTCGTGCTGGGTGCGGGTCGGACAGCGCTCGGCCGGCGGCGGCATGGGCGCGCAATTCCTGCCCCGCATCGGCCAGGAAGTGCTGGTCCAGTTCATGGAAAACAATATCGACCGTCCCGTCATCGTCGGCGCCCTGTACAACGGCCAGGGCGAAGGCGGTGTCTTGCCTACGCCGGCCGGCAACAGCGGGCAGGATGCCGACCACGCCGTCTTCGCCCAGGCGCACGACCATCGCGTCGCCGGCCAGGGCAATCTGGCCGGCGGCAACAGCCCGGTCTGGCATGGAGCGTCGGCCGACAGCGCCGGCCACCGCAACAACGCGGCGCTGACCGGCATGCGCAGCAAGGAATTCGGCGGCAACGGCTACAACCAGCTGCTGTTTGACGACACCGACAACCAGGGCGCCATCCAGTTGAAGAGCACGCATGGCGCGACCGAACTCAACCTGGGCCACCTGATCCACCGCGCCGACAACCATCGCGGCAGTTTCCGGGGCCTGGGCGCCGAGTTGCGCACGGACGCGTGGGGCGCGGTGCGCGCCGGCCAGGGCTGGCTGATCACCAGCTATGCCGGCATCCATACGGCCAACAGCCGCGACCCGGCCGGCGACAATGCGCCAGGCCTGGCCCACTTGAAGCAGGCCATGCAGCTGGCCAGTACGTTCAGCAACGCGGCGCTGGTGCACAAGACGGTCGGCTTCGCCAGCCACCTTGGCGGCGCCAGGGCCGACAGCAGCACCATCGACGACCAGGCCGCGCCGCTGAAGGCACTGTACACGGCGGCGGCAGGCATGGTGGCGCAAGACAGCATCGACAGCGCCCATGCCGACGCGGCCGACAAGCAGACGGCGCCCGGCAAGGACAAGCTGCCGCACAGCACCGATCCCATCATTGCCATCGCGGCCAAGGGCGGGCTCGGTATCGTGGCGGCGCAGGATATCCAGTTTGCCAATGGCGAGACGGTCACGCTCATGAGCGGCCAGGATAGCCAGTTTTATACGGGCGGACAGATGCGTGTCCAGACCGGGCAAGCGATCGGCGTGCTGGCCGGTGCCGTCAAGGCCGGCGAAAACAATGTGGGATTGCAGTTGATCGCAGCGCAGCAGCCGATCGATATCCAGGCGCAAGGCGACACGATCAACATCGCCGCCCGTGACGAGGTCAATGTGATGAGCGCGAACGCGCATATCGACTGGGCGGCGGCCAAGGGCATCGTCTTGCAGACGGCGGGCGGGGCGAGCATCAATATCACGGGTGGAAATATTTCCGTGGAATGCCCCGGCAAACTCACGATCAAGGCTGGCAAGAAGAGTTTTA
>JAZJZQ010000675.1:0-4583 GCA_040389625.1 Pseudomonadota bacterium | reverse complement strand
TATTCGTCGCTGACCTGGTGGTAGTCCTTCTTGAAGGCCACCATCTTCGCGCTCGAGCGCTCCTGGTCGCGCACGAACTCGAAGTGGCCGTCGCCCGAGAACACGGCCGAACCGACGTTAAACGCCGGCACGCCGGCCTTGGCGAAGTTGAAGTGGTCGGCGCGGAAGTAGGCGCCCGACAGGTCCGGCACGGACGGCGCCAGCTTCAGCCCCATCTTGCGCGCCACCTGGCCGGCCGTGTCGATCAGGCTGCTGCGCTCGGCGCCGGCCACGCCGATGTCGCGGGTGGGGGCGACGAAGTTCATGCTGTCCAGGTTGAGGTCGGCCAGCGTCTTATCCAGCGGCCAGAGCGGCTGCTGCACGTAGGCCGCGCTGCCCAGCAGGCCCTGTTCCTCGGCGGCCGGCCACAGGAAAATCTGGCTGCGGCGGGCCGGATGCTTGACCGCTTCGGCCGCCATGGCCAGCAGCGCGGCGCTGCCCGAGGCGTTGTCGATGGCGCCGTTCCAGATATGGTCGGTGGGCTCGTCGCGGCGCGCGCCTTCGTCCATGCCCAGGTGGTCCCAGTGGGCCGAGTAGATCACCGCCTCGGCCTTCAGTCTGGGATCGGTGCCGGGCACCACGCCGGCCACGTTGAACTGCTCGACCTGGCGGATCGCGCTGCGCACTTCGGCGTGCACCTTGATGTTCAGGTCCACCGGCGCGAAGGCGCGCGTTTCGGCGCGGGCCCGCAGCGCGTCCAGGTCCTGGCCGGCGGCGGCGAACAGGGCGCGCGCCGTGTCTTCCTGCAGCCAGCCTTCGACCGGGTTGCCGGCGCCGGCCAGGTGGAAGCGTTCATGGCTAAAGCCGTTGGCCGGCACGCTCCACGGGTAGGAAGCCGACGCCGTGGTGTGGATCAGCAGCACCCCGGCCGCGCCCTGGCGCACCGCCTCCTCGTACTTGTACAGCCAGCGGCCATAGTAGGTGTAGGCCTTGCCGGCGAAACGGTTGGGCTCCTCGGCGGTCGGTTGCGGGTCGTTGACCATCATGACCAGCACCTTGCCCTTGAGGTCGGCGCCCTTGTAGTCGTCCCAGTGCTCTTCCTCGGCGCGCACGCCGTAGCCGATGAACACCAGCGGCGCATCGAACCGCACCTCGCTCTTGCCGCTGGCCGTGCCGTACACGATCTCGCTGCCGATGGCCGGCGTGATGACCTGCAGGCCCGTGTCGAAGCGCAGCACGCTGCCGTCCTGCAGCTTGCTGCCTTCGATGCGCACCGGCTGGCGGTAGCCGGTGCCGGCCAGCGGCTTGAGGCCGATGACGGCGGCCTGCGTCTCCAGATAACGCACCGCCAGCTCGCCGCCGCGCTGGCCCGTGCCGCGTCCTTCAAGCAGGTCGTCGGCCAGGAACGACAGGTGGGCGCGCAGCGGCGCCTCGCTGACCACCGGCTGCTGCTGTTGTTGGGCATGGACAGCTGCGGATGCCAGAACCAGTCCGGCGGCGACGGTGAACGGGGTGAGGCGCATGGCAACTCCAGTGCAGTGGTTGATATGGGCAGCCATCTTACTGCATCGGCAGCGCGGCGACCTGCCCGGGGCGGTCGGTTTCAGTTAGCATCTTGCGATAACGGAAAAATAAGGAGACCTATGAAAGTCATCATCATCACCGGCAGTTCCGACGGCATCGGAGCGGAAATGGCGCGCCAGCTGGCCGCCGCGCACAAGGACGGGGTGGCGCTGGTGCTGGCCGCCCGCAACCGCGCGCAACTCGAACAGGTGGCCGGCCAGTGCGGCGCGCTGGGCGCGCAGACGCTGGTGGTGCCGACGGACGTGTCGGTGCAGGCCCAGTGCCAGGCGCTGGTCGAGGCAACGGTGGCGCGCTTCGGCCGCATCGACGCGCTGGTGAATAACGCGGGCCGTTCGGCCCATGCACTGTTCGAGGAGGTGCGGGACCTGGGCTGGTACGAGGAACTGATGCGGATTAATTTGTGGGGCAGCGTGTGGTGTACCCATGCGGCGCTGCCCTACCTGAAGCAGTCGCGCGGCAGCATCGTGGCCGTGTCGTCGCTGGCCGGGCTGATCGGGGTGCCGGGGCGCACTGCCTATAACGCCACCAAGTTCGCCATGGGCGGCTTCTTCGAGGGCCTGCGGGCCGAGCTCAAACAGGCCGGCGTGAGCGTGACGATCGCCTATCCCGGCGTGGTGGCGACCCAGATCCGTCATCGCGGCTTCAACGCGGCCGGCCAGGCGCTGGGCAGCAGCAGCCTGAAAGAGGACGATGCCATGTCGGTGCAGCAGTGCGCCGGGCTGATTGTCAGCGGCATGGAGCGCCGCAAGCGCGAGGTGGTCATGTCGGCCAAGGGCAAGCTGGGACGCTGGCTCAAGCTGATCGCACCGGGGCTGGTGGAAAACATGGCGCTGGCCGCGCTGAAGGACGACGTCAAGCCGCACGCCTGAGCCGCTGCCGTGTTGCCGTCGGATCGCGGCGGGCCGGCAGCGATCCGTTTTCCCGTTTTTCTCGTCTCCCTCAGGATGTAAGCGAATGTAAGACTCGGTAAGAGGTTGTAATGCCCGTCAACTGAACCGTGGCGGGCGCCGTTTTCTGCTCAGTGACACGGGAATTGTCCCGGCGCCGAAAACCAGAAAAGGATTACACATCATGACCAAAATTATCGCTTCCCTGATCGCCGGCCTGTTCGCTACCGCAGCCTTCGCACAAGCGCCAACCGCCAGCGCCACCTCCACCGCCGTCAGCGCGCCAGTGGCGGTGAAAGCCGAAGCGAAAGACAGCAAGGCCGCCGCCAAGACCGAAGTCAAGCAGACCACGGTGGCCGCCAAGACCGAAGCCAAGGAAACCAAGGCCGCCGCCAAGACCGAAGCGAAAGCCGACGTCAAGGCCGCCAAGACCGAAGTGAAGACCGAAGCCAAGGTTGAGAAGGCCAAGGAAACCAAGGAACACAAGAAGGCAGAAGAAGGCAAGGCCAAACCGGCCGCCGAAGCAGGCAAGGTAGCCGCCAAGGAAGCCGTCATCACCAAGTAAGCACCAAATAAGCACCAAATAAGCACCAAATAAGCAGCACCGGATTCGAACGCAGCACGGACAAATACGCGGGAACCGTCCCGCAACGAAACGCGAATACGCACCCATAACTGTTTAAAGGATTACCGCCATGAGCAAAATTATCGCCACCCTGATCGCCTCCCTGTTCGCCACCGCCGTCTTCGCCCAGGCGCCGGCGCCGGTAACGAGCACCACCGGCGCCCATGCCGCCAACAGCGCGCCTGTTGCCGCCAAGGTCGCCACCACGGAAGCCAAGACCGCGGTCAAGGCCGAAGCGAAGGACACCAAGGTGAGCGCCGCCACCGGTGCCGGCACTGAAGCCGTCAAGCCCGAAACCAAGGAAGCCAAGGTCAAGGCGCATCACCACAAGACCGCCAACGCAGCCAAGGCCAAGACCGAGACCAAGGACGCGGCCAAGGTGAGCGATGCGGCAGCGCCGGCAGCGCCCGCAGCGAAAGTGGCCCCCGCCGCGCCGGTCGCCCAGGCTGCTCCGGTGGCACCGGCAGCACCTGCAGCGCAAGCGGCACCGGCCGCCCCTGCAGCGCCGGCAGCACAGGTCGCCACCAAGTAAGCAGAGTGGCATCGCAGTGAAGAAGGACAGGGTTCGCACCCTGTCCTTTTTTCTTGCCGCTCCAAAAAAGCAAAAATGGGGACGTACCCCTTTTTAAATGGGGACGTAACGCGGTTTTGAAATTGGGGGTGCGATTCTTGACGGCGTATTGGGATGGGGCTGAAAAAACGCCTTAATTCGGCTTGAATGGCCGGGAGGGAGTAAACTACGCACCAATTTCTTTCGCAATTAGGCGATTCGAACAATACTTGTGAGTGACGCCATGTCTGCAACCCCTGTTTCCCTATTCTCCGACCTGAACCTGAGTGCCCCGCTGATCAAGGTGCTGAACGAGGTCGGCTATGAGTCGCCGTCGCCTATCCAGGCCGCGACGATTCCCTTCCTGCTCGATAACCTGGACGTGCTGGGCCAGGCCCAGACCGGCACCGGCAAGACGGCCGCCTTCGCGCTGCCCATCCTGTCGCGTATCGATATCAAGCAGACCACGCCGCAAGCGCTGGTGCTGGCACCCACGCGCGAACTGGCGATCCAGGTCGCCGAGGCGTTCCAGACCTACGCCACCCATATCCCCGGCTTCCACGTGCTGCCGATCTACGGCGGCCAGAGCTACGGCCCGCAGCTGTCGGCCCTGCGCCGCGGCGTACACGTGGTGGTGGGCACCCCCGGCCGCGTGATCGACCACCTGGACAAGGGTTCGCTCGACCTGTCCAAGCTGAAGACGCTGGTGCTGGACGAAGCCGACGAAATGCTGCGCATGGGCTTCATCGACGATGTCGAGCGCATCCTGCAGGAGACGCCGGAATCGCGCCAGACGGCGCTGTTCTCGGCCACCATGCCGTCGGCCATCCGCCGCATCGCCAACACCTACCTGCGCCAGCCCAAGGAAGTGACGGTGGCCGCCAAGACCGGCACCGCCGAAAATATCCGCCAGCGCTACTGGCTGGTGAGCGGCATGCACAAGCTCGACGCGCTGACC
>JAZJZQ010000674.1:0-5382 GCA_040389625.1 Pseudomonadota bacterium | reverse complement strand
AGCGGCGCCGCTCGCCCGTGAACGGATCGTCGAAGGCGATGGCGCGCGCCAGCAGTTTCAAGGGCTGCGACACGTCGTCCTGCTTGCACGGCAGCGCCACCGGATAGAACGCATCGTTGACGATGGGGATACCGAGCGACGACAGGTGCACCCGCAGCTGGTGCTTGCGCCCCGTGTGCGGACGCAGGCGGTACAGCGTGGCGTCGGCCCGGTGCTCGATCACGTCGATCACGGTTTCCGAATTGGGCTCGCCCTGCTCCTCCTTCATCAGGAAGAATTTTTCGCCATCGACCATGCGGCTGCGGTAGGTGAAGGGGAAGTCGTAACCGGCCAGGGGCGCGGCCAGCGCCTCGTATTCCTTCTCGATGGCGCGTTTCTGGAACAGCGACTGGTAGGCCCCGCGCGTGACCTGGCGGCAGGAGAAGATCACCACCCCGGCCGTCTCGCGGTCGAGCCGGTGGATGGGCGTGAGCTCCTCGTTGCCCAGCTTTTTCTTCAGCCGCACCAGCAGCGATTCATGCAGGAAGCGCCCGGTCGGTATCATCGGCACGAAATGGGGCTTGTCCACCACCAGCAAATCCGCGTCCTGGAACAGGATCTCCTCCTCGAACGGGATCGGCGTTTCCACCTCGAGTTCGCGGTAGTAGAAGATGCGGATGCCGCGCCGGTAAGGGCTGTGCGGCAGCAGCGGCGTGCCGCTGGCGTCCACCACCCCGCCCCGCTCCATGCGCGCGCGCCAGTCCGCCGCGCTCACGGCCGGGAACCGCTCGGCCATGAAGCTCAGCATGTCGGGCCAGTCGCCGCCTTGCAGCCACAGGTAGCTGGGCATGACGCCGTCGCGCATGGGCAGCGGCGGCTTGCCGTGCTTGTGTGCGTTGGCCGCCATGTCAGCGCTTGCTGATGGCCAGCGAGTGGTAGGGCGGCAGCGCGTTCGGGTCCAGCCCGCGCGCACGCGCGAACACGGGCAGCACCAGCGGCATGTTGCGGTTCATGTCGTCGATGCGGGCATTGCCGCTGGGGTGGGTGGACAGGAATTCGAGCGGCTGGCCCTGGTTGAGCTGGCCCATCTTGGTCCACAGCGCCACGCCGGCGCGCGGATCGTAGCCGGCCCGTGCCGCCAGGTCCAAGCCCACCTGGTCGGCCTCGCTCTCGTCCTCGCGCGAGAACTTGAGCACGGCCAGCTGGGTGACGGCGTTGGCGCCGGCGTCCGTGATGCGCTGGTCCACGCCCAGCCAGGCCGACAGGCCGATGCTGGCCACCCGTCCGAACAGGTTGGCCGTGGTGGCCTTGCCGGCCCGCTCGCGGCCATGCTCGCGCAGCGCGTGGCCGATCTCGTGGCCCATCACGATCGCCACTTCATCGTCCGTCAGATTGAGCTTGGTCAGGATGCCGCTGTAGAAGGCGATGCGCCCGCCCGGCATGCAGAACGCGTTTACGGTGCCGGAATTGAGCAGGTTGACTTCCCACTTCCAGTTGGCGGACTCCGGGTTCCAGCGCGCCGTGTAGGGGATCAGGCGGCGGGCGATGGCGCGCAGGCGGATGACCTGCGGGTGGTTGTCCGGCACCAGCGCCTGCTTCTGCTGCGCCTCGCCCAGCAACTGGGCGTACTGCTGGCGGGACTGCTGGTCGACCTGCTGCTGGTCCTCGAAATTGCGGAACTTCGACAGCGGCTTGACGGGGATGCCGTCCGAATAATTCTGGGGCGATGCCAGCGGCGCGGCGGCCAGTCCGGCCACCAGCGCCAGCGCGAGGGCGCTACGTTTGAGGGTGTTCATGTGGTGCATTCCATGGTGCGATTTTCGGCAGCATCATCATGGCAGGAAATGCAAGGACGAAGCACACGATAAAGAACGTGAACCAGCCCGTTTCGGCCACGATGAAGCCGACCGAGGAATTGATAAAAGTGCGCGGTACAGCGGCAAGGCTGGAAAACAGCGCGTATTGGGTAGCAGTGTAACGCGGATCGGTCGAGCGCGAAATAAACGCCACCAGGGCGGCCGCGCCCAGCCCCGTGCTGGCGAACGCTTCGAAGCCGAAAACGGCGCTCAGCAGCACGGCATGGGCCCCCACCTGGGCCAGCCAGGCAAAGCCCAGGATGGCCAGCGCCTGCAGCACGCCGAACACCCACAGCGCCCGGTTGATGCCCAGCTTGACCATCCACACCCCGCCCACCACGCCGCCGGCCAGGCTGGCCCACCAGCCGGTGGCGTTGGCCGCCAGGCCGATCTGCTTGGTGCTGAAGCCGATATCGAGGAAGAACTTGGTCGACAGCGCCGTGGCCATGCTGTCGCCCAGCTTGTACAGCAGGACGAAGGCGACGATCATGATGGCCTTGTTCCAGCCGTCGCGCTGCACGAATTCGCGGAACGGCAGCACGATGGCCTGCTGCATGTTGCGCGGCGGCTCGCCGTACACGGCCGGTTCCCTGACCAGCAGCGTGCAGGCCAGCCCCGGCAACATGAAGGCGGCCACGATCCAGAACACGCTCTGCCACGGCATGCTGTCGGCCAGCACCAGCCCCAGCGCGCTGGGGATCAGGCTGGCCGCCTTGTAGGCGTTGACGATGACGGCCGCGCCCAGGCCCTGCTCGGCGTCGCTCAGCGATTCGCGCCGGAAGGCGTCGATCACCACGTCCTGGCTGGCCGACAGGAAGGCGACGGTGGCCACGAACACGGCGATCAGGCCCAGCTGGGTTTTCGGGTCCAGCATGCCCATGGCGCCCATGGTCAGGAACAGGGCCAGCTGGGTCAGCGCCATCCAGCCGCGGCGCCGGCCCAGCCGGCCTATGCTGTAGCGGTCCATGAACGGCGCCCACAGGAACTTGAAGGTGTAGGGCGCAGTGACCAGTGCGAACAGGCCCAGGGCTTTCACGTTCAGGCCGGAGGTGGCCAGCCAGGCCTGCATCAGGTAGATCAGGGTGTAGAGCGGCAGGCCGGAGCTGAAGCCGAGGAACAGGATGGCCACGGTGCGGCCATTGAGGTAGCGACGCCAGCCGGCCGCGGGGGCGCCCGGCTGCCGGTCCACCGGCTCCGGCGCCGCCATCAGGCCGATGCCTTCTTACGCAGCCGGAACACGGCCAGGTCGCCGCGCAGGTTGGGCAGCACGGAGACCTGCTCGCCGGCGGCCAGGGCCACGCATTCGAGCACTTCCAGCCCGCAGTCCTCGGCCAGCTCGCGAAAGTCGTTGATGGTGGCGCAGCGCACGTTGGGCGTGTCATACCACTGGTAAGGCAGCGACTTGGACACCGGCATGCGGCCCTTGAGCAGCGCCACCCGGTGCGGCCAGTAGGCGAAGTTGGGGAAGGAGACAATGGCTTCGCGCCCCACCCGCACGATGTCGCGCAGCAGCGGTTCGACGTGCTTCATCATCTGCAGCGACGACAGGCACAGCACCGTGTCGAAGGAATTGTCGCCGAACAGGCTCAGGCCCTTTTCCATGTCCTGCTGGATCACGCACACGCCGCGCCGGGTGCTTTCGAGCACCTTGTCGTCGGCGATCTCGATGCCGTAGCCGCTGCACTGGCGGTCGCTCTGCAAATAGTCGAGCATCACGCCGTCGCCGCAACCGACGTCGAGCACGTGGGCCTGCTTGGGCACCCAGTGGGCGATGAAGGCCAGGTCGGGACGGGCGCTGCTTAATTGTTCAAAATTCATGCATATTCCTTTTCGCTGCCGGCGGGCGCGGCCTGGACCGGCGCGCCCAGCTCTTGCCATACCTGCTCGTAATAGGCCCGCACCAGGTTCATGTAGCGCGGATCCTCCAGCAGGAAGGCATCGTGGCCGTGCGGCGCGTCGATCTCGGCATAGGTGACGGGCCGGCGGTTGGACACCAGCGCCTGCACGATCTCCTGGCTGCGCTCGGGCGAGAAGCGCCAGTCGGTGGTAAATGACGCCAGCAGGAATTTGGCCTTGGTGCCGGCCAGGGTCCTGGCCAGGTCGCCGCCGTGCGCCCGCGCCGGGTCGAAGTAGTCGAGCGCCTTGGTGATCAGCAGGTAGGTGTTGGCGTCGAAGTATTCGCTGAACTTGTCGCCCTGGTAGCGCAGGTAAGACTCGATCTCGAAATCGACGCCGAAGCCGAACTTGTAGTTGCCGTCGCCGTTCTTGGAGACGTCGCGCAGCTTGCGGCCGAACTTCTCGGCCATGTCGTCGTCTGACAGGTAAGTGATGTGGCCCACCATGCGCGCCACGCGCAGGCCGTTGCGCGGCACCACGCCGTGCTCGTAGAAGTCGCCGCCGTGGTAGTCGGGGTCCGACAGGATGGCCTGGCGCGCCACATCGTTAAAGGCGATGTTCTGGGCCGACAGCTTGGGCGTGGAGGCGATCACCACGCAGTTGCGCAGCCGGTCCGGGTACATGATGCTCCAGGCCAGCGCCTGCATGCCGCCCAGCGAGCCGCCCATGACGGCGGCGAACTGGGTGATGCCCAGCCGGTCGGCCAGCAGCGCCTGCGAGGCCACCCAGTCCTCCACCGTCACCACGGGGAAGGCGGCGCCATAGGGCTTGCCGGTGGCCGGGTTGGTGTGCATGGGGCCCGTGGAGCCGAAACAGGAGCCCAGGTTGTTGATGCCGATGACGAAGAACTTGTCGGTGTCGAGCGGCTTGCCCGGGCCCACCATGTTGTCCCACCAGCCCGTGCTCTTGGGCTTGCCCTCGTATTCGCCGGCCACGTGGTGCGAGGCGTTCAGGGCGTGGCAGACCAGCACCGCGTTCGACTTGTCGTCGTTCAGGGTGCCGTAGGTTTCGTACATCAGCGTGTAGTCTTGCAGCGTGGCGCCGCTTTGCAGCGCCAGCGGCTGCGCAAAGTGCATGGTTTGCGGCGACACGTATCCAATGGATGGCATGTGGTTTTCGGTTGTCTATGGGGCGGCCCCACGGGCCTGATAATCAATGCGGAACCGCGAGGGTGGGTTCCGCAGGCTTGCCAGCAATGCCGAGATTGTACCGCGATGGTGGTTACATCAGCTGCAATTGCTGGACCGCGTCGGCGATGGCATCGGGCTCCATCGAACGCATGATCTTGCGCGTCTGGGGCGCCAGCCGCGTCAGGTCGCTGTTCAGGATCTCCTGCTTGACCGACAGCAGCTGCGCCGGGTGCATGGAAAATTCGCGCAGTCCCATGCCCAGCAGCAGGCGCGTGAGCTTGACGTCGCCCGCCATCTCGCCGCACACGGCCACGTCGATGCCGGCCTTGTCGCCGGCCGCGATGGTCATGGCGATCAGCTGCAACACCGCCGGATGCAGGGGATTGTAAAGGTGCGCCACCTCATAATCAACCCGGTCGATGGCCAGCGTGTACTGGATCAGGTCATTGGTGCCGATCGACAGGAAGTCCATGCGCTTGACGAACATCGGCAGCGCCAGCGCGGCGGCCGGGATTTCGATC
>JAZJZQ010000673.1:2649-7920 GCA_040389625.1 Pseudomonadota bacterium | reverse complement strand
GGCATAGGCCAGGGGATTGGCCACCGGCACCAGCGTCAGGCTGCCGTTGGCGATGCACAGGGCGCCGCTGTCCAGTTCCCCCATCAGGCGTTCGATGGCCCGCGTGCCGCACGTCTCGTTGCCGTGCACGGCGCCCAGCACGATCAGGCGCGGCCCACTGCTTTGGCCGCAGTACTGGATGGACTTGAATTGCATTGCGCTTGCATTGCTCATGCGTTTGTCTCTTGTTGGTGCCGCGCGCGGCGCGGACGGGAGCGCCGGCGTGGCGCCGTCAGGGGCGGGCTTCGATCACATCGAACGGAGACTGCATGCTGCCCAGGTAGGCCATCAGGCTGCGGGCCCGCTCGCCGCTGTCCAGGTGGGCGGTGCTGGCGATGGCCGCCCGCAGCCCGGGCAGTACTTCCGTCACGTGTGGACTGCGGTAGGCTTCGATCAGCAGCAGCGCCAGCTCGGTGGCGCGGCCACGGTTGTTGCGCATGCGCTGTTCCAGCACGGCCAGCAGGGCGCGCTGCATGCGCGGCGTGGGATTGGTGATGTAGCCGAACACCAGCGGCGTGTTGGCGATGGCCTCGCACAGCCGGCTTTCGATCTGGTCCGGCTTGACGTCGGAGGCGATGTCGAAATAGGCGCCGTTCCAGCGCGTGCGCTCGTAGGGATGGCCGGGCGGGAAGGCGTCGGCGGTCTCGAAACCGCAGATGCGGCTTAAATGGCGTAGCCAGGCAAGGATGGTCGAAGTCATGGCGCCATTTTAGCTGTATTGAAACGGCCGCGTGCAAGCGCACCCAGGAAACCAGGACAAAAAAACGGCCAGGAGAACCTGGCCAAAAATGGGGTGAAACAGAGGAGTAACGTGCAAAGAAGTCAGCCCCGGGTCGTGAAAACCCGGCGGCTGGTGAAATCGGGTTGAACGGGCGGCCACCAACGGCCGCCCGTTGCCGCGCCGCCGCCACGGAACCGGGGCGGGGCGACGGGCCGCTTCAGCCTTGCGCTTGCTCGCCCAGGCGGCCGGCGCGGAAGTCTTCCACGGCCGCGAAAATTTCGGCCTGGGTATTCATCACGAACGGGCCGTACTGCGCGATCGGCTCGTTCAGGGGCTGGCCGGCCAGCAGGATGGCGCGGCTGGCCTCGGCCGCGTGCAGCGTCACGCCGTCGGCGCCGGCCGTGTTGGCCAGGATCGCCATCGCCTTGGACGGCACCGCCTTGTCGCCCACCGTGACGCTGCCGCGATAGGTGTACAGGAAGGCGTTGTGGCCGGCCGGCAGCAACTGGCTGAAGCTGGCCCCGGCCGGGATCTCCAGGTCCAGGTACAGCGGTTCCGTCACTTCGCGCTGGACGGCGCCGTCCACGCCGTGGCTGCGGCCGGCGATCACCCGCACCGTCACCCCTTCGGGCGTGGTGTAGCGGGGAATGTCCTCGCCGTTGAAGTCGCGGTACCACGGCTGGCGCATCTTGTCGCGCGCCGGCAGGTTCAGCCACAGCTGGAAGCCTTCCATCAAGCCCGCTTCCTGTTCCGGCATTTCCGAATGGATCACGCCACGCCCGGCCGTCATCCACTGCACGCCGCCGCTGGTGAGCAAGCCTTCGTTGCCGGCGCTGTCCTTGTGGCGCATGCGCCCCGTCAGCATGTAGGACACGGTTTCGAAGCCCCGGTGCGGGTGCGACGGGAAGCCGGCAATGTAGTCGTTGGCCTCGTCGCTGCCGAAGGCGTCGAGCATCAGGAACGGGTCCAGGCGGCGTTGCAAGGCTTGGGGCAGGACGCGGTTGATCTTGACGCCGGCCCCATCCATCACGGCCTGGCCGTGGATGATGCGCTCCACGCCGCGGCCTTGTTGCACTTGCTCCGGTACTACAGTCATCGTCGTAGTCATCACAATCTCCAGTCATTGCGCGCCGCCAGGGCGCGGGATTTACTTGTACTTACACCAGCACGGCGTTGATTTCCGCGTCGGCCTGGGCTTGCGCCTTGGCCACCGCGTCCGGGCCCAGGCCCATGCCTTCAGCGTACACGAACTGCACGTCCGTCAAGCCCAGGAAGGCCAGGAAGGTCTTCAGGTGCGGCAACTGGGTGTCGGTCGGGCCGTCGCGGTGCATGCCGCCGCGGGCCACGGCCACATACACTTTCTTGCCCGTCAGCAGGCCGACGGGGCCGGTGGCCGTGTACTTGAAGGTGACGCCGGCGCGGGCGATGGCGTCGAACCAGCTCTTGAGTTGCACGGTGATGCCGAAGTTGTACATCGGCGAACCGATCACCAGCACGTCCGCTGCCTGCACCTGGGCGATCAGGGCATCATCCAGGGCCACGCGGGCGGCCTGCTCGGCGTTGCGCTGCTCGGCTGGGGTGAACAGGGCTTGCAGTGCCGTTTCGTCCAGCACGGGATGGGGCTGGGCGGCCAGGTCGCGGCGGGTCAGTTGGACGTCCGCTGCCGTGGCGCTCAGCTTGGCAACGATGGCGTCGGCCAGACGGGTCGATTCGGAACCGGTGCTGCGGGCGCTGGAATTGATTTGCAGGATGTTCATGGTGTGCTCCATCTGTGGGGTTGTTGTTACGATGGATGAACTTTAGCAGTTCCAAATTTCAACCGGAAGGCGTTAAAATGGATAACATTAATCCACTGATGGAACAATCCTATGGAAATCGATCCCGGCGACTTGCTGCTGTTTGCCCGCATCGTCGAATGCGGAAGTTTCAGCCTGGCGGCCGCGCGCGTGCAATTGCCCAAGTCCACCGTTTCGCGCCGTATCTCGCAGCTGGAAACGCAGCTGGGCGAGCGCCTGCTCCAGCGCACCACGCGCAAGCTGGTGTTGACGGAATTCGGCGCCAGCCTGCTCGAGCATGCGCGCCGGGTGACGGAGGAAACGGAGGCGGCCGGCGCCCTGGCCCAGCACCGGCAGGGCGCGCCCAGCGGCTTGCTGCGTGTGTCGATGCCGGCCGACTTCGCCAGCGGCGTGATGGGTGCGCTGCTGGCCCGCTTCATGACGCAATATCCGGCCATTTCCCTGGAACTGGACCTGTCGCCGCGCCGGGTCGACCTGGTGGCCGAGAATTTCGACCTGGCCATCCGCATGGGGGCGCTGCCGGACGACGCCACGCTGGCCGCGCGCCGCATCACCTTGAGCACGCTGGGCCTGTATGCGGCGCCTGCCTACGCGGGCTTGCGGGGCTTGCCGGAACACCCGGACGACCTGTTCCAGCATGATCTGCTCAGTTTGCCGCCGCGCGCGAACGGCCTCACGCGCTGGACCCTGCAGCGCGGCAAGGTGCAGTGGGAACGCGATTTGCCGGTGCGGATGATGGCCAATTCGCCGGAGCTGCTGGTGCGCATGGCGCGCACGGGCGTGGGCATCGCGGCCAGCACGCAGCAGCTGGCGCAGCCTTATCTGCAGGCGGGGGAATTGGTGCGGGTATTGCCGGACTGGTGTTTTCCGACCGTGACGGGGTGGGCGGTCTTCCCCGGCCGCCGGCTGATGCCGGCCAAGACCAGGGCCTTCCTCGATATGCTGGAAGCGGGCTTCGCGCCGGACGGCGCCGGCTGAGAGATTAGCCGGCGTTGCCCATCATCTCGCCCAGCCGCACGGCGGCCGCCGGCTGCCAGCCGGGGTTGAAGCTGATCGTCTCCTTGGGGAACAGCATGACGACGGTGGAGCCGAGCAGGAAGCGGCCCATTTCCTCGCCTTTTTTCAGCACGATGTTCTGGTCCGCGTAGTGCCACTCGCGCACCTCGCGCGTGCGGGGGGGATTGACCACGCCATGCCAGACGGTGGCCATGCTGCCGACGATGGTGGCGCCCACCAGGGTCAGCACGAAGGGGCCGTGGGCGCCTTCGAACACGCAGACCACGCGCTCGTTGCGGGCAAACAGGCCCGGCACGCCGCGCGCCGTGGTCGGGTTGACCGAGAACAGCGCGCCCGGAATGTAGATCATGCGGGTCAGCTTGCCGTCGCACGGCATGTGGATGCGGTGGTAGTCGCGCGGGCTCAGGTACAGGTTGGCGAAGCTGCCGTGGCGGAAGTGTTCGGCCAGCGCGGCGTCGCCGCCCAGCAGGGCCGTGGTGCTGAATTTGTGGCCCTTGGCCTGGAAGATCTGGTCGTCCTCGATGGCGCCGAACTGGCTGATGCGGCCATCGACGGGGCAGACATAGTCGGCCGCGGCCAGCGGGCGGGCGTCCGGGCGCAGGGCGCGCGTGAAGAATTCGTTGAAGCTGGCGTAGTGGCTGATGTCGGGGTCGAGCGCCTCGTCCATGTTGACGTCGTAACGGCCCACGAACCAGCGGATCAGGCCGGTGGTGGTGGAGCCGCCTTTGGCACCCGCCACCCGTCCCGCGAAGTTGGTCAGCGCTCCCTTGGGAAGCAGATATTGGGGCAGCACGGCAAGGCGATCGGACACGATAGTAAATCCATGGCAAATAAATGGTGTCGCATTATAGCGTTGCTCCGGGCGAAAAATGTATTTCCCGTACCTGCCCCGGATGCCCTGCGTCGAAATGGCCTGGGTGATGTGCTGGCTTGGCCGCTTGTACTGCCGTTTCCCTCGTCCAGGCTGCTGTTTGTTGCTGCGGCCATCCTTGGCGTCAGCGTTGGCGGCGCCATCCGCGGCGTAAATACCGGTCCTGCCGCCGGCCCTCGCTTTATATCGGGTTTAACTACCTGGACTTTGCGCTGTAACAAAAAAAGCGACACTGCCTTTAGTGATGGTGACCGAAAGGCCTGCCGCAGTCCCCCGATTGCGGCAGTTGCGGCCTAATTTTCCCTTATTCCCCAGCTGCTCCCGAATACAATCAGATAGTTGTAGAAATTATTCGGAATTCTATTTATATTGGTATTTGTTGTACATATCACTAGAGAATTTCTCCGGTCTTATGGTAAATTCTCATTTCGTGAATTCTCACACTTTGTAACATCGAGAGTTGCTGCCACCACGGCATGGAAGATGAGTTTAAACATTCGCTGTCAACCGATCAAAGGGATATAAATATGACGACGTACCAGGAATACAAAGCAAAGATCGCGGAATTGGAAAGCCTGGCCGAGTCCGCGCGCAAGAATGAATTGCTGGCAGCCAAGGAAAAAATCGCCGCCATTATGCGCGACTATGGCCTGACCTTGGCCGATCTGGGCGCGGTCGCGAAAGCCAAGCCCGCCAAGACGCGCGCTCCGGTGCCCACCAAATACCGCGACGACGCCACCGGCCAGACCTGGACCGGCCGCGGCCGTGCTCCGAAATGGCTGGAAGGTAAAGACAAGGATCAATACCTGATTAAATAATGGCAGGGC
>JAZJZQ010000673.1:0-2549 GCA_040389625.1 Pseudomonadota bacterium | reverse complement strand
GATTCCTTGCGCTATCCCTCGCTGACGGCAAACCCAGCGTTCCCGATCTATGCGATCATGCGGGATGCTTGCCATTTCACTATTTCCACTTAATACAATTTTATTCCCCGACGGGCATTTGCCATTGCAGGTGTTCGAAGTGCGCTACCTGGATTTGATTAAGCGCTGCATTGCCCAGGAAGAGCAGTTCGGCGTGGTGCCCTTGCTGGAAGGGAGCGAGGTGCAATTGCCGGAACAGGAGCAGGTGCTGTCCGGCGCCGGCACCATGGCGCGCATCCTGGACTGGTCGGCGCCCATGCCGGGGCTGTTGCGGGTGTCGTGCGTGGGCACCACGCGCTTCCATGTGCGCAGCAGCGAGCGGCTCCGGCACGGCCTGTGGGTGGCCGACGTCGATCCGCTGGAGGCCGACCGCCCCGTGCCTGTGCCCGAAGAGCAGCAAGACGTGGCCGACGCCCTCAAATCGCTGATCCGTTCGCTGGAAAAGAAACAGATTTCCACCGCCAACATGCCGCTGGCCCCGCCATACCGGCTGGACGACGCGGGCTGGGTGGCCAACCGCTGGTGCGAACTGTTGCGGCTGGACTTGCGCGATAAACAAAGGCTGATGTTGCAGGAAAATCCAGTGCTGCGGCTCGAACTGATCCAGGACCTGCTGAGCGAAAACGGCCTGCTCACCAGCCAGTAAGGCCGCCGGTCTAGGCGGATGCCGGGCCGCTGGCGCCGGCTTGCCGGGCCTCTTCCAGCGCATGCACGCGCACCGACCACACCACACCGGCGATCAGCAGCACGATGGCCGCCACCTCCAGCGTGCGCGGCAGCTGCTGTTTGTAGATGAAGCCGTACAGCAGGGCAAACAGGGTTTCGAACAGGATCAGCTGGCCCGACAGGGTGACGGGCACGCGGCGGCTGGCCACATTCCACAAATGGTTGCCGATCACGGAAGCCCCCAGGGCCAGCAAGCCGTTGACGATCCAGAACGTGCCCCAGTGCCGGCCGCTGGCCGCGCCGGCCGCGCCCGTCACATCGGCATGGTAGACGGCCAGCGCCGCCAGCCCGATCACCAGCGCGATCAGGCCGCTGGACAAGCCATACAGGGCCGACCATTCGCCGCTGCTGAAATGGGGATTGCGCTTGAGGTAGCGCGCATTGTCGAGCGTGTACCAGCTCCAGCACAGCAGGGCGCCGGTGGCACACAGCACGCCCGCCAGCTTCTGGCCGATGGCGATGCCGGCCCCGCCGCTGTCATGGGTGAACACGTCGATGTTGATGCAGACGATGCCTGCCGCGACCACCAGCAGCGGCACGGCCAGCTGGCGCAGCGGCACCGAACCGTGGTCCTTGTGGCCCATCAGCGTCACGGCGATGGGCAGCACACCGATGATGAGCGAGGTAGGGGCTACCCCGGCCAGCTTGACGCCCAGGGCCAGCAGCATGTAGTAGACGATGTTGCCGGCCAGCGCGTGGCGCACCAGGGCCAGGTAGTCGGCGCCGTCGAGCCGGCGCAGCAGGCTGCCCAGGCGCGGCAGCATCAGACCGGCGGCGATGGTGCCGTAGGCAAGGTAGCGGCCCACGGCCAGCTCCAGCGGCGAGAACGCCGCCATCAATTCCGGCACGATGAACACCATGCCCCACATCGCGCCGGCCAGCAGGCCGCATAACACGCCATTCCACATCGGCCAGGCTCTTCAGGTTGAGGTTGGGCCGGCGCGATGGGCGGCGTTCACGCCGCCTGCCACTGCGCCAGCCAGACAAAGGCGGCCACGTTGGCCGCCACGGTGCACCAGAATACCGCACGAAACGCCGCCTTGCTGGACTTGTGCCGCAGCCACTGCTGGGCCAGGATGGCGCCGGGCCAGCCGCAGGCCAGTCCCAGCAGCAGCAAGGTGCGCTCCGGGGTACGCCAGCGGCCGCGCACGACGGCCGCCTTGTCGAGCGCGTAGGCGCCAAAGCACAGCACGCTCGCCGCGCCGTACGCCAGCGCCACCCACGACGGCAGGCGCCACAGGACGGTGGCGGCCAGGTACAGCACGGCGAACGCGGCCAGCACCAGGTAGCCGGCGCCGCCCCGGGCCGGCATGGGCTTAGAAATAGCTCAGGCCGAGTGCGGCCTTCACTTCGTCGGCCGTGCGGGCCGCCACTTCGCGCGCGGCCATCGTGCCGTCTTTCAGCACCTGCATGATGTAGCCGCGGTCCTTGGCCAGTTCTTCGCGGCGGGCGCGGATGGGGGCCAGCATTTCCTGCAGCACCAGCTCCAGCCGCTTCTTGACGATGCTGTCGCCCAGCCCGCCGCGCACGTAATGGGCCTTCATGTCGGCCAGCGCGGCCTGGTCGGGATCGAACGCGTCCAGGTAGATGAAGGCCACGTTGCCTTCCAGGTGGCCCGGGTCTTCCACCCGCAGGTGCAGCGGGTCGGTGTAGACCTTCTTGACGGCGGCTGTGATTTCAGCGGCCGTGGCGCCCAGGTTGATGGTATTGCCCAGGGATTTGCTCATCTTGGCCTTGCCGTCGATGCCGGGCAGGCGGCCGATTTCCGGCACCAGCGCCTTGCA
>JAZJZQ010000672.1:1702-5673 GCA_040389625.1 Pseudomonadota bacterium | reverse complement strand
TGGCCAGCTTGAGCCGGTTCAGGAAGTCGAAGCAGTCGATGCCGTCCTTGAGCTCGAAACTGAGCAGCGAACCGTAGGTGCGGAACAGCTCGCCCGAAATGCCGTGCTGCGGGTGCGACGCCAGGCCGGGGTAATACACGGCCGCCACCCGCTCGTCCGCTTCCAGCAGGCGCGCCAGCGCCAGCGCGTTCGAGCTGGTGCGCTCCATGCGCAGCGCCAGCGTTTCCGCGCCCACGGCGATGTGATGCGCCGCCTCCGGCGCCAGCGAGGCGCCAAAATCGCGCAAGCCCTTGGCCCGGATCTGCGCCAGTCCCCATTGCACCGGCGCCGCCTTCTTGTAGTTCTCGTAGATGTGCGGATACCGCGTCCAGTCATAGGCGCCCGTGTCGGTCAGGCTGCCGCCCAGCGCGTTGCCGTGGCCGCCGATCGACTTGGTCAGCGCGTTGACCACCAGCCCCGCCCCCACCGCCTTGGGCAGGAACAGGTAAGGCGTCGTCATCGTGTTGTCCACCACGTACAGGATGCCGCGCGCCTGGCACAACTCGCCGATACGCTTCAAGTCCGCCACCTGGGTGCGCGGGTTGGCGATCGTTTCCACGAACACGATACGGGTGGCCGGCGTCAGCGCCGCTTCCACGTTGGCCACGTCGGTAGCGTCCACGAAGGCCACGTCCACGCCCTGCCCGGCCACGGTCTGCCACAGGCTGTTGGTATTGCCGAACAAGAAGGACGACGACACCACATGGTCGCCCGCCCGCAGCAGCGACTGGAACACGGCGCCGATGGCGCCCATGCCGGTGGCGAAGCAGATGGTGCCCACGCCCTGCTCCATCTTGTTGACCTTGTCTTCCAGGGCCGAGATGGTGGGATTGCCCTGCCGGCCGTAGCGGAAGCCCGGCTCCTTGCCCTGAAACACGGAAGCCAGCTGGCGCGCATCGCCATAACCGAAGGCGACCGAGGTGTGGATGGGCTTGTGCAGCGAGCCGTGCTCGATGCCCTTCTGCCGGTCGTTGTGCAGGATGGTGGTGGTGAAGCCGTAGTTTTTCTTGTCGTTCATGTCGAGTCCGAATACAAAAAACCCGGCGCGGGCTACAGCCGGCGCCGGGTGGGAACTTAACTTAGCCTTCCGTGGTGGCCAGGTTCAGGTTCAGCTGGGAGCGGGCCGCATCCTCGGCCGGCGCGGCCTTGGGGTGGTGACGGGCGTATTCCAGCTTGTCCAGGTAATCCTTGGAAATGTCGCCCGTGACGTAGATGCCGTCGAAGCACGACGCCTCGAAGTTCTTCAGTTCCGGGTTGACGTCGGAAATGGCGCGCTTGAGCGACTCGATGTCCTGGTACACCAGCGCATCGGCCGTGATTTCGCGGCACACTTCCTCGTTCGAGCGGCCGTAGGCGATCAGCTCGTCGCGGGTAGGCATGTCGATGCCGTACACGTTAGGGTAGATCACCGGCGGCGCGGCCGAGGCGAAGATCACTTTCTTGGCGCCCGCTTCGCGTGCCATCTGCACGATCTCGCGGCTGGTGGTGCCGCGCACGATGGAGTCGTCCACCAGCAGCACGACCTTGTCCTTGAACTCGGAGGCAATGGCATTCAGTTTCTGGCGTACCGACTTCTTGCGCGCGGCCTGGCCCGGCATGATGAAGGTGCGGCCGATGTAGCGGTTCTTGATGAAGCCTTCGCGGTATTCGATGTTCAGCGCCAGCGCCAGCTGGATGGCGGCCGGACGGGACGAATCGGGAATCGGCATCACGACGTCGATCTCGCCATCCTTGAATTCGCGGCGGATCTTCTCGGCCAGGTATTCGCCCATCTTGAGGCGGGTGGCGTAGACGGAAGCGCCGTCGATCACGGAGTCGGGACGGGCCAGGTAGACGAACTCGAACACGCAAGGGTTGAGCGATGGATTGTCGGCGCACTGGCGCGCATGCAGCTTCTTGTCGGCGTCGATGAACACGGCCTCGCCCGGCGCGATGTCGCGCACGAAGCGGAAGCCCATGCCTTCCAGCGCCACCGATTCGGAAGCGACCATGAATTCCTCGCCCTGCTCCGTCTCATTGATGCCCAGGCACAGGGGACGGATGCCGAACGGATCGCGGAAGGCCAGCAGGCCGATATCGGCGATCTGGGCCACGGCCGCGTAACCGCCGCGCACACGGCGGTGCAGCACGGCCACGGCCTTGAAGATGGCGTCCGCATCCAGCACCAGGCCGGTGGTGGCCTTCTGGATTTCGTGCGCCAGCACGTTCAGCAACACTTCCGAGTCGGAATCGGTGTTGATGTGGCGGCGGTCGTTCTTGAACATCTCCTGCTTGAGCTGTTCCCAGTTGGTCAGGTTGCCGTTGTGGGCCAGCGTGATGCCGTACGGCGCGTTGACGTAGAACGGCTGCGCTTCCTCCTCGCTCGACGAGCCGGCGGTGGGATAGCGGCAGTGGCCGATGCCGGTATTGCCTTGCAGCGTACGCATGTTCCGGGTACGGAACACGTCGCGCACCAGGCCATTCGCCTTGTGCATGGCGAACATGCTGCTGTGGTTGGTTGCAATGCCTGCTGCATCCTGGCCGCGGTGCTGCAACAGCAGCAATGCGTCATACAGCAGTTGATTGACAGGTTGATGGGAAACGACGCCGACGATGCCACACATGGTGTGCTCCTAGACTGGTATTACTGATTTAAAGAATTCAAAAATTCACATGCTGCGCCAGCGCAGCAGGCAGGAAGGGTTTCACGGTACGCGCCCCGGTCTCCGCAAGCGGACTCAACAACGCGTTGCGCCAGAACGCCTGGCGCGGTATGGACGTCATGCCGCACAGGATGACGACCGCCAATACGATCACCAGGCCCCGACCCAGGCCGAACAGGCCGCCCAGGCCCCGGTCCACCAGGCTCAGGCCGCCGGCCTGCACCAGGGCGTCCAGCGCCATCGTGAGCAGGCCCATCAAAATCCGCGCGCCGATGAACAGCGCGATGAAGGCCAGGATCAGCCGCACCACTTCGCCCGGCACCACCTCCGGCAACATGTGCGCCAGCGACGCACTGTAGGCGTTGGCCACGATGAAGGCGATGATCCAGCTCGCCAGTGAAAACATTTCCCTGACCAGGCCGCGCATGGTGCTGATGACGATGGAGGCCACCAGCACGAAGATCACCAGATAATCGAATAACGTCACGTCTAACCTATCCGTCGCGCCGCGTTATACGGGAACCAGGCTGCCGCTCAGGCCCAGCTTGCCCAGCTTGGCGCGCACTTTCTCCGCCTCTTCCTTGCTGGAGAACGGACCCACGCGCACGCGGGTGCGCTCGCCGGCCTGGGTCGGCACTTTCTGCGTGTACGACTTGATGCCGGCGCCGCGCAGCTTTTCCTGCAACTCGTCCACCTTGTCCTGCGTGGCCAATGCGGCCACCTGCAGCACGAATTTCTGGCCAGCCGCCTCGGCCGGCTTGGCCGCCGCCTTGCCTTCCAGGATGGCCATGGCGCGGGCCGCGTCGTCGCCCGACTTGACCTCTTCCTTGGCCGGCTTGGCTTCCGCCTTGTGTTCCGGCTTGGCGTCCGCCTTCGCTTCCAGCCTGGTTTCCGCCTTGGCGTCGGCCTTCGCCTCCGTCTTGTGCTCGGGCTTGGCTTCGGCCTTCAGGTCCGGCTTATGCTCGGGCTTGGCTTCCGCCTTCGCCTCGGTCTTCACCTCGGGCTTGTGCTCGGGCTTGGCCGGCTTGGCTTCTACCTTGGCCAGCTCGGCCGCAGGGATGGTTTCCTTGGGCTTGGCGGGCACGGCGGCCGGCTTGGGCTCGGCGGCGGCCTTGGGCTCGGCCACGACGGCAGCGGCGGCGGCAGGCGCCGGCTTGGCCGCGCCAGCCTTGGGCGGCTCGGTGACGATTTCTTCAGTATTGTCCAAAGCGGCGCTGGCCGCTACCGTTGCCGCAGCGGGCAGTTCGGCGCTCTTGTCCTTGGACGGAATCTTGATGTCGATGTCGGACG
>JAZJZQ010000672.1:0-1602 GCA_040389625.1 Pseudomonadota bacterium | reverse complement strand
GCGGGCAGTTCGGCGCTCTTGTCCTTGGACGGAATCTTGATGTCGATGTCGGACGACAGCGGCTTGGGCTCGGAATCGAGCACCATGGGCAGGCCCACGGCGACGGCCAATGCCAAGGCGATGGCGCCCACCAGGCGGCGGCGCGCACGTTTCTTTTCCGGCAGGACGGGATCGGCCGCCTCGGCATCGGCGCGGGAACGGCCTTTGCCGCCGGCCGACGAGGCGCGCTTGGAGCGGGCCCGCTCCGTGGCAGCCTGGTCGTCTGCGCGGGAATAATAGCCGCTGTCCTGGCCAGCGGACTCTTGCTTGTTTTTACGGAGTTTCGAGAACAAGCCCATGCGTGATTTCAGTCGATTACGGTCAGTGGAATGCGGATTTTCGTGCTGCCATGACGCCGGCAACGGTGAGGAAAGATCCAAAGACCACAATTCTATCATTCTCCCCGGCGCGGCTGATTGCATTTGCGTATGCCTGGGCTGGATCGTCGAATATATTTACCGTCCGTTCCGGGCGCTCTGGCTGCACGATCTGCACTTTTGCTGCCAGTTCGGAGGCCGTGGCCGCGCGCGGCGACGGCAGGCCCGTCAGGCACCAGTGGTCCACATGCTCGGACATGGCGGCGATCACGCCGTCGATATCCTTGTCGTGCATGGAGCCGAACACGGCATAGGTGTAGGGGTGGAAGCCCATATTGCCCAGGTTCAGGTTCAGCGCGGCGGCCGCATGGGGATTGTGGGCCACGTCCAGGATCACGCTCGGGCGACCCGGCAATACCTGGAAGCGGCCCGGCAGTTCCACCGTCACCAGGCCGGTGCGCACTTCCTGGGCGCCCACGGGCAGTTCCAGCTTGAGCGCTTCCAGCGCGGCCAGCGCGGCCGAGGCGTTGAGCAGCTGGTTGGCGCCGCGCAGGCTGGGGTAAGCGAGGGAATTGCGGCGCTGGTTGCGCCCGCCATAGTTCCACTGCTGCTTGTCGCCCGAATAATTGAAATCGCGCCCCATCAGCCACAGGTCGGCGCCGATGGCTTCGGCATGGGCGATCAGCGACTGCGGCGGCACGGGGTCGCTGCAAATGGCCGTCTTGCCCGGCCGGAAAATGCCGGCCTTCTCGAAACCGATCGCTTCGCGCGTATCGCCCAGGTAATCCGTGTGGTCGATGTCAACGCTGGTGACGATGGCCACGTCGGCATCGATCACGTTGACGGCGTCCAGCCGGCCGCCCAAGCCCACTTCCAGGATCACTACATCCATGCCGGCGCCGGCCAGCAGGTGGCAGATGGCCAGCGTGGTGAACTCGAAATAGGTCAGCGGCGTATCGCCGCGGGCCGCCTCGACGGCGTTGAAGCTGGCCACCAGCTGCGCGTCGGTGGCCAGTTCGCCATTGACACGGGCCCGCTCGTTAAAGTCCAGGAAGTGCGGCTTGATGTACAGGCCCACCTTGTAGCCGGCCCGCAGCAGCATCGATTCCAGCATGGCGCAGGTGGAACCCTTGCCGTTGGTGCCGGCCACCATGATGACGGGACAGGCAAAGGCCAGCGCCATGCGGTCCTTGACGGCGCGCACGCGGTCCAGGCCCATGTTGATGACGGTTTCGGCATGGCGCGA
>JAZJZQ010000671.1:0-6424 GCA_040389625.1 Pseudomonadota bacterium | reverse complement strand
CCGGCGGCAGCCCGCGGCTGATGCTGAAAATTGCGCGGGTCGGCTCCGCCCCCGCTGCGGCGCCTGCGCCGTCGGCGTCTTCGCAGTCTGCGCCGTCATCGCCGCAACCGCAGCCGCAGTCGTCATCGTCATCGCAGTATTCGTCACTGTCGCCGGCTTCATCGCCGTCCAGGAACAGCATCAAGCCGGCCGTCTGGCACAACCGCTCCGCCTCGCGGCCTGCGCCGGCCGGCGACGACCTGACAGCGCTGCCAGTCAGCCACAAGGCCGCCTATCGACCAACCGAGAGCGAGGCGACCTACGCGCCCGCCGCCCAGCAACGCGTAAGCCTGGTGGCGCTGGCCTTGCCCCGCCTGAGCCGCTACCGCGACACGGGCGCCAGCGCGCTGGAACTGCCGTTCGACGCCGCGCTGGCCGTCGCGCACGACAGCCCGGCGGCCATCACCTTCGGCGTCACGGCCGCTGACGAGCTGTATGCCTGCACGGCGGCGGGCCGCCAGCGCATCGCCGCACCGGCCACCTTCTGCCCGGTCGAAGGCCGCAGCATGGCGCTGCTGGCCGTGGCGCCGGAAATGGCCGAGCGCTATTGCGCCCTGCTGTCTTTGGCCCAACCGCTGACGGCGCCGGTCGCGGGCGGCGCGCGCTTCACCTTCGGCCGCAGCAGCGCCATGCTAGCCGCGCTGCGCGTGCTCGATTCGCCCCGCTTCCTGCGGCGTGCCGCCGGCACCGATGGCGCCAGCGCCGACCGCATCGGCCTGTCGCGCACCGCGTTCAGTTTCGAGGCCACGCCGCAGGGCTACCAGATCGGCCGCCTGGCCGCGACCCAGGCCCTGTTCCACCTGGACAACAAGCTGGCCTTCGTCGCCAGCATAGGCGAGGCGAGCGCCGAGGCGCCCTACCTGCTGCCGCCCGGCCACCACCTGGCGGCCGGCCACTACGTACTGCGCTTCGACGCGTGACGGCAGGAGGCGGCATGGACATGGCTAATCTGTACGGGGCCGGCGCCTTCCTCGCCGGACTGGTGCTGACGCTGTTCCTGGCGTCGTGCCTGACGCCGCGCCAGTGGTGGCGCCGGCCGAACGCGCGCGCGCTGCTGATCCTCGTCGCCGGCGCCTGGGGCTTCGGCAGCATCATCCTCAACCTCGCGCCCGCACCGCACTCCTTGGCACAGGCAGCTGCGCTTGACGGCGCCAGCGCCGCAACGCCGGCTTCCGGCGCCAAAGCTTTGCGCACGGGCTTGCCCGATACTTCAGCAGATACACTACCCGGCACCATCCCCGGCGCCGGCCCGGCTCGCGACAGCAGCAGGGGCAACCGCGGCGGCATCGATAGCGGCAACGGAAACAGCGCCGGCAGCGACAGCGGCGGCGGCCAGCCCGCCCCCGCCATCGCCGGCCAGCCGTTCCAGGTCCACCGGGCGCTGCACCTGCGTGCGGCCGCCGGCGTGGCCGCGCCGCTGCTGGCCACCGTCCCTCCCGGCGCCACCGTCACCCCGACCGGCGCCCGCGACGGCGACTGGTGGCAGGTGCGGGCCACCACGGCCGACGGCAGCGATGTCGGTTGGGTCAGCAGCCTGTGGCTGCGCCGGAGCGGCGAATGACGCCGCTGCGCGCGCTGCGCTCTGCACCGGCCGCCGCGCCCGATCCGATGACATGCCTGGCCGCCGGGCTGGACTTCGGCCCCGGCCTGGAAGTGGCCGCCCGCAGCGCCGCCAGCGCCAGCAAGCTGGTGGTGCCGGAAAACCAGGACAACGTGGTGCTGATCGACGCCACCGGTCACGCCGTCTGCCTGCGCGGCGAAGCGCCGTTCCGTACCCGCATCGCCGGCTGGCCCGCCGGCCATGTGCGGCTGGCCGTGCTGGACGGCATGGGCGGCCATGGCGACGGCAGGCAGGCGGCGGAGGCCGTGGCCTCGGCCTTGCTGGACGTGCCGGCCTGCGACACGCTGGCGCAGCTGTCATCCCGCCTCGACGCGCTGCACGCGACGCTGCAGGCCCGCTTCCGCCAGCCGGGCGACCACGACCACTTTCGCCGTCCCGGCACCACGCTCACACTGCTGGAAATCGCACCGGGCCTGGCGCCGCTGCTGTACCACGTGGGCGATTCGCGCCTGTACGAAGTGACGGCCGACGCGGCCCATCCCCTCACCATCGACCACGTGCCGGCGACCGGCTACGCCATGCACGGCATGCTGGGGCCGCAGGAGTGGTGGCAGCAGGTGCACGGCGAACACCGCTCGCAGATTGCCCAGGCCTTCATCCTTGGCAACGCGTTCGCCAATCCGCAAGTGCTGGACGATGGCCTGCAGCCGCTGGACCGGCACACGCTGCCGCCCTTCCTGCACCGGCTGGCGGACCGCCGCGCGCTGAGACTGCGCCCCGGCGCGCTGTACCTGCTGGCCACGGACGGGCTGTGGGCATGCGGCCAGCCGCTGCCCTGGACGGCGCGCTGGCCGCCGCTGCTGGCCCACCATCCCGACGGCATAGACGCCGCCCTGGCCAACCTGTTCCTGACGTGGAGCGGCGATCCACCACCTCAGTTATATATCGACAACATGAGCGCCATCGCCATGCGCTTCCCGGCAGAAAACATTGACGAGACGGCACTGCTCGATACCAATTTGACCACCTTTTTCTGACCGATGTTGTTACGAAAACAGCAATCCGGCGCTGGCAGGCCACAAATCATGCCCGCCCTGGCCACGCCGATTGCCAAACGCAGCTAAAAGCGCATAAACTCATGGTTATCCCGTCGGTCTGAATGCCATGAAAAAATGCAGTAACCCGCAGCACCCGCACTGCACGTACTGGGTCATGCCCGGGGAAGACGCTTGCGCGGGCGGACACGCCCAAGCCGCGCCCCAACCCACCAGCTACGACCTGCTCAGTGCCGTGCGCCATGGCCGTGCCGAGATTCCGGCCGCGGCGCAGGCGGCTGCCCCCGGCCCGGACCATCCCGACGACCACGCCACCGCAATCCCGGGCACAAGCACGGCCGCCGCCTTGGCGCCGGCCTACGCCCGCACGCTGGTGCGGGCCCAGGCCGAACGGCCCCAGCTCCATATCAGCGGCTTCGACCCCCGCGCAGCTGGCGGCCGCCAGACCCTGAAGATGGAATTGCGCGGCATGCCGCAAGGCTGCGCACCGCAACTGGCGCTGCAACTGCAATCGGACCTGATTCCCCACGGCGCCGCGCGCCAGCAGATGGTGCGCTCGACCAACGGCGACTGGCGGCCCGTGTTCGTGGAGTTTTCCTCGCGCGGCATGGAGCATGGCCAGTACCAGATCAGCATCGAAGTATTGAGCCAACATCCGGAACTGGCGGCGCGCAAATGGGTGTGCACCTTCGTGATCCTGGTGCCCCGCCCCGATGCCACGCTGACGGAAATTCATCGCATCTTCCTGTCCACCCACAAGAACGTGCGGGTGATGGCGGACGACGCCTCGATCGCCCGCGTCAGCGCGCAGGGCGGCGACCGGCTCGACATCGACGTCACGGCCCGCAACGCCGGCATCGCCCACCTCGACCTGGGCGCACCGCAGGGCAAGGTGGACCTGGGCTTTTCCACCATCGCCTGGGATGAAGACCTGATCGAGATCGACATGCCGGCCAGCGCCGGCCTGCATCCGCACCCCAGCCGGGCCGCCTGCCTGGTCAACGCGGCGCCGGAAGCGGGCGCGCAGCGCCAGATCCGCCTGTTCGCGCTGGAAGAATGCGTGTTCGGCCGCTTCGAGCTGGTCGACCCCGAGGCCGACGCCCTGCTCACCCATTACGGCAGCGACGGCCAGCAACCGAACGGCCTCACGCGGCGCCTGTCCGGCCGCCACGCCGTGATCCGCCGCGGCAGCCATGGTTTCGAGATCGAGGACGTGTCGCGCTACGGCCTGCTGCTGGACGGCGTATGGCCCGGCAAGCACAAGCCCACGCCTTTGCGGCTGGGCATGCGCATCGAACTGAGCGCCAGCATCAAGGGCATTGTCGTGCTGACCGTGTCGGCCATCCTGCCGCACGCCGTCATCCTGCACCGCATCGACGACGGCGCCCGCGCCGAGTGCTTCTACCTGGTGGCGCCGGAAACCCATCCCGGCTACCCGATGCCATCCTATGCCAGCACGCCGCTGGCGTCCGCGTTGCCGCTGCTGCTGCACCATGACGGCGGCTTCTGGCACCTGGACCAGTTGAGCGGCAAGGAAACGGCGCTGGCGCCCACTACCTCGCTCGACAAATTGACCCGCATCGCGCGCCACAACCGCTTTGCCAGCGAGCCCTATCCCGAACACTGGATCATCCGCACCGGCGCGGCCGGCCTGCACAGCACCATTGCTGCGCACGATATGCATACCGCCTGAGCACCGCCACATCCGTCGCATCCGCCATTTTGTGATGGCACACCCGCGCCTGCCGCCCAGCGGTCGGTGACGCATCACTGTGCCGGTTGACATATCCAACATACTGGATAATACTTCCAACATGAAAGATCACCCAACCACCGCCGCACCACCTGACATCAACCAGCGCATCGCCGACCGGATCAGCGCCCTGCGCGCCGAGCGTGGCCTGTCGCTGGATGCCCTGGCAAAGAAGAGCGATGTCAGCCGCTCGATGATTTCACTGATCGAACGTGGCGAAACCAGTCCCACCGCCGTGGTACTGGACAAATTGGCGTTTGGCCTGGGCGTCACGCTGGCGTCCTTGTTTGAAGCGCCCCTCCCCGACGCCAGCCCGCTCGTCCGGCGGGCCGACCAGTTGCAGTGGACCGATCCGCAGTCCGGTTACACGCGGCGCAATATTTCGCCGCCCCATTTCCGCTCGCCGCTGCAGATTGTCCAGATCGATTTTCCGGCCGGCGCCACAGTGTCGTATGAGGCGGGATTGCGCGAGGTCGGCATCCATCAGCAAGTGTGGGTGCTGGAGGGCCGCATGGAATTGATTTTCGATGGCCACCACCACCGCTTGCATGCGGGCGACTGTCTGGCAATGCAGGAAAACCAGCGCATTGTTTTTCAGAACACCAGCGCGCTGCCGGCGCGCTATATCGTGGTCATCAACACCGGTTTTCTCACCCCCTGAAAGGACACCATGCGTATTTCCTTTGAATCGCCCAACCAGGCGGATGCCATCGCTCTGATCGCCGAACTGGATGCCTACCAGAGCGCGCTCTATCCACCCGAAAGCCACCATGCGCTGGACCTGACTTCGGTCGCCGAACAAGGGCTGCGATTCATTATCGCGCGGGACGATGCTGGGCAAGCCGTCGGATGCGGCGCCGTGGTCCTGTCGACGGAATACGGTGAACTCAAGCGCATGTACGTGCGCCCCGACCAGCGCGGACTGGGACTGGCGACGAAGATATTGCAAACGCTGGAGGCCGAGGCCATTGCATCGTCTTGCAGCGTGCTGAAACTGGAAAGCGGACCGTATCAGCCAGAGGCGCTCGGCCTGTACGCGCGCTGCGGCTATGAGCGCTGTGGCCCTTACGGTGCGTATACCGACGATCCGCTCAGCGTGTTCATGCAAAAGAAACTGATCGATCACCCATGAGTGCGAGGGGAGCGGGCCACTGCTTTTAAGCCTTGCGCCGCCCCATCCCTATTCCCGGCGGCACGTGCATGCACCGCTGCCATCCACCGTCAGCGCCCGGACCGTGCCGCGGCCCCGCCAACTGCTGCCGCTGCCGGCAATGCCGGGCGACGTGCCGTGAGTGCGGCGCCTTTGCCTGCCCCTATGCGCGCCTTGGCCGCGGCGGCTGGCGCAGCCGCCACGGCGGCCGGCGCCGCGTCCGAACGGTAGCCGATGCGGAAGCCGCCCCAGTGCCGGCCCCGTACCATAATCGGCGCGGACAGGTCGTGCATCACCTCGCCCGTATCGCGCTTGTAGGTCTGCAGCAGATAGGGCTGGGTATGCGAGCCGCAGCGGGCGCCGATGCGGTCGTCGAAGATACGCTTGGTGCGGTTGTGCAGCAGGTCGTAGTCGACATCGCCCGTCAGCGGCTGGCTGAACTTGCGGTTATGGGTGGGGAAGTAGCCGTGGTCGTCCACTGCGCCCGCATAGGCCAGCTGCGGCAGCCGTTCCAGCACCGCTTCCTGGATGGCCGGCAGCACGCGGTCCGTGTAGGCGTCAAACGCCGTGCGGTACTTGGGCGGATTGGTGTTCGGGATAGGCGTGTAGTGCCGGTCGAACAGAGCTTGTTCGCTGATGACGCCACACTTGAGCGCCTGCTCGAACAGTTCGCCCACCTCGCGCGCGGCCTGCTGGGCCGCGGCGCGGATGGGGTCGTGCGCACCGGCCGACTGGCCGCCGGCGCCGGCATGGAACAGCAGTTCGGCCTTCTCGCTCACCATCATGGCCGACTGCGAGGCCAGCGGCAATTCGGTCTGGGTATTGAGCATGCCGTCGCGGATCGCTTCGATGGCGCCGCCGATCAC
>JAZJZQ010000670.1:0-2204 GCA_040389625.1 Pseudomonadota bacterium | reverse complement strand
CCGCTTCAGCCATCACGGCCAGCTGCCAATGGTCGCCGCTGCGGCAGGCCAGGCCGGCCGCAGCGCCGGCCGTGAAACTGCGGCACAGCGCGCCGTCGCGGGCGGCAAAGGTCACGCCGATCCGTACGCCGGCGCTGGCGGCCGGCCCGGCATCGGCCCCGGCCCCGGCCAACTGCCGCGAGAGCGCCTCATCGAGCGGACCGCGCGCCACCAGCACGCCGTCGGCGCCGCTGGCCACGGCCATGGGGGTGTCGCGCCCGCCGACCACCAGGCTGCCGGCCAATACGCCCACCGCCAGCGAGGCCGCAACCGCGCTCCACTCGGGCCAGGACCAGCGCCGCAACACGGCGTCGCGCGCAGTGCGGGCGGCACGGGCGGCGCGAGCCGCGTCGAGGTCGCTCACCTTACCGGGCATGGCGGCGGCCAGCAAGGCCGCCGGCACGGGCTCGTCAACGATGGGGGCGAATGCGGCGAACACATCCTCGCGCAGCGCCCGGTGCTGCGCCACCCGGGCCGCCAGGGCGGGATCTTCCGCCAGCGCCCGCTCGATTTCGCTGCGCACCGGGTCGGGCAGTTCGCCGTCCGCATAGGCCATCAGGGTTTCGTCGGAAAAACTCATCACACCTTCCTCGCTTGATCGGATAACAGTTGTTGCAACGCCGTGCGGGCCCGTACCAGCCGGCTGGTCAGCGTGCCCAGCGGGATTTCCAGCACCTCGGCCGCCTCCTTGTAAGGCAAGCCGTCCACCAGCACCAGCGCGACCACCAGCCGATGTTCGTCCGACAGCAGGCTGACGGCCTTCTGGATCGCCATGCGCTGCTGGTGCGCCTCGGCCGAGCCGTCGCCCACATGCTCGCCCGCTTCCTCGGCCGCGAACAGGGTGTCGCGCCGGATACGCGCACGCACTTCGTCGATCCAGGCGTTCTTCATGATGCGAAAGATCCAGCTATCGAGCCGGCTGCCCGGTTCCCATTGCGCGCCGCGGTTCAGCGCCCGCTCAACGGCGATCTGCACCAGGTCGTCCGCGTCCTCCCGGTTGAAGGTGATGGTGCGGGCGAAGCGGCGCAGGCGCGGCAGCAAGGCGGCAATGTCGGAGGCGAGCGTGGCAGCGGTCATGGATAGCAGGTAAACGATGGGGCGATGGATTTTAATCCCTGTTCCGTTCGTTTATTGGTCAGAAATTCCGATTTCTTATACTATCATTTGCCCATCATGCCTATCCGACCCAACCGTACCGTACGCCGCGCGCGGCTGGCCCTGGCCCTGTTGCTGGCACTTGCCACAGCCAGCGCCGGCGCCCAGCTGCACCTGCCGTCGCTGCCGTTGCCGGCGGTGCCGGACCGGCTCGACGCGCTCAGCCGCGACCAGCTGCGCGATACCGGCCGGCGCCTGCTGGACCGTGCCGACGGCGGCGACTTGCTCACCCTGCGCCTGAACCAGGCCGCCGCCCTGCTGCGCCAGCACCGCGAGGAGCTGGAAGCGGACCCGCGCGGCCAGCCGGTGGTGCGGCGCGCCATCCTGGCCTGGTCGCCCGGCGCCGCCGGCCTGGCCGCCGCCCGGGCCCTCGGCTTGAGTGTGGTGGACGAACGCGCGCTGGGCGACGGCGACACGATGGTCATACTGCGCGTGCCCGACCAGGTCGATACGGCCGCCGCGCTCGCGCAACTGCGCGCGCGCGATCCGCAGGGCGTGTACGACTTCGACCACATCTACACGGGCAGCGGCGCGCCGTCGCCCCACCCGGGCGCGCCCGGCGGCGGCGCCAATGCCGCGCCGGCGGACACGGCGGCAACGGTCCGCGTCGGCCTGATCGACAGCGGCATCGAACGCGAACATGACGTCTTTCGCGACGCCGCCATCGTTTCCTGGGGCTGCGATGGGGTCGCTCATCCCAGCGCGCACGGCACGGCCGTGGCCGCGCTGATGGTGGGCCATTCGTCGCGCTTCCAGGGCGTGGCGCCGCATGCCACGCTGTACGCGGCCGACATCTATTGCGATAGCGGCACGGGCGGTTCGGCGGCACGCATCGTCGGGGCGCTCGACTGGCTGGCGCAACAACGGGTTGCCGTCATCAACCTCAGCCTGGTGGGGCCGCCCAACCTGATACTCGAACGGGCCGTCGCGGGCATGGTGAAACGCGGCCATCTTTTGGTGGCGGCGGTCGGCAACGACGGCCCGGCTGCGCCGCCGCTGTATCCGGCCAG
>JAZJZQ010000669.1:0-2663 GCA_040389625.1 Pseudomonadota bacterium | reverse complement strand
CCCGTCATCCCCGACACGTACGACGGCTCGCCCGGCAGCCTGGACCAGGTGCGGGTCAACGTCGAGCGGTCGGGCGAAATCGGCCTGCTGGTGGCGGCCAACTACCGTTCCAGCATCATCCTGCTGCCGCTGCAGGAGAAGGTGGCGGAGACGGGCAAGGCGATCGACTATCACGACCTGTCGGGCCGGCTGGAACAGCTGCGCGCCAAGTACGAGACGCGCAACATCCACATCCACATCACGGGCTTTGCCAAGGTGGTGGGTGACCTGCTCGACGGCATGCGCGAAGTGCTGGTGTTCTTCGCCATCGCCATCGCCATCTGCGCCGGCGTGCTGTACTGGCATACGCGTTGCGCCCGCAGCACGCTGCTGGTTGTGCTGTGTTCGCTGGTGGCCGTCATCTGGTTGCTGGGCCTGTTGCCTACGCTGGGCCTGGGGCTCGATCCCTATTCCGTACTGGTGCCGTTCCTCGTGTTTGCCATCGGCATGAGCCATGGCGCCCAGAAGATGAACGGCATCATGCAGGATATCGGCCGCGGCACGCACAAGCTGATCGCGGCGCGCTACACCTTCCGCCGCCTGTTCCTGGCCGGTATGACGGCGCTGCTGGCCGATGCGGTGGGCTTCGCCGTGCTGCTGGTGATTGATATCCAAGTCATCAAGGAACTAGCCCTTGCCGCAAGCTTGGGCGTGGCCGTGCTGATCTTCACCAACCTCGTGCTGCTACCCATCCTGCTGTCGTTCACCGGCGTGAGCGCCACGGCGGCCAGCCGCAGCCTCGTGGCCGAGCAGAGCGACGAGGCGGACAAGCATCCGTTCTGGGTGTTTCTCGACCTGTTCACGCAGCGCAAGTGGGCCGGCATTGCCATCGCGGCCAGTGTGGTGCTGGGCGGGGCGGGCTTCCTGGTCAGCACGCAGCTGAAGATAGGCGACACGGACCCCGGCGCGCCGGAGCTGCGGCCCGACTCGCGCTACAACCGCGACAACGCGTTCATGGTGGCCAACTATGCCGCCAGCAGCGACACCTACGTGGTCATGGTCAAGACGCCGCAATTCTACTGCGCCCACTACGACACCTTGCAGCTGGTGGACGACCTGGAATCGCGCCTGCAACAGCTGCCGGGTGTGGAGGCCACCAATTCCCTGGCCGCGCTGGCCAAGCAGGCGGCGGCCGGCATGAACGAGGGCAGCATGAAGTGGTACGAGATTCCCCGCTCGCAGAACATGCTGAACTCGATCATCACCCGCGCTCCGCGCGAGCTGTTCAACCAGAACTGCGACCTGCTGACGGTCTACGTGTATCTGAAAGACCACAAGGCCGATACCCTGAGCCGCGTGGTCGACAGCGTCGAGGCGTTTGCGCGGACCCATGACAATGGCCAGATCCGCTTCCTGTCCGCCGCCGGCAACGCGGGAATCGAGGCGGCCACCAACATCGTCGTCAAGCGCGCCAATTCGCAGATCCTGCTGCTAGTGTATGCGGCCGTGATCGTGCTGTCGTTCGTCACCTTCCGCTCCTGGCGCGCCGTGGTGTGCGCCGTGCTGCCGCTGATGTTGACCTCGGTGCTGTGCGAGGCGCTGATGGTGGCCCTGCATATCGGCGTCAAGGTGGCGACCCTGCCCGTGATCGCGCTGGGTGTCGGCATCGGCGTCGATTACGCACTGTACGTGATGACCGTGACGCTGGGACAGATGCGCACCGGCATGAGCCTGTCGCAAGCCTACTACCGCGCGCTGCTGTTCACGGGCAAGGTGGTGGTGCTGACGGGCGTAACGCTGGGCATCGCCGTCGCGACCTGGGCCTTTTCCCCCATCAAGTTCCAGGCCGACATGGGCATCTTGCTGGCGTTCATGTTTGTCTGGAATATGCTGGGCACGCTGATCCTGCTGCCGGCGCTGGCCCACTTCCTGTTGCGTCCGGCGAAGCGGGCAACGCAGGCTGTGCCGGCGGCGCAACGGCCGGCCCCGGCGGTGGCCTGAGTCCGGTCGAACATGGCAAGAAAGCGGATTTCTGCGTTAAAGTAGGGTAACTATTAAACCAGAATGCGAGACATGGGAAAAGACAAGGCGCTCAGCGAGGTGTTCCACCTCCGATCGCGCCTGCGGTTCGATACCGCCAACGGCAACATCTGGCTCGACGAGAGCCGGATGATGCTGCTGCACACGCGTGCCTTCGGCGCCCTGCGCAAGGAATTGTTCGATTCGCTGGGCGTGGAACGGGCGCGCGGCCTGCTGGTGCGGATGGGCTTTGTGGCCGGGCAGCAGGACGGCGAACTGGCCAAGAAGATGGCCGGCGACCGTCCGCTGGCCGACATCTTCCTGCTGGGGCCGGAACTGCACGGGTTGGAAGGGGTGGTCAAGACCCGGACCGTGCGCTGCGACCTCGATTTCGAGCATGGTAATTTCTACGGAGAATTCACGCTCGACAATTCCTGGGAGGCCGAATCCCACCTGCAGACCTTCGGCGTGGACAAGGAGCACGCATGCTGGAGCGTCATCGGCTATGCATCCGGTTACGTGACGGCGTTCATGAACCGGTTGATCGTCTTTCGCGAGACGGCCTGCCACGCCTGCGGCGAAGCGCGCTGCTACATGGTGGGCAAGAATGCGGAGGAATGGGACGAGGATTACCTGCGCTACTTCCATCCCGAGAACATTGCCGA
>JAZJZQ010000668.1:8804-17049 GCA_040389625.1 Pseudomonadota bacterium | reverse complement strand
CTGTCAGGCCGGCGTGCACAATGCCTCCAGCGCGGCCAGGCGGCGCGGCGTCTCCCGGACGAAGGGATTGCTCTGGTCCCAGGCATAGCCTGCCAGGATCGCCGAGATCATGCGCTTGATTTCCGGCTGCTGGCCCTCATGGAAGATGATGCGCTGGAAGCCGCCCGCGTACCACGACTCGACGAAGGCGCGGAAGGTATCCACGCCCTTGCGCAGCGGCGCGCCGAAATCGGCCTGCCAGTCCACCGTCTCGCCGGCGAACTGGCGCTGCAGCGCCGCCGCCGCCAGGCTGGCCGACTTGAAGGCGATCGTCACGCCCGACGAGAACACGGGGTCGAGGAACTCGCCCGCATTGCCCAGCAGCGCATAGCCCGGTCCCCACAGCTGGTCCACATTGGCCGAATAGCCGACGATCTGGCGCGCCGGGGTATCCCATTTGGCGTTGGCCAGCAGCGATTGCAGCGAAGGTTCCTCGGCCACGATGGCCTGCAGGCGCTCGGTGGGCGTGCCCTGGTAGCGCTCCAGGAAGCTGGTCTCGGCCACCACGCCCAGCGAGCAGCGCCCGCCGGCGAAGGGAATGGTCCAGAACCACACGTCGCAATGGCGCGGATGCACGGTGACGCGGATCTTGTTGCGGTCGAAGCCCGCCCCGGCGCCGATGCCGTCTTCGATGTGGGTGAAGATGGCGCCGCGCACGGGGAAGTTGGACGGTCGCTCCAGCTTGAGCAGGCGCGGCAGGATGCGCCCGAAACCGCTGGCGTCGAGGATGAAGCGGGCATCGACCTGGTACACGGCGCCGTCCGGGTCCTTGACGGTCACGCGCGAACCGCCGCCGGGCTGGTCCAGCGCCACGTCCAGCACTTCATGGCGGTAGCGCACCTGGGCGCCGAAGCGCTCCGCCTCGCGCGCCAGGATGTGGTCGAAATCGGCGCGCTGCACCTGGTAGGTGGTGCCCCAGCCGCTGGCGTGCTTGTCGCGGAAATCGAAATCCGTGTAGCGGCCGTCGCGCATGAAGGCGGCGCCGTTCTTGAACTGGAAGCCCGCTTCCACCACGGCCTGCAGCATGCCGGCCTGCTCCAGGTAGGCCATACTTTGCGGCAGCAGGCTCTCGCCGATCGAGAAGCGCGGGAACTGCTCGCGCTCGAGCACCAGCACCTGGCGTCCCTGCTGGCGCAGCAGCGCAGCGGCCACCGAGCCGGCCGGGCCGGCGCCGACGATCAGAATTTCGACCTGTTCCACCGTGGACTTCTGTTGTTCAACCATGTTTTCTTTCAGACCCAGAACCAAATAAAGGAGCGATCAGCCACACCAGCGCAGTCCCCAGCAGCATGGTCAGGCCGAACGCCTGCAACGCCGGGGTCTTGCTCAGGCCGAGCAGACCGAATGACAAAATCGTGTTGGCGGCCGACAGGCCCACCGCCAGCCACGGCGTGCGCCGTTCCGCGGCCTCCTGCATGAAGATGCCGTAATCGACGCCCACGCCCAGCAACAGCATCAGCGCCAGCACGTGGAACAGCTGCAGGTGCTGGCCAGCGTAACCCAGCAGCGCCAGCGTGGCCACGCTGGCCAGCGCGGACGGCGCCAGCACGCGCCAGGTCCGGCCCCGGTAGCGCGGCAGCAGCAGTACGAACACCACCGCATAGGCTACCAGCACCACCCAGCCCATGTACTGGCGGTAGCGCCCCAGCACGGACGAGATCTCGGCCACCTTGTCCACCCACTGCACCCCCGCCAGCCCGGCGCCGGCCTGCTGCAGCTGCGGCAAGGCCCGGCTGTCCAGGCCCCGCAGCGCAACGATGCTGGCGTAGCCGGCGGCGCCGTCCACGTGGCCCAGCCACAGGTGGCGCCACGGCTCGCTGGCCGGGGTGCGCAGGAAGGCGTCCACCGTCAGCGGCGCGCCGGCCGCGCGCAGGCGCGCGCGCGTGGCGGCCACCCATTGCGCATCCTGCCCGGTCTGCGCGGCCAGCGCCGTCAGCGGGCCGCCGTCCTGCAGCAGATGGGCGTCGATCAGGGCCCGCCGCTCGGCCTGGGCCGCGGCCGACGGCACCCAGTTCGACATGGCCTGGTAGCCGCTGATGCGGCGCTGCCCGACCAGCGGATCGAGGCGCTGCTTGAGCGCTTCCTCACGCTGCAGCACCATGTCGGCCGTATCGCCGCGCACCAGGAAGAACTGCACCGGCGTGGGCGCGTCGAGCAGGCGGCCCAGCTTGATCTGGTCGTCCAGCAGGTGCTTGGGCGGGTTTTGCAGCAGGCGGATGTCGTCGTTGGCGCCCAACCGGCTGATGCCGGCGCCGGCGGCCAGTACGAACAGCAGGCCGGCCAGCAGCGTGGCGCCGTTCCAGCGCAGCACGGGCCAGCGCGCCAGCGCGTCGCCGTAGCGGCGCAGCAGCGCGCCCTGCCGCAGCGTGCCGCCGCCGATCAGCAGCGGGAACCAGAGTACCACCGTGAACCAGGCGAACACCAGGCCCAGGGCTGAGAACACGGCCATCTGACGCAGGCCGGGGAACGGCGTGAGCGCCAGGCCCGTGTAGCCGGCCATCGTGGTCACCAGGGTCAGCACCAGGCCGGGCATGAGCCGCTTGAGCAGGGCCGGCGAGGCCGTCGCCGCGTCGGCGCTCAGGCGCCCGCTGAGGAAGTAGATGCCGTAGTCGAGGGCCACGCCGATCAGGCTGGCGCCGAACACCAGCGTCATCAGGTGCAAACGCTCGAACAGTAGCGTGCACACGGACAGCGCGCCCAGGCAGCCGACGGCGATCGACAGCGAAATGAGGATGATGGGCCGGACCGAGCCAAAGGCCAGCCACATCAGCAGGACCATGCCCAGCAGCGAACCGAGGCCGATGGTGGACACCTCGTCGCTGGCCTGGGCGCTGGCGTTGGCCGCGTGCAGTATCACGCCGGCCTCGATCAGCTGCACCCCGGGCACGGCCTGGCGGGCGGCGTCGCCTGCCTGCTTGAGCAGCGGCAGCACAGTTTCCTGCGCCGTCATCGACAGCGCCGGCACTTTCAGGGTCAGCGGCAGCAGCACATACTGGGCCTGGGCGTCGGCCACGTACAGGCGGCCGTCGCGCGGGCGTACGGGCGTCTCCTGCGCGCGCTCCTGCACCCAGCCCGAAAACAGGCCGAACGGATCGTCCTGCCAGGCGCCCAGCTTGGGCCCGCCGAAGGGGCTGTACAAACCGGCCAGGGCGGCCTGCAGCCAGAACTGGGGCGGCTCGCCGCGCAACTGCTGCTGCTGGCGGGCCGTCATCAAGGTCAGGCGGTGCTGCTGGAACAGGGCCAGCCAGTCGGCCTGGGTCTGCTCGTCCACGGCGGTGGGTGCGAACAGGTCCGGGCGGCGCCCGAGTACGGCGTGATAGGCGTCGGCCGCCCGCTGCGCGTCGCGCCAGTCGGGCGCGCCGACCAGCACCACCACGCGCTGCTGGGCCGTATCGACCATGTGGCTGAACGACTGCTGCAGCATGGGGTCGCGCTCCTGCACCGGCAACAGCGCCAGGATGTCCGTATCGGGCGCGCTGCGCTGCACCAGCCAGACATAGGCGTTATGGCCCAGCAGCAGGCAAACGACGAGTGCCCACAGCAGCGCCAGGCCTTTGTGCTGCTTCAGAACAGGCTGCTTCAAAACAGGCTGCTTCAAGGCTGGCTGTTTCAAAACAGGGCCGCCTCTTCGGCCGTCATGGCGCCCTCGCCGGTCTGGATGGCGGAAAAGACGATGGTGGTGCGGTCGCCGCCCGCTTCGTTCATGACGATATTGCGCACGTAGGCGCCCCCTTCCAGCCGGATCGCGCCGATGGCCTTGGCCAGCGCCGGCTCGCGCGCCTTGAGCGCCACCTGCCAGCTGCCGGCGTCCGCCGTGCCGTCCACTTCGAACAGTTTTTCCAGCTGCCCCAGGTCGCCCGACAGCAGCGAGAACAGCACGCTGTTAATCATGCGCACGGTGGGCTCGGTCCTGGCGTCGAGCCGCATGGCGACGCGGTCGCCCTGGAAGTTCACGATCTCGTCGCGCGTCAGGCGCAAGGTGCTGGGGAAAGGCTGCAGCGTGCGCCACAGCACGCCCTTGCCGCCCACCACGCAGAAGCGGCCGTTGGCGGCCAGCGGCTTTTTCATGCCGGCCAGCTGCTTGCTCTGGTCGAAGCGGCCGCACATCAGCTTGGGCTTGGCCAGCATGGCCTCGATCTTTGCCACCGGCGCGCCGGCCTGCGCCGGGCCGGCCAGGGTGGCCAGGGCGGCAAGAACGGGCAGCAGCAGCGCCAACGTCATCTTCTTCATACTGGTTGGACTCCCAATTTTTCAAACAGCACGGGCGGCGACACGAAGCACATTTCCTTGCTGGCGATATCGACCGCCACCTGGGTGGTGCTGGCGCGGTTCAGGCGCTTGCCCGTGTCGGCGTCGGTGATCAGGTACTCGATCTTCAGGCGGTTTTCCCATTCGACGATCTCGGCCCGCAGCCGCAGCTTCTGGCCGAAGGTGGCCGAACCCACATAGCGCAGGTGCATGTCGATCACCGGCCAGGCATAGCCGGACTCCTTCATCTGCACGTAGTTGTAGCCTATCTGGTCGAGCAGCGCGCAGCGCGCCACCTCCAGGTACTTGACGTAGCGCCCGTGCCAGACGATCTCCATCGGATCGAGGTCGAAGAACTGGACCTGCATCTCGACTTCGGCAACCCAGCGGCCCGGCCTGGACGGCTTAGACATACAGCTCCCATGCCTTGGCGCGGATACGTTCGAGCAGCAGGCGCAGGTCCGGCTCCAGGCGGCGGTCTTCCTGCACCGGACGCACGTCGTCGCCCAGCTGCACCATCATCTGCGCCAGCGCCGCGTGGGGCGGCACCTCGGGGCAGGCGCGCTGGCGCAGCCAGACGCCCTGGCGCACCGTGATCAGCAGCGCGGCGACCACCTGCTCCGTCAGTTCCAGCACGCGCAGGCAGTCGCGCGCGGCGATGGTGCCCATGCTGACCTTGTCCTGGTTGTGGCATTCGGTCGAACGCGAGAACACGGAGGCCGGCATGGTCAGCTTGAGCGCCTCGGCGGTCCAGGCCGACACGCTGATCTGCAGCGCCTTCAGGCCGTGGTTGATGGCGGCGCGGGGGCCGGTGGCGCCCGACAGGTTGGACGGCAGGCCGTGGTTGTAGCGGCTGTCGACCATCAGCGCCATCTGGCGGTCCAGCAGGTCGGCCAGGTTGGCCACCGCGTTCTTCATGCCGTCCATGGCGAAGGCAATATGGCCGCCGTAGAAATGGCCGCCGTGCAGCACGCGTTCCTCGTCCGGGTCGATTAGCGGATTGTCGTTGGCGCTGTTGAGTTCATTTTCGATCAGGCTGCGGAAAAACGGCATGGCGTCGCCCAGCACGCCGATCACGTGCGGCGCACAGCGGATCGAATAGCGGTCCTGCAGGCGCTTGCCGTTGCGTTCCCACTGGTCGGTGGGCAGGTCGCTGCGCAGCCAGGCGGCGACCTGCTGCATGCCCGGGTGCGGCTTGACCGAGAACAGCACCTGGTCAAAATGGTGGGCGTTGCCGTCGAGCGTGTAGGAAGCCATGGCCGTGATGCGGGTGCACAGGCGGGTCAGGTATTCGGCCCGGTCGTAGGCCATGCACGCCAGCGCCGTCATGACGGCGGTGCCGTTCATGATGGCCAGCCCTTCCTTGGGACGCAGCCGCAGCGGCGTGATGCCGGCCTCGCGCAGCGCCTGCGCGGCCGGCACCTGGGCGCCGTCGCGCCACACTTCGCGCTCGCCGCACAGCACGGCCGCCAGGTAGGACAAGGGCGTCAGGTCGCCGCTGGCGCCGACCGAGCCTTCGGACGGGATCAGCGGCAGCAGGCCGGCGTCGAGCAGGCGGGTGATCTGCAACAGCAGCTCGACGCTGACGCCGGAATAGCCCTTGCTGAGCGACGCCAGGCGGGCGGCCAGGATGGCGCGGGTCTGGGCCGGGTCGAAGTAGGCGCCCAGGCCGCAGCCGTGATAGGTGTACAGGTGATGAGGCAGCTCGGGCACCAGCTCCGCCGGCACGGTAACGGTGCAGGAGTCGCCATAGCCGGTGGTGACGCCGTAGACGGTGCCCTCCTCGCGCAGCAGGCGGTCGAGGAAGTCGGCGCCGCGGGCGATGGTGGCGCGGAATTCCGGGTCGTCCGACAGCGCGGCAACGGCACGGCCTTGCGCAATATCGACGATGTCTTCGATCGTCAGGCGCTGTTGGTCAAAGCGCACGGCGCGCCGGGTGGGGTTCAGGTCAGCGGGATGCATCGGGGGTGTCCAGTTGGGGTAAATGCCAGAAATCGTAGAAATTGAACCATTGCAGCGGGGCCCGCAGGCAGTGGTGCTCGAGCCGCCGCGCGTAGTCGCCGGCCAGCTGCGCCAGCGCCGCCTCGCGCCCCTGGCGCGGCACGCGCACCATGTCGCGGAACGGCTCGATATGCACCTCGGAGCGCTGGCCGCGGCGCACGGAAAACAGCAGGTAGACCGGGCATTGCAGCACGCTGGCCAGCACATAGGGGCCGACCGGGAACGCCGCCGGGGCGCCCATGAAGTCCGCCACCGCCACCCGCGGATTGTGCGAGACGGGCACGCGGTCGCCGGCGATGACGACGAACTCGCCCTGCGCCACCTTCTCCGACAGTACCATCGCCGTGGCCGGCGACATGTCCGTCACCTGCATCAGATTGAGCTGGCTGGCCGGATTGAGCTGGCCCAGCATCTGGTTGAAGGCGCGCGCGTGGCGCGTATGCACCAGCACCGTGAGCTTGATGTCGTGCCGCTGGCGCGACAGCACGCGGCACAGTTCCAGGTTGCCCAGGTGGGCGCAGATCAGCAGCCCGCCCCGGCCCTGCGCCAGCGCCGCGTCGATCGCCTCGGCGCCGAAGAAGCTGACACTGTCGAGCGGGAACAGGCCGCCCCACAGCAGCATCTTGTCGAGGATGGCCTCGCCGAACGAGGCGAAGTGGCGCAGCACGCCGGCCGGCGCGGCGCCGCCGTGGCGCCGCACGCGGGCCAGGTAGTCGCCCGAGGCGCGCCGCGGCAGCGGCTTGGTCAGCACATACCAGCCCAGCACCGGATAGAGCACGGCGCGGAACGGCCAGCGGCCGAACACGCGGCAGATCCAGAACAGCAGGCGCATGCCCGCCACGAAGCTGATCTCGTTGATCGAGGCCCAATGCCGGCCGCGCGCGCTCATGACGTCCGCCGCCGGCCAGGCAGCTTGCGGGCCAGCAGCGCGGGGATGCGGGGCAGCATGCCGAAGAACAGTTTGGTGTGCATCCACGAGATCAGCACGTTGTCGTGCCACACGCGGAAATGCGAGACGCCGTCGGCCGGATACGACACGCGGGTCGGCAGGTTGCGCACTTCCAGCCCGCTCCAGTACAGGCGCACCAGGATGTCGGTGTCGAAGTTCATGCGCGCGCCGATGCGCCGGCGCGCCGCCAGCGCATTGACGGGCGCCACCGGATAGACCCGGAAGCCGCACATGGAATCGCGGATATCGAACGAGAGCGTATTGATCCAGACCCAGACGTGGGTCGCGTAGCGGCCGTACAGCCGGGCCTTGGGCACCGACTCGTCGTACACGGGGCAGCCGGCGATGATGGCGGCCGGATGGGCGCCGGCCTGCGCCAGGAAGCGCGGCACGTCGTCGGTGTTGTGCTGGCCGTCGGCGTCGATCTGCAGCACGTGGCTGCAGCCCTGGACGGCGGCCTGGCGGAAGCCGCTCAGCACCGCAACGCCCTTGCCCTGGTTGACGGCCAGCCGCACCAGCGTCACCTGCGCCGGGTGGGCCTGCGCCAGCGTGTCGAGCACCTGCGCGCACTGCGGCGCGCTGCCGTCGTCGACCAGGATGCACGGCACGCCGTGGCGCAACAGGCCGTCGAGCACGGCGCCGATGGCGTGTTCGTGGTTGTAGACGGGGATCACGATACAGGGTTTAAACACCGGCCGCTCCCTCGTCGAACTGGATGCGGCCCGAGGCATGCTGTCCCGCGTCGGACAGGTAGCGGAACTGCAGGCTGCCCTTGTGCGCATCATGCAGCAGCTCCAGCCGGACCGGCTGTCGCGGGCGAATCACGTGCTGGAACTTGAGCGCGTTGATGCCGCGAAAACGCGCCGGCAGCGCGAAATGCCGGCGGCCATAGTGGATCGCCCACTCCACCTGCACCACGCCGGGCAGGATGGGCGCATCGGCGAAATGGCCGTCGAAGTAGAACAGGTCGGCCGGCGCCGTCAGTTCCAGCAGCACCCGCTGCGGCTC
>JAZJZQ010000668.1:0-8704 GCA_040389625.1 Pseudomonadota bacterium | reverse complement strand
GGCGCCGGCACCACGAAGGCGGCCAGCTTCTGGCGTTCGCCGGGCACCGGCTCGCACAGCGCCACGCGCGCTTCCAGCGCCAGGCCGGTGGCCACCAGGGCCGCCTCCATGGCGTCGAGCGAAATGCGCTTTTCCTCGATCTTGACGATGCGGTCGCTGCGCCCCAGCAGCAGGAAACGCCCGCCGTCATGGCGACCGGCGCGGTCGGCCAGGGGCAGCCAGTTGTCGTCGGCCAGGTGGGGCGAGCGCACTTCGAGCCGCTGGTCGTCGGCCAGGCGCCACTGCACCGTGGGGAAGGCCAGCCAGGATTCGTCGCTGTCCGGGCCGCGCTGGCGCCAGGCCACGCCGCCCGTCTCCGAGCTGCCGTACACCTCCACCGGAATGCGCCCCAGCAGCCGGCCGGTGGCCTGCGCCGTCTCCGGCGCCAGCGGACCGCCGGACGAAAACACGGCGCGCAGGTGCTGCGCGGCGGCGCGCCAGTCCAGGTGTTCCGGCAAGCGCTTCAGATGGGCCGGACTGGCCACCAGCACGCAGGGACCGGCCGCCAGCGCCGCCGCCAGCTGCTCCGGATAGCTGATGCTGTGCGCATGGATGGCGCGGCCGCTGGCCAGCGGCCACAGTACCTTGAACAGCAGGCCGTAGATATGCTGGTGCGACACCGTCGCCAGCACGGCGCCGTCGCCGGCGGCGGCGCCGAACAGGGTCTGCAGGGCCGCCACTTCGCTGGCCAGCTGCGACAGCTGCTTGGGGATCGCCTGGGCCGCGCCGGTGCTGCCGGAGGTGAATACCACCAGCGCGGGAAAATCGGGCGCCGGCGCCTGCCAGGGCTGGCCGGCCATGGCGCCGCTGGCTGCAACGTGGTCGGCCGGTGGCCACGACGGCGACAACGGCGCCAGCGCAGCCGGGAACTCGCCCAGGAAACCGTCCACCGCGCCGCGCAACGTGGTGCAACTGGCCTCCAGCGTATCGGCGCTGAGCCAGACGGTCTTGCCGGCCTGCCAGGCGCCCAGCAGGGCGGCGCCGAATTCGATGCTGTCGCCCAGGTACAGCGCGTAGCGGCTGCCGGCCTGGCCGTCCAGCAGCGCGCGCCAGGCCTGCAGCCGCGCCAGGAAGTGGGCCGCATCGACGGGCTGGCCGTCGCGCCAGCCAATCAGCGTCTGCGGCGCGCATGCGGCCAGGCGGGCCGCCAGCTGTCCGAACCGTTCAACCATGATGCAGCCGCTTGAAACGCAGACGCACCAGATACTCGGCGCCGAACAAGGCGCCCATCAGCGCATACGAGATCACGCCCGTGTAGAGCGACCACACGGCTTCCGACGCCCACAGCGCGGTGCCCAGGGCAATGGCGCCGTTGAGCACGAAAAAGCCGCACCAGACCTGGGTCACGCGCCGCATGTAGCGCTGCGCCACCGGCGGAAAATCCTCGCCGCGCAAGCGCGCCATGCGCTCGACGGCCGACATCGGCGTCAGCAGGCTGTAGCCGAAGCCGCCCAGCAGCGCGCCGTTCACCAGCACCGGATAGAGCTTAAGCGGCAGCAGCATGTTGCTCCACACGGCGCAGCCCACCAGCAGCAACGCGCCGGCCACCGACCAGCGCGCGGCCGCGCTCAGGCGCACCGCGCGCAGGCGCGTGGCCGCCGCCAGCAGCAGCAGGCCGGCCAGCCAGCGCGGCTCCACCTGGCCGTGGCCGAACCAGATGGCGAGCGGGTACAGCAGCGTGACCGCCACCGTCATGGTCGTCAGCAGCATCTGGTTTATACGGCAGGTTCCGTCATGCCGGCCAGCGCGTCGACCACGTCGCTGATGGTGCGGATGGTCTTGAACACTTCCGGCTGCAGGCGCTTGCCCGTCAGCTGCTTGAGCTTGACGGCCAGGTCGACCGCGTCGATGCTGTCGATATCGAGGTCGGCGTACAGGTTGGAGGCCGGCGTCAGCTCGGCCTTATCCAGCTCGAACATCTCGGCCAGCAGCTCCACCACCCACTGGTACAGCTGCTCTTTGCTCATTTCATTCAGATCTATCATGTTACCGTTCCCTTATTTTTTTCTCAGGCTGGCGATCATGGCCGCCAGCGCGTTGACGGAAGCGAAATGGCGGCGCGTATCTTCCGAATCGGCCGACAGCGAAATGCCATAGCGCTTCTGCAGCGCCACACCCAGCTCCAGCGCGTCGATCGAATCCAGGCCCAGGCCCTCGACGAACAGCGGCGCCGCCGCGTCGATATCATCGGCTGCAATGTCTTCCAGCTGCAGCACTTCGATGATCATTTCCTTCACTTCTAATTCAAGCATGGCCTTGGCACTTCCCCGTAAAATAATCCTGCAAAAAATCCGTCAAGCGGCGCGCCGCCATCACGTCGCTGGCGCCGTCCTCCAAAAATCCATCCACCGCCAGGTCGTCCTGGACCGCGATGGAAAACTGTACCCGGCGCGGCGGCACCTGCCACCAGCTTTCGCCCTTGCCCAGCGTGGGCGGCTCGCAGCGGATCAGCACCGGCGTGATGGCGCGCGCGCCGCGCACGGCGATATTGGCGGCGCCCCGTTTCAGGCTGATGCTGCCGTCGCCCGGCGTGCGCGTCCCTTCCGGGAACACGATCAGGTTGTTACCGCGGCGCAGGGAGGCGATGCAATCGCCCACCAGATCCGCCCCGCTCTCGTTGTTGATGTAGCCGGCCGCGCGCACCGGACCGCGCGTAAACGGGTTGTTCCACAACGCGCCCTTGACGATGCAGTCGGCCTGCTTGACGAACGCCATCAGGAACACGGTGTCGATCAGGGTCGGGTGGTTGGCCAGGATCAGCAGCCCGCCCCGCTCCAGCTTTTCCAGTCCGCTCACTTCGTAGCGCAGCACGCCCACCGTCCGCATCAGGTCCACATAGAGGCGGAAGGTCAGGCGTATCAGCTCGCGCGCGCAAGCCACGCGGCGCTCCCGCCCGCGCACGGCCACGTTCAGCAGCGGGAACACGAGGCCGCGCAGCAGCAGGCCGCCCACGCCGAACGCGGCGAAGCAGAAACCGGTGGCCAGTACGCGCCAGCAGCGCGACAGCAGTTCACGCATCGCGGCTCCAGCGCCAGCATTGGCGCCCGGCCTGGCGCTCCATGCTGGTCGCGCCGTCCAGCAGGAAGCGCAGCACGGCCAGGCCGCCCGGCACCGGGTCCGGCGCCGCGCCGGGCGCGGCCGGGCTCCAGCTGAGCGACATCGCCGCGTCGCCGGCCGGCACCATCAGCCAGGCCCACGCGTAGGGCTGCTCCGCGCAATCTTCGAAGCGGGCAAACAGGTCCGGCAGCGGGCAGTCGCACGCCAGCAGCAGCACCATGGGCGCGCCGTCGGCCAGCAGGCCGCAGGCATCGATCACTGCGTGTTCTATGGTGGCCGCGCCGGCGGCGAGCGCGATGTGGTTGGCGCGGTCGGCGCGGGCGATCGTCAACAAGCCGGCGCTGGCGTTGTGCACCGCCATGCCGAATGCCGTGGGGGAAAGCGCATCGCCCTGCGCCAGGTCGGTCAGCAGTTCGACGGCGCGCGCCACTTCGCCGTGACGCGAGCAGAACACGGTGGGCACGCCGCTGCGGCCATCGAGGCACTGGTAAGCCACTTCCAGCGCCATCTTGCCCAGCAAGCCGGCCCGCCGCCGCAGCATGGCCGGCATCTGCTTGACGCCAGGTTCGCCGCCGGGCGCGATGGCAAACGGCGCCTGCGCCCACTGCTGCCAATCCTGCGGCGTGGTGAGCCCGGGCGCCCAGGCGGCATGACCGGCAATTGAAAATGTGACGCCATTGCTGCGCATCTGAATAACCCCCGAGCTCAAAAAGAAAGAAACGTTCGAACTCGTGCCCACAATGCCGCAGAATTGCCAGCCAACGTTCTTTTCAAATTATAAACGAATAGACTTGATTTGACGAAATTTGTATGCCTGAGGAAACTATTTTCCATTTGGCACTTTTCCAATTCTCTCCAATATCCACGGAAATTGTTGCCAAATAACGCAAAAAGCGCGGCATCCGCGCTTTTTTTGCTTATTTGACCAAAAGGTTTCCTGACTGGAAATATTGTGAGTACTCAAGTTCTTCGTCACACGGCCCGTATTGTACCTGCAGTGGCGCGCCCGCCCCCCGTTTTTAGCGGCGCCAGCGCCGCAGGCAGCGGAATACGGGACCGATGGTCAGCACCAGCACCACCATGCGCGCCACGTGGAAGGCGGTGACGACGGGCACGCCCAGGCGCAGCGTCTTGGCCGTCAAGGCCATTTCCGCGATGCCGCCCGGCGAGGTGGCCAGGATGGCCGTGCCGGGATGGATGCCGGCGCCATGGGCCAGCAGCAGGCCGAAGCCGGCCGCCAGCGCCATCGCCGCCAGGCTGCAGGCGGCCACGCTGGCCAGGAAGCGGGGCGCTGCATGGAGAAAGGCCGGCGAAAAGCGGCAGCCCAGCGAGGCGCCGATGAACAGCTGGCCGCTCCGTATCATCCACTCGGGCAGGCGGCTCAGGTGCACGCCGCCGGCCGTCAGTGCCAGCGCCGCCAGCAGCGGGCCGATGACCCAGGCGTTGGGCATGCCGGCGCGCTTGCACAGCAGCGCCGCCACGCTGGTCAACGCCACCAGCACCAGCAGCCCGCCCGCCTGCACCTCGGCCGTGCCGGGCTGGTACAAGTCGTCGCCCAGCGCCAGCCCGTGGCTACCCCACCAGCGTACGGCAAACGGAATCACGGCCACCACCAGCATCACGCGCAGGCTGTGCGCGGCCGCCACCCGCTCCACGCTGGCGCCGTGGCGCTCGCCCTGCACCGCCATTTCGGAGGCGCCGCCGGGCGCCATGGCGAAGAAGGCGGTGGTGGGATCGGTGCGGGACAGTTTATGCAGCAGGTAGCCGCCGGCCCAGCCCAGCGCCAGCGCAAAGGCGACGGCCAGCGCAATCAGGGGCGCGTAGCGCGCCAGCGCCAGCAGCACGGGCGCCGTGAAATACAGGCCCAGCGCCGTGCCGATGGCCCACTGCCCCGCCTCGCGCGCACGCACGGGCGCGCGCAGGTCGCGCCCGGCCAGGCGCAGCGCGGCCGTGGCGAACAGGGGGCCTATCATCCACGGCAGCGGCGTGTTGAGCCACAGGCAGGCCGCCGCGCCGGCCAGCGACACCAGCAGCGCCGCCAGCCAGGCTTGCACATCGGCCTTGCCGCTGGCGGACAACGTCATGCCGCAGGACGCCGTGCCGGCCTCAGAATACCCACAGCTTGTCGGACGGCAGTTGCAGCCAGTAGCGGCCCGCATCGAGCTTGTAGCGCGAATGGGCGCGCAGGCTGATCTCGGGACCGGACTCGCTCTTGAACAGGCACTCGAAGCGGTCGCCCAGGTACATGCAGGTCAGCAGCGGCAGCTCGATGGCGTTGTCCACCGGGGTGGAACTGACGCGCACCTCTTCCACCCGGATGATGGTGCTGCCTTCGGCGGCGCTCGAGGCGCCGCGGGCCGTGGCCTGCAGCGTCGTGCCGTTCACGTCCAGCTGCACGCGGCTGCCGTTGCGCTGCACGATGCGGCCCGGCAGGCGGTTGTTACTGCCCATGAATTCGGCCGTAAACAGCGTGTCGGGCGTCTCGTACATGCTTTGCGGGCTGCCCTGCTGTTCGATCTTGCCGTTGTTGAGCAGCAGGATGCGGTCGGAGATGGCCATGGCCTCGGCCTGGTCGTGGGTCACCATCAGCGCCGACAGGCCCAGGCGCACGATCAGCTCGCGCAGGAAGGCGCGCGCCTCCTCGCGCAGCTTGGCGTCCAGGTTGGACAGCGGTTCGTCCAGCAGGATCACGGGCGGGTTGTACACCAGCGCGCGGGCGATGGCCACGCGCTGCTGCTGGCCGCCGGACAGCTGGTGCGGGAAGCGCGCGCCCAGGTGGCCCAGGCCCAGTTGCTTGAGCACTTCGTTGACCCGCTCGGCGATGTCGGCCGCGCCCATCTTGCGCAACTTGAGGCCGTAGGCCACGTTGTCGAACACGGTCTTGTGGGGCCACAGCGCGTAGGACTGGAACACCAGGCCCAGGTTGCGCTGCTCGGCCGGCATCTCGAAGGCGCGCGCGCCGTCGAACACACGGCGCTCGCCGATGTCGATGGTGCCCAGCTTGGGGCTTTCCAGTCCGGCCACGGCGCGCAGCAGCGTGGTCTTGCCGCTGCCCGAAGGCCCCAGCAGCGCCACCACTTCGCCTTTTTGCAGATGCATGGACACGCCCTTGAGGATGGGATTGGCGTGGGCGCCGCTGCCGTAGTCCAGGTGCAGTTCGTTGACGCTCAGTTCATTCATGATCAGGTCTCGTTTCATGGCTATTATCTTTAGTTGTGCAGCTTGACGCCGAAGCGCAGCGCGATGCCCAGGCCGATCGCGACCAGGGAAATGTTAATGAAGGACAGGGCCGCCACCAGGTCGGTCGAACCGCCGGCCCACAGCGACACCAGCATGGCGCCGATCACCTCGGTGCCCGGCGAGAGCAGGTACACGCCGGTCGAGTATTCGCGTTCGAAGATCAGGAACACCATCAGCCAGGCGCCCAGCATGCCGTATTTGATCAGCGGCAGCGTGACGTCGCGCGTCACCTGGCCGCGGCGGGCGCCCACGGCGCGCGCCGCCTCTTCCAGTTCCGGCCCCACCTGCAGCAGCGCCGTCGAAATCAGGCGCATGCCGTAGGCCAGCCACACCACCGAGTAGGCCAGCCACAGGGCGAAGATGGTCGAACGCAGCGAACGCAGCACGGGGATCGCATGTTCGCTCAGCCACAGGGCCACGCCGTTGTCCATGCCCTTCAACATGCCGTCCAGCCAGCTGGGCACGAACAGGAACACCCACAGGAAGGACAGGCCCGCCAGCAGGCCGGGAATGGCGCGCGGCACCAGCACGCTGTAGTCGAGCAGGCGGGTGATGCCGTCCGGCTTGCGGTGCATGGCCAGCGCGATGGCGCTGTAGCAGACCACGGCCAGGGCGCCGCCGACCACGCCGATCAGGATGGTGTTGAGGATGCCGCGCATCAGCGACGGCTGCTCCAGGATTTCGCGGAAGTGGTCCAGCGTCAGCACGTCGGCCAGGTGCACGCCCTCGCCCCAGTACTGCACGAACGAGCGCAGCACGATGCCCGAGATCGGCATGATGATGGTAAATAGCAGCCAGCCGGCGATCAGCGCGAAGGCCAGCCATTTCCAGCGGCCCAGTGGCATGGACTTGGTGCGCGCGCCCTTGCCCTTGATCGACACATACTTGTTGGCCGACTTGAGCAGCCAGCGCTGCAGCATCACCAGCGGCATGGTCACCATCACCAGGCAGACGGCGACGGCGGCCATCAGGTGGTAGGACGGCGTGCCGAGCTTGTTGGTCAGCTTGTACAGGTAGGTGGCCAGCACCAGGTGGCCTTCCGGGTCGCCCAGCACCAGCACCAGGCCGAACACCTCGAAGCCGAGGAAGAACACCAGCACGGCGGCATAGGCCAGCGCCGGCATGATCATGGGCAGCGACACGTTGAGCATCACCTGCAGCGGCGAGGCGCCGGCCACGCGGGCCGCCTCCTCCACGTCCGAACCGAGGCTTTTCAGGGCCGACGAGGCGTACAGGTAGACGTGCGGCACGTGGGTCAGGCCGGCGATCACGACGATGCTGGTGAACGAATAGATGTTCCAGGGGACGAAGCCCAGCAGGTCCTTGGCCCAGGTCGAGTAGAAGCCCACGGGGCCCATCGAGACCACGTAGCCAAAGCCCATCACCATCGGCGAGACGAAGATCGGCACCAGCAGCATGGGCGCGATCCAGCCGCGGCCCGGCAAATCGGTGCGTATCATGAGGAAGGCCAGCATGCCGCCCAGCGGCACGGCGATCACGGCCAGCCCGGTGGCCAGCAGCAGGCCGTTGCGGAAGGCGACGATGAAGTCGGGATCGTCGAAGATGAAGCGGTAGGCGTCCAGGCCCAGCTCCTTGGCCGGCATGAAGAATGGCGCCGACAGGAAGCTTTGGTAGAAGATCAGGAACAGCGGCACGAAGATGGCGAGCGCGGTCAGCGTCACCACCACGCCGCGCGGCCAGTTCAGGCTACGCCGGCCGGAGCCGGGGATGGTCAGGGTTTGCATGTGTGAATACCTTCAAGCGCGGCGCGCGGGGCGCCGTCACAATGTCCGATGGAGGGGTGTTGCGGCCGCCGGCATGCCGGCGGCGGGCCGCCGAGAGGCTGGCTCAAAATGACCGTGGCAAGGGCGGCGAAGACAGTGCACTTGCACGGCGAGGCGCCACAACGAAGCCACGGGTTTTTTGAAACGGCCTGTTACTTCTTGCCGGCCGTTTCTTTCCACTGCTTGAGGAAGGCCATGCGCTTGGCAGGCCCCAGGAATTGCAGCACGATGGGGTGGACCGGCACCGGCTTGACGTTGTCCTTGCCGATCTGCTTGATCAGGTCGGCCGAGGTGGTCTCGCCCGTGACGTCGGTGCGGATCGCGTACAGGCGCGATTCGTTGGCGATGATGGTCTGGCCGCGGTGCGACAGCATGTAGTCCAGCCACAGCTTGGCCGCGTTGACGTTCTTGGCGCCCTTGTTGATGAACAGCACGCGCGACAGGATCAGCGTGTAATCCTTGGGCAGCACCACGCCGATCGACGGGTCGGCCTTGGCGCGCACCAGGGCGTAGGAACCGAGTACGTTGTAGCCGATCAGGTTCTCGCCCGACGAGATACGCTCCATCATGGTGCCGGTGGACGA
>JAZJZQ010000667.1:0-4356 GCA_040389625.1 Pseudomonadota bacterium | reverse complement strand
CGGTTGGCCTGTGCCAGGCGCTGCGCCAACAGGGCGGTCAGGGCGGGGATGGTGATTTCGTCAGCGGCGGGGGATGGTGCGATGGCGCCGGCGGCAGTGGACGAGATATCCGCAGGCGCAGAGGTGCGAGCGGCGGAGACGGCGCCGGCGCCAGTGGCTGCACCAGCGCCGGCACCGGCGGCTGCCACGTGCAGCATGTCGCTGCGCAGTTCGGCCAGCAGCGCGCGGGCTGCGGCCAGGGTCTGGACGCGGCCATATTCGGTCAACAGCGGCTGGCAGGATGGATCGGAGAGGATCAGGTGTACGGCCGGCAGATGCACGCTGCGCGTGCGCGTGCGCGCCGTTGCCGCCGCCACGGTTGCGCCGGTTGCCGCGTCCGCAGCCGGGCCGCTCATGCCGCGCTGAACCACAACAGGGGATTGCCGCTGGCCCGCGTGTAACCCGCTTCGCCCACCAGCACGTCGAGCATCAGGCTGGCCAGGTCATCGGCCAGCGGTTCGACGTTGTAGTCATGCTCCTGGTTGAAGATCTTGCGGTAGCTGTGGCAGTCGTCGCAGGTCTCCGCGCGCGCCACTTTGGACGGATCGTTGGCCTTGCTGATGGCTTCGGACGGCGGCGCAGCCGCGGCCTCCGCATCTTCCAGGCTCTGGTAAGCCACGTGCGCATTTTCCTCGCAGCTGGAACACTTGACGCGCACCATATGCCATTCGCTGGAGCAGATGCCGCATTGCAGATAGCGGTAGCCCTGTGACTGGCCGCCGATGCGGATCACGCTGGCCACGGGATGCGAGCCGCACACGGGGCACAGCGCCCCCGTCACCAGCGGCTGCACGCGGCGCGCGTCGAGCAGGCTGGCCTGCAGCGTCCACACCACCTGCAGGGCGGCGGCCACGAAGGGCGCGTGCAGCGGATTGATGCCCTCGCCGAACTGGGACAGCACGGCGTCGGCGCAGCCCTCCAGTTCGGAGTTGGTGAGCTCCTGCAGTTCGTCCAGCACGGAGGAAAATTGCGGCTGGCTGTCGGCCAGCGTCCCCATTTGCACCAGCAGGCTGTCGAAAATGTCGCGCCAGGCGAGTGGCCGCACACCGCTGACGGGCAACGGCGGCATGTTGTGGCTGAGCGCCAGCGCGATGGCGTCGTCGTCGGGCAGGCCGATGGCCGCTGCCAGCGCATCGGCATCGGCCGGCAGGGCCAGCGTGACGGCGGCCTGGGCGTCGACCAGCGCGGCCATCAGCAGCAGGTAGCCGCGCAGGGTGGCGCCGACCGGGATGCCTTTGACTTCGTTATTGGCCAGCTGGCGCAGGCGCGCCGCGCGCGCGGCAAACAGGTCGCGCGGCTGCGGCAGCAGCAGGCGCGGAATGGCGGTGTGATCGAGCGCTTCGATCTCGCCGGGTGCAAGCAGGCGTTGTACCAAGTAAGTCCCCCGTCCCAGAATGCCAGGCCGGCCCGTCGCCGGCGGCGGCAGGCCTTGCGGCTTATTCTAATCCAAAACGGGCGCAACTCAACAGGCGAAATCGCTAGTCGCGCGACTTGCGCACGGCCTCCTCGAACCAGCGTCCGTGATGCTTGCGCGCCCACCCGTAGGTCACGGTGCCGCGCACCATGGCGCCCAGCGAACCCTTGACCCACAGCCCGGCATACACGTGGATGATGATGGCCACGATGATGAGCAGGGCGCAGAAGGCATGGAGCACGGCGCCCAGCCGCACCAGGCCGATGGGGAACAGGGCCGAGAAGTAGGCGCGCCAGATCACGAGGCCCGACAGCAGCAGCACGGCCATGCAGCCGATCAGCACGAAGAACAGCAGCTTCTGCCCGCCGTTGTAGCGGCCCACCTTGGGCACCAGATGTTCGCGCTTGTGGATCACGTCGCCCGCCTGGTCCAGCCATTCCCGGTCGCCCGGCTCGAACTGGTTGTGGCGCCAGAATTGCGCCACCATGCCGGCGAAGGCGGCGAACATGATCAGCCCGATGAAGGGGTGAAGAATGCGCGTCCATTGCCCGCCGCCGAGGAAAACGGCCATCCATGCCGTGGCAGGGTGGAACATGGCCAGGCCCGACACCATCAGCAGCACGAAGCAGATGGCCGTGACCCAGTGGCTGCTGCGTTCATTGGCCGTGTAGCGCTCGATGAGCGGATTGCCATCCTTATCGTGATTCATTTTGGCTCTCCCTGATCCGGTTGGCGTCCCTTACTGCCTCGGCTTCTTCGTCCTTGCTCACCTCATTCGGTCCCACGCGCGAGTAATGGAACCAGCCCGCCAGCGCCGTGACGGCAATGCCGGCCAGGGCCAGCGGCTTGGTCATGCCCTTCCACAATCCGACCATGGGGCTGATGCTGGGCGCGGCCGGCAGGCCGTGGTACAGGCCAGGCTGGTCGGCATGGTGCAGCACATACATCACGTGGGTGCCGCCCACGCCGGCCGGGTCGTACAGGCCCGCTTGCGCGTAGCCGCGCGACTTGAGGTCGGTGATGCGCTCCTCGGCATGCAGCCGCATGTCCTCCTTGGTGCCGAATACGATGGCGCCGGTGGGACAGGTCTTGACGCAGGCCGGCTCCTGGCCCACGGCCACCCGGTCCGAGCACAGGGTGCACTTGTAGGCCCGGCTATCCTTCTTGGAAATGCGCGGCACGTCGAACGGACAGCCGGCCACGCAGTAGCCGCAGCCGATGCAGTTCTCCTGGTGGAAGTCGACGATGCCGTTGGTGTACTGCACGATGGCGCCCGGCGCGGGACACGCCTTCAGGCAGCCCGGGTCTTCGCAGTGCATGCAGCCGTCCTTGCGGATCAGCCATTCCAGGTTGCCGTCACCCGTCTCGTGTTCGGAAAAGCGCATCACCGTCCACGATTGCGGCGACAGGTCGTTCGGGTTGTCGTACACGCCGGCGTTCTCGCCCACTTCGTCGCGCAGGTCGTTCCACTCCATGCAGGCGGTCTGGCAAGCCTTGCAGCCTATGCATTTCGATACGTCGATCAGCTTGGCCACGGTGCCCAGGGACGGCTCGCGCGCGTCCGGTGGCTGCACCGTGGTGGCGGACTGGCGCTTGATGTCCAATGATTGCAGTGCCATCTCATTCTCCTCGCGCGCTCACGCTTTTTCCACCTTGACCAGGAACGACTTGTATTCCGGGGTCTGCGAATTGCCGTCGCCGACGGTGGGGGTGAGCGTGTTGATCAGATAGCCCGGCTTGGTCACGCCCTTGAAGCCGAAGTGGATGGGCAGGCCGACCGTGTGGGTCTTCTTGCCGTTGATGGTGAGCGCCTTGATGCGTTTGGTGACCACCGCCTTGGCCACGATGTGGCCCCGCTTGGAACTGACCTTGACCGTGCCGCCATTGGCCACCCCGATTTCGGCTGCCAGTTCTTCGCCGATTTCCACGAACTGCTCCGGCTGGATGATGGCGTTGAGCCGCGCATGCTTGGTCCAGTAGTGGAAATGCTCGGTGAGCCGGTAGCTGGTGGCCACGTGCGGATAGTCGGCCGCCAGGCCGAACTTGGCGCGGTCGGACGGGAACACGCGGGCCCCGGGGTTGCTGGTGGCGCGCGCGTTGGCCGGATGCAGCGGGTTGTGGCCGATCGGCGTTTCGAACGGCTCGTAGTGCTCGGGGAACGGGCCCTCGTTCATGCCGGCGCGGCAGAAGAAACGGGCCACCCCTTCCTGCAGCATGATGAAGGGCCCCATGCCGTTCTCGGGCGGTTCGTCGAGCTTGAAGTCGGGCACGTCCACCCCGGCCCAGTTGGTCCCGTTCCAGCCAACCAGCTTGCGCGTGGGGTCGAACGGCTTGCCTTTCGGGTCGCACGAGGCGCGGTTGTAGAGCACGCGGCGGTTGGCCGGCCAGGCCCAGGCCCAGTTCAGCGTCTGGCCGATGCCCGACGGGTCGGCATTGTCGCGCCGGCCCATCTGGTTGCCGGCCGCCGTCCACGCGCCGGCGAAGATCCAGCAACCGCAGGCGGTGGAACCGTCGTCGCGCAGCTGGGCAAAGCCGGCCAGCTGTTCGCCTTTCTTCACCAGCACCTTGGTGGGGTCCTTGGGATCGGTCAGTTCCTTGAGCGCCTTGCCGTTGTATTCCATCGCCAGTTCTTCCGGCGTGGGGCTGAACGGCTGCGCATACGGCCAGGTCAGGTTGACGATGGGATCGGGGTACTTGCCGCCCTCGGTCTGGTACAGCTTTTTCATGCGCAGGAAGATGCCCGACATGATCTCCAGGTCGCTGCGGGTCTGGCCCGGTCCCTGCGTGCCTTGCCAGTGCCATTGCAGCACGCGCGAGGAACTGACCAGCGAACCGCGTTCCTCGGCAAAGCAGGTGGTGGGCAGGCGGAACACCTCGGTCTGGATCTTGGCGGGATCGACTTC
>JAZJZQ010000666.1:0-1951 GCA_040389625.1 Pseudomonadota bacterium | reverse complement strand
ATGGTGGTCAACGACCTGTTCCCCGGCGCCGGCGACACCGCCGCCGCCACCTTCTGGACCGGGCTGCGGCCCATGACGCCGGACGGCACGCCCGTCGTCGGCCGCACCGGCGTGCGCAACCTGTTCGTCAACACGGGCCATGGCACGCTGGGCTGGACCATGTCCTGCGGCTCGGCCCAGCTGCTGTCGGACATCATCTCCTCGCGCCGCCCCGCCATTCGCGCCGACGACCTGTCCGTGGGCCGCTACAGCCGCCAGGACGGCGCGCGCCGGCCCGAGCTGGTCAACGCCTGAGCGTAACCGGTGGCGTTCCGGCCGCCCCCGTTGCGCGCGCGGGCGGCCTGAACGCATCATTGCGTTGAGATTGCGCGCCAGCGTGCGTATAATTTCGACATGAATAAACTGGAAGCATTCGGGCACATCGCAGCCCAGGCCATTCGTGGCGAACTGGTATTCCCCACCAGCGTCAACGCGGCGCTCCGCGTACAACTGGCGCTGGACGATCCGGAGTGTCCGATCGATCAAGCCATCAGCCTGGTACTGGCCGAGCCCATCCTGGCCGCCCGCACGGTGGCCATCGCCAATTCCGCCATGTTCAACCGCAGCGGCGCGCCGGCCATCACCAACGTGCGCGGCGCCATCATCCGCATCGGCTACCACAACCTGTTCGCGCTGGCCGCCGCCATGGTGGTGCGCCAGTTCGGCAGCAAGATCACCGATCCGGAGGTGCGCGCCAAGGCCGAGCAGCTGTGGGACCACACCATCCACGTGGCCGCGCTGGCCCGCATCATCGCGCGCCAGGTCACGGGGGTCAATCCCGACACGGCCCTGTTCGCGGCCATCGTGCACGAGGTCGGCGGCTTCTACCTGCTGTCGCGGGCCGACGAGTTCCCCGGCCTGCTGGAGGAAGACCCCGACAACTGGCAGCCGGCCAGCGAGGAAATCATCACGCGCGAAGTGATGACCAAGCTGAGCATCCCGGAACCGGTGGCGGAAGCCATCGAAGGCTTGCGCGACGGCTTCCTCTCCATCCCGCCCGACAACCTGCTCGACACCCTGCTGCTGGCCAACCACCTGTCGCCGGTGCCGTCGCCGCTGGCCGGGCCGCAGCGCGAACTGCCGCCCCACACGGATTCGGCGGTTGACCTGTTCATCGACGAGGACAGGCTCAAGTCCATGCTGGAAGAGTCGGAAATCGATGCGGCCGCCATGAGCGCCGCCCTGCTGGTCTGAAGCGCAGCCGCCGGCGCCGGCAGCCCGGCCCCGCCGCGGCCGCGGACGGCCGCTAGCGCTGCGAACGGGCGCCGGCCTTGGGGCGGCGTCCGTCGTCCGGCATGATCCACAACTCCCGGTGTTCCAGCGGCAGGCCGTCCGGCAGCAGCGGGTTGACCAGTTCGATCACGCGCCGCTGGTCCAGCCTTGCCTGGCGCAAGGCGGCGCCGAAGTGCTGGTTGAACAGGCGCTCGAAGGAGCCGTCCGCAATGGCCGCCTCCAGCCCCCGCCTGACGGCGTCGGCCAGCTGCGGATTGCGGCGACTGACGAAGTAGTAGAACGCCGTCGGGTAATGGATGACGATGTAGGGGTCGATGGCCAGTCCCGGATGGGCCGCCGCCTCCGGCCCGATCTCGATCACGGCGCGCGGAAAATAGTCGATGCGCCCCGCCCCCAGCATGCTGAACAAGGCCTCGTAACTGGAATTGGCCGACACGTGGATGCCGTTGCCGCGCAGGATGCCCGTATCCGGCCAGTCGTGGCCCTGGCCGCAGCGCAGCAGTTTGAGGCCGTCCAGGTCCTGCACCTCGGCGAACAGATCCTTGTGGTCGCCCCGCACGAGCGGGATGCGCCAGCCGTACAGTCCCTTGTCGATGGGGATGCGGATGGCCAGCATCCTGGCCTCGCGCTCCTGGCTGGTCATGGTGGCGATGATGTCCACCCCGCCGTTGCCCTTGGC
>JAZJZQ010000665.1:0-2284 GCA_040389625.1 Pseudomonadota bacterium | reverse complement strand
TCCATGTTCCAGGCCACGCCGCGCACTTCGCGGGCGGCGTCGCTGCAGAAGAACACGGCCAGCGCGCCCAGCTGCTCGGGCGTGACGAAGCCGCCGGACGGCTGCTTTTGCGCCAGCAGTTCCGCCCTCGCCTGTTCCCCGCCGATGCCGCGCCGGGCCGCCAGCGCGTCGACCTGGTTCTGCACCAGCGGCGTGAGTACCCAGCCGGGGCAGATGGCGTTGCAGGTCACGCCTGTCTGCGCCAGCTCCAACGCCACCGCCTTGGTCAGGCCCACCACGCCATGCTTGGCCGCCACGTAGGCCGACTTCTGGGCCGACGCCACCAGCCCGTGCACCGAGGCGACGTTGATGATGCGGCCCCAGTTGTTGCGCTTCATCGACGGCAGCGCCAGGCGCGTGGTGTGGAAGGCGGAGCTGAGGTTGATGGCCAGGATGGCGTCCCACTTCTCGACCGGGAAGGCGTCCACGTCGGCCACGTGCTGGATGCCGGCGTTGTTGACGACGATGTCGATGCGGCCAAAACGCCCCAGCACGGCGGCCATCAACGCTTCGATGTCGGCGGCACGCGCCATGTCGGCGCCCTGGTACACGGCCTGCACGCCGTAGCGCTGCTCGATGCCGGCACGCAGCGCTTCGATTTCCTGTGCGTCGCCGAAGCCATTGAGCACGACGTGCGCGCCGCTGGCGGCCAGCGCGTGGGCGATGCCCAGGCCGATGCCGGAGGTGGAACCGGTGACGAGGGCGACTTTATCCTGCAGCATGAGAGTGGAGATGGTCATATCAGTAGATCCCGGTGAGCAGGAAGGCGGCGATCACGACGAACACGGCGGCCGTCTTGATCATGGTGATGGCGAAGATGTCGCGGTAGGACACGCGGTGCGTCAGCCCCGTCACGGCCAGCAGCGTGATGACGGCGCCGTTGTGGGGTAGCGTGTCCATGCCGCCGCTGGCCATGGAGGCCACGCGGTGCAGCACTTCCATCGGAATGTGGGCGGCCTGCGCGGCCTGGATGAAGCTGTCGGCCATGGCGGCCAGCGCGATGCTCATGCCGCCGGACGCGGAACCGGTAATGCCGGCCAGCGCCGTGACGGTGACGGCTTCGTTGAGCAGCGGATTGGGCACGCTCTTGAGCGCGTCCGACACCAGCAGGAAGCCCGGCAGCGCCGCGATCACGCCGCCGAAACCGTATTCCGAGGCCGTGTTCATGGACGCCAGCAAGGCGCCGCTGATGGCCGCGCGCGAGCCTTCAGCCAGGTGGGCGATCACGCGCCGGAAAGCGCAGGCCAGCACCACCAGGATGCCGGCCAGCAGCGCGCCCTCCACCGCCCAGATGGCCACCAGCTTGCTCACATCGACCACCAGCGGATGACCGGGCAGGTTGGCCGTGAAGCTGGCGCCGAACACCTTGGGGATGGCCAGCGTAAAGTATTTATTGAGCACGCCCACCAGCACCAGCGGCAGCAGCGCCAGCAGCGGATGGGGCAGGCGCTCCAGCGCCACGGCGGCCGGTTCGTTGAGATGGCCGCTGCCATAGCCTTCGCCGGCGGCGGCGGCCTGGCGGCGGCGCCACGACAGGTAGCTCAGGCCTGCGGCCAGGATGAACACGGAACCGATCACGCCCAGCCACGGCGCGGCCCAGGTGTCGGTCTTGAAGAAGGTGGTGGGGATGATGTTCTGGATCTGCGGGCTGCCCGGCAAGGAATCCATGGTGAAGGTGAAGGCGCCCAGGGCGATGGTGCCGGGGATCAGGCGCTTGGGGATGTCGCTCTGGCGGAACATCTCGGCCGCGAACGGGTAGACGGCGAATACCACGACGAACAGCGACACGCCGCCATAGGTGAGGATGGCGCACACCATGACGATGGACAGCATGGCGCGCTCGCGTCCCAGCAGGCGGATCACGGCCGACACGATGGACTGCGAGTAGCCGGACAATTCAATCAGCTTGCCGAATACGGCGCCCAGCATGAACACGGGGAAGTACAGCTTGACGAAGCCGACCATCTTTTCCATGAAGATGCCGCTGAACATGGGCAGCACGTAGGACGGGTCCGTAAACAGCACGGCCAGCAGGGCGCACACGGGCGCGAACAGGATGACGCTGTAGCCGCGATAGGCGACCAGCATCAGCAGGGCCAGGGCGGCCAGCACGATAATAAAGCTCAAGGGTAGTCTCCAGTACAGATGATTCAAAGGGGGACATGCCGGCCGACGGCTCTGCTGGCCGCTGCGATCCGGATGCGCGCAGCGGACATTCGCAATGATCGTGCCATGCGCGCCAAGT
>JAZJZQ010000664.1:0-20076 GCA_040389625.1 Pseudomonadota bacterium | reverse complement strand
GTTGTCGAGGGCGGACATCTGGCGGGGGCTCCTGGTGTGGTGGGCTAGGCGGCGATTTTGTCGTCGGCCATCAAGGCGACGGCTTGTTCGGCGGGTTGTTCGGCATTCTTGCCGGCGGACTTGCCGGCGCTCCTGGCGACGGCCTTGCCTGCCGTCTTGCCAACCGATTTGCCGACCGTCCTGGCAGCGGGGCTGGCGCGCTTGGGTGCCGGCTTGGCTGCCGATTTGGCGGCCGGCTTGGCCGCCGGCTTGGCCGCCTTCACGGCCCGTTTGACGGCCGGCTGCTTCGGCGCCGGCGCGGCCTGTTCCGGCTGCGCCAGGCGCGCGTTGATGATGGCGCAGTATTCGGGATTCAGCTCGAAGCCGACGAAGTTGCGGCCGCAGCGCTTGGCCGCGATGGCCGTGGTGCCGCTGCCCATGAACAGGTCCAGCACCACGCCGTCCGGCGGGCACGAGGCCTTGACCATGCGTTCGATGATTTCCAGCGGCTTCTGGGTCGGGTGGTCGGCCCGCTCCGGGTGCTCGCGGTGCAGGCGCGACACGCTCCACAAGTCCTTGGGGTTGTAGCCCACTTCCAGCCACTTGGCGCCCACGAAGATGGAACGCGAGCGGGCCTTCTTGGTGGCCGCGTCGTACGGGATGCGCACGGCGTCCAGGTCGAAATAGTAATCCTTGCGGCGCACGAAAAAGCCGATGGTGTCGTGCACCGACGAGTAGCTGCGCACGCTGCCGCCCATGGACGGCACGCGGCGGTCCCAGATGATCTCGTTCATCATCGTCATGCGCCGCTTGAGCATGACGAAGATCTCGGGCGAAAAGCGCCACGTGAGGAAGAGGTACAGGCTGCCGTTGGGCTTGAGCTTGGGCAGGGCCAGGTCGATCCACTGCTCGGTCCAGCGCAGGTAGTCGTCCACGCTTTGCTGGTCCGAAGCGTTGCCGTAGTCCTTGCCCAGGTTGTAGGGCGGGTCCGTCAGGATCAGGTCGACGGAACCGTCCGGGATGCGCGCCAGTCCGGCCAGCGCATCCTCGCAAAAGACCTGGTTCAGCCAAGCGCTCATCGGGCCGCTCAGATGGCCGACTTCAGGCGCAGTTCGGCGCTGCGGGCGTGGGCCTGCAAGCCTTCGCCGTAGGCCAGTTCGGCCGCCACCTTGCCCAGCGTCTGGGCGCCGGCCTCGCTCACATAAATCACGGACGAGCGCTTCTGGAAGTCGTACACGCCCAGCGGCGAGGAGAAGCGCGCCGTGCGCGAGGTGGGCAGCACGTGGTTGGGGCCGCAGCAATAGTCGCCCAGCGATTCGGACGAGAAGCGGCCCAGGAACATGGCGCCCGCGTGGCGGATCTTGTCGGCCCACTGCTGCGGCTGTTCGGCCGAGATTTCCAGGTGTTCGGCCGCGATGCTGTTGGCGATGGCGCAGGCCTCGTCCATGTCGCGCACCTTGACCAGCGCGCCGCGGTCCGTCAGCGACGTGCGGATGGTGGCCTGGCGCGGCATGGACGGCAGCAGCTTGTTCAGGCTCGCTTCCACGCGGGCGATGTAGGCCGCGTCCGGGCACAGGAGGATGGCCTGGGCCAGCTCGTCGTGCTCGGCCTGCGAGAACAGGTCCATGGCTACCCAGTCCGGGTCGGTGGTGCCGTCGCATACGACCAGGATCTCGGACGGGCCGGCGATCATGTCGATGCCCACCACGCCGAACACGCGGCGCTTGGCGGCGGCCACATAGGCGTTGCCGGGGCCGACGATCTTGTCGACGGCGGCGATGGTCTCGGTGCCGTAGGCCAGCGCGGCCACGGCCTGGGCGCCGCCGATGGTGATCACGCGCGTCACGCCGGCGATGGCGGCAGCGGCCAGCACCATCTGGTTCTTCACGCCGTCCGGGGTCGGCACCACCATGATGATCTCGCCCACGCCGGCCACGTGGGCCGGGATCGCATTCATCAGCACCGACGAAGGATAGGCCGCCTTGCCGCCGGGGACGTAGATGCCCACGCGGTCCAGCGGCGTGACCTTCTGGCCCAGCACCGTGCCATCGGCTTCCGTGTAGGTGAAGCCGTTCAGCTCCTGCTTCTGGCGCTGGTGGAAGGCGCGCACGCGGTCGGCCGCCGTCTGCAGCGCCGCGCGCTGGGCCTCCGGCAGGGCCGCCAGCGCGGCCTGCAGTTCTTCCTGCGACACGTCGAAGGCGGCCATGCTGGCCGCACCGCCGTAGGGAATGCGGTCAAAGCGGTTGGTGTATTCCAGCACGGCGGCGTCGCCGCGCGCCTTGACGTCGGCCAGGATGGCCGTCACGGCCGTTTCGATGGCGTCGTCGGTGCTGGCCTCGAACGCCAGCAGGGCGGACAGGGCGGACTGGAAATCGGCTTGGCTGGAGTCGAGCTTGGTGATCTGAATCGGCATGGTGGCAGTTCCGGCTGGGGTCTTATTGGCTCTTGGACTGGGAAGCGCGTTCGAACGCTTCGATGATCGGCTGCAAACGCTCGCGCTTGAGCTTGAGGGCGGCCTGGTTGACGATCAGGCGCGACGAGATCGGCATGATCGCTTCCACTTCCACCAGGTCGTTGGCGCGCAGCGTGTTGCCGGTGCTGACCACGTCGACGATGGCGTCCGACAGGCCCACCAGCGGCGCCAGCTCCATCGAGCCGTACAGCTTGATCAGGTCCACGTGCACGCCCTTGGCGGCGAAGTGCTCGCGCGCCGTCTGCACGAACTTGGTGGCCACGCGCAGGCGCGCGCCCTGGCGCACGGCCGTCTCGTAATCAAAACCGTTCTTGACGGCGACCGACATGCGGCAAGCCGCGATGTTCAGGTCGATCGGCTGGTACAGGCCTTCGCCGCCGTGTTCCAGCAGCACGTCCTTGCCGGCCACGCCGAAATCGGCCGCGCCGTGCTGCACATAGGTCGGCACGTCGGTGGCGCGCACGATGATGACGCGCACGTTGGGATCGTTGGTGCCCAGGATCAGCTTGCGCGACGTTTCCGGATTTTCCGTCACGGTGATGCCGGCCGCTTCCAGCAGCGGCAGGGTGTCTTCGAAGATGCGGCCTTTCGACAGCGCCAGGATCAGTTGCGAGTTGGACTGGCCGTTAAATGCACTCATGGTGGTTCCCGTTATTTGATGCGGCGGATATCGGCGCCCACGGCCGACAGCTTCACTTCCATGCGGTCGTAGCCGCGGTCGAGATGGTAGATGCGGTCGACCAGGGTCTCGCCGCGGGCCGCCAGCGCGGCGATCACCAGCGAGGCCGAGGCGCGCAGGTCGGTCGCCATCACGGGCGCGCCCACCAGCTGCTCGACGCCGCGGATGAAGGCCGTGTTGCCGTCCGTCTCGATGGCCGCGCCCAGGCGGTTCATCTCCTGCACGTGCATGAAGCGGTTCTCGAAGATGGTCTCGGTGACGCGGCTGGCGCCGTCGGCCACCGTGTTGACGGCCATGAACTGGGCCTGCATGTCGGTCGGGAAGCCGGGGTATTCCGTGGTGCGGAAGCTGACCGGCGTCGGGCGGCGGTCCATTTTCGCGCGTATCCAGTTGTCGCCGATGGTCATTTCCAGGCCCATTTCGCGCAGCTTGTCGAGCGCCGCGTCCAGGATGTCGGTGCGGGTGTTGCGCAGCGTGATGTCGCCGCCGGCCGCCGCCACGGCGCACAGGAAGGTGGCCGCTTCGATGCGGTCCGAGATCACGGCGTGTTTCGCGCCATGCAGCGCGGGCACGCCCTGGATCACCAGGCGGTCGCTGCCGATGCCTTCGATCCTGGCGCCCATGGCCACCAGCAGGTGGGCCAGGTCCGTCACTTCCGGCTCGCGGGCCGCGTTTTCCAGGATGGTTTCGCCTTCGGCCAGGGTGGCCGCCATCAGCAGGTTCTCGGTGCCGGTGACGGTGATCATGTCGGTGACGATGCGGGTGCCCTTGAGCTTCTTGCACTTGGCGTAGATGTAGCCGCCTTCGATCGAGATCTCGGCGCCCAGCGCCTGCAAGCCCTTGATGTGCTGGTCCACGGGGCGCGAACCGATGGCGCAGCCGCCCGGCAGCGATACCTTGGCTTCGCCGAAACGCGCCAGCAGGGGCCCCAGCACCAGGATCGAGGCGCGCATGGTCTTCACCATTTCGTACGGCGCTTCCAGCTTGGTGATGGCGCTGCCGTTGAGGGTGACGCGCTCGCCGTCCTGGTCCACCTTGAGGCCGGTCTGGCCCAGCAGCTTGAGCATGGTGGCCACGTCGTGCAGGTGCGGCACGTTGGACAGTTCCAGGTCGCCCGCCGTCAGCAGGCCGGCGCACAGGATGGGCAGGGCCGCGTTCTTGGCGCCCGAGACGGCGATCTCGCCGGACAGGCGCTTGCCGCCTTGAATGAGGAGCTTGTCCATGCTTATCCTTGGAATTCTTCTGGGGTCAGGGTCTTCATCGACAGCGCGTGGATTTCCTCGCGCATGCGGTCGCCCAGGGCGGCATACACCAGCTGGTGGCGCTGGATCAGGCGCTTGCCGGCGAAGGCCGGCGAGACGATCACAGCCTGGAAGTGCTGGCCGTCGCCGTCCACTTCGAGGTGGGTGCATTCAAGACCGGCGGCGATGTAGCTGTGGATCAGTTCTGGAGTAGTGGACACGATAATTCCTTGGTATGCGATTCGGTATAAACGGTATCAATGATTAGTGGCGCAGCCGGTAGCCGCTGCGCAGCAGGCGGATCGCCGCCAGCGCCAGCACCACCAGGAAGCTCGACACGATGGCCAGGCTGACCACCGGGTTGACGTCGGACTGGCCGAAGAAGCCGTAGCGGAAGCCGTCGATCATGTAGAAGAACGGGTTCAGGTGCGACACCGTCAGCCAGAAGGCGGGCAGCGAATGGATCGAGTAGAACACGCCGGACAGGAAGGTCAGCGGCATGATCAGGAAGTTCTGGAACGCGGCCAGCTGGTCGAATTTCTCGGCCCAGATGCCGGCGATCAGGCCCATGGTGCCCAGGATGGCCGCGCCCAGCAGGGCGAACACGGCGATCCACAGCGGTGCCGTGAACGACAGGTGGGCAAACCAGGCCGTAACGACGAACACGCCCAGGCCGACTACGATGCCGCGCACCATGGAGGCCAGCACGTAGGCCGAGAAGATCTCCCAGTGCGACAAGGGCGTGAGCAGCACGAACACCAGGTTGCCCGTGATCTTGGACTGGATCAGCGAGGACGAGGAATTGGCAAACGAATTCTGCAGCACGCTCATCATCACCAGGCCGGGGATCAGGAAGGCCGTGTAGGTCACGCCCGCGTACACCTGGACCCGGCCTTCAAGCACGTGGCCGAAGATCAGCAGGTACAGCATGGCCGTCAGGATGGGCGCGGCCACGGTCTGGGTCGCCACTTTCCAGAAGCGCAGGGTTTCCTTGTACACCAGGGTGCGGAAGCCGGTCGAAATGAAATTCATCAAACGGTCCCCTTGTCCATGATTTGCAGGAAGATGTCTTCCAGGTCGGCCTGCTGCAACTGCATCTCGTCGATCACGGCGCCGCTTTCGCGCACGCGCGCCAGGATGGTTTCCACTTCCGCGTAGTCGTTGATGCGCAGGTTGTACTCGCCCGGCACGGTCAGCTCGGCGTGGGTGATCAGGTGCTGCAGCTGGGGCGGCAGGGCGCCCTTCAGGTGCAGGTTGAGCTGGGAGCCGGAAATGCGGCGGATCAGGGCGCTCATGGTGTCGAGCGCCACGATCTTGCCGCTTTTGAGCATGGCAACCCGCTTGCACATGGCTTGCGCCTCTTCCAGGTAGTGGGTGGTCAGCACCACCGTGTGGCCTTCGCGGTTCAGGCGCGAGATGAACTTCCACAGGGTCTGGCGCAGTTCCACGTCGACCCCGGCCGTCGGCTCGTCGAGCACGATCACGGGCGGCTTGTGCACCAGGGCCTGGGCCACCAGCACGCGCCGCTTCATGCCGCCTGACAGGGCGCGCATATTGGTGTCGGCCTTGTTGGTCAGGTCGAGGTTGAACATCACCTCGTCGATCCAGTCGTCGTTGTTGGACAGGCCGAAATAGCCCGACTGCAGGCGCAGCGTCTCGCGCACCGTGAAGAAGGGGTCGAACACCAGTTCCTGCGGCACCACGCCCAGCTTGCGGCGCGCGGCGCGGAAATCGCCCGTCACGTCGTGGCCGTGGATGGTGACGCTGCCCGCGTCGGGCCGGATCAGGCCGGCGATGATGGAGATCAGGGTGGTCTTGCCGGCGCCGTTGGGCCCCAGCAGGCCGAAGAACTCACCCTCTTCGATGGCCAGGGAAACGCCGCCCAGGGCCTGCAGCGACTTGTAGCGCTTCTGGACGTTGTTGATTTGGATAGCTGTCATGCTTGACTTGTCAGTTGTTGCCGCGGCGCAAGGTCACGGCAGGGATGCTCGTTGGCGGAAGGTCGTACCGGGCGCCGCGGCGCTGGTGTTGGCAGCGGCAACGTTCAATTATAGGGGAAATTTGATCCGGCAGAGCCGGACCGGGCAATTCGGAGGAGGCGGGGAAAGGGTCAATGGTGATGCAGGTCGGCCGGCGTGGTGGCCAGGCCGAGGGCGGCGGACGCGGGCGCGCCTGCCACGGCGACGAATTCGGCGTGGGCCGGATTCTCGTCGGCCGCCGCCGCGGCCGGGGCCGCGTCGGGGAACAACAGCGTGCACACGCCGTACAGCTTGGTCAGGCTTTGCAGGGCCGGCGGCAGGTTGCGCAGCTCCAGCGAAAAGCCGGCCTGGCGCGCGGCCCGCTGCCACGCCAGCATGACGGCCACGGCCACCGAATCGACCGTCAGCACGTGGCGCAGGTCAAACACGGTCTGCCCGGCACGGATGGCCGCCAGGCCGCGCTCGAGCGCCGCAGTGGCGTTGAGCACGGTCAGCGACGACAGCGACTGCAGGTTGTCGAGAGGATCGGCCATGGTCGTCGCTTGCCTTCTTATTTGGCGCTGGAACCGGCGTTGGAAGCGGCCTTGATGGGCTTGCTGGCCAGCTTCTTGTTCTTCTCGGACAGGGCCTTGATCAGGCCGTCAATGCCGCCCTTGCTGATCTCGGAGGCGAAGGTACCCTTGTAGGTTTCCACCAGCCAGGCGCCCAGCACGTTGATGTCATAGATCTTCCAGCCGTTGGTGGGCGACTTGGCGACGCGGTAGTTGAGGGGAATCGGTTCGCCGCGCGGCACGTTGACCTGGGAACGCACTTCCACTTCCGTGTCCGACGGGTCGGCGCGCAGCGGCTTGAACTCCACCGTCTCGTTCTTGATCTGGGACAGGGCGCCCGAGTAGGTGTAGATCAGCAGCGTGCGGAACTCGGCCGACAGGGCCTTTTGCTGATCCGGCGTGGCGTCGCGCCAGAAGCGGCCCGAGGCCAGCGCCGTCATGCGCTGGAAGTCCACGTAGGGCAGGATCTTCGATTCCACCAGGTCCATGACCTTTTTCTGGTCGCCGGCCTGGATCGCCTTGTCGGCCTTGGCCGTGTCGATCACGTCCTGGGAGATGCGTTTGACGAGCACGTCCGGCGCCTCGACGGCGGCCGGGGTGGCAGTGGCGGCGCCGGCATACCCTGCCAGGGCGACGGTGGCTAAAGCGATCAGTTGTTTAATGTATTTCATATTTTTTAACCTATGTTTAGTTCGCGACGGGTCACAGGCTGTCTTTTTTTGCAGCCGGTGTGTCCGAGTTTAACTCTTTTGCTGCCGGTTCGGATGACACGGGTGCGGAAGTTTCTCCGTCATCAACACTTTTCACCCCATCTTCGTCGCCTTTTGAACGGCGCTTGCGGGGCGGGGCCTCGCCATCGTAGACCTTGCTTTCGCGCCGCTGCAGGAAGCCGTCGCGCACGAACTCATAGCGGTCCAGGGCCGCATCTTCCAGCAGCGAGGACGCGTCCAGCAGGTTGGCGCGCTGGTCCACGGCGCGGGTGGCCGTGCCGATGTTGCGCAGGTAGATAGGTTCCTTGTAGCGCCAGATGTCGCCGTTGAAGTCCAGCGGCAGGGCGGCCGTGTCGCGCACGGTGGAGGCGCCGAACAGGGGCAGCATCAGGTAGGGACCGGACGGCACGCCCCAGTAGCCGAGCGTCTGGCCGAAGTCTTCGTTATGCTTGGGCAAGCCGGCCTCGGAGGCGATGTCGAGCAGGCCCAGCAGGCCGAAGGTGGAGTTGAGCGTGAAGCGGGTGACGTCGGACATGCCGGCCTCGCCCTTACCCTGCAGCAAGTTATTGACGGCGCTCCAGGCGTCGGCCAGGTTGCCGAAGAAATTGTTGACGCCCGTCTGCACGAACGACGGCAGCACGGCGCGGTAGGCCGTGGCGGCCGGTTTCAGGGCCACCTGGTCCACCGTGTCGTTGAACTTGAACATGGCGCGGTTGAAGCCTTCGTACGGATCGCGCGGGTTGGTGCCGGCGCAACCGCTGAGGGCGGCGACCGCGGCCACCGTCAGCGCGGCGCGGCGCCATTGACCGGGGATGGGATTCATTTGCTGTCCTTTCCTTCCGCTGCCTTGCTGTAGATGAACTGGTTGATCAAGTCCTCCAGCACGGCGGCCGACTGGGTGCGGGCGATCTTGTCGCCGCCGACCAGGTTGTTGGTGTCGCCGCCGGCCTCGAGGCCCACGTACTGCTCGCCCAGCAGGCCGGCCGTGAGGATCTTGGCCGAGCTATCCTTGGGGAACTTGTAGCCTTCGTCCATGTCCAGCTTGACCAGCGCCTGGTAACTCTTGTCGTCGAACTGGATCTGGCCCACCCGGCCCACCACCACGCCGGCCGCCTTGACGGGCGCCTGGGGGCGCAGGCTGCCGATGTTGTCGAACTTGGCCACGATAGTATAGGTCTTGCCGAACGACAGCGAGCTCATATTTCCCGCCTTGAGGGCCAGGAACATCAGCGCCGCCACGCCGATCACGATGAACAGACCTACCCACACATCCAGAGATTTACGTTGCATAACATCATCCTAAAGAATTTTTCGCGCGGCGGCGCACGCCGCCAGCCACTGCATTGCATTTATCGGCGCAGAAACAACGCCTATTTGCTGAACATCAAGGCCGTCAGCATGAAGTCCAGCCACCAGATCATCAGCGACGACAGCACCACGGTACGGGTGGTGGCGCGCGCCACGTCTTCCGGCGTCGGCTGCGACTCATAGCCCTGGTACAGGGCGATGAAGGTGATGGCGATGCCGAACACCACGCTCTTGACGAAGCCGTTGAAGATGTCTTTCCAGATATCGACCCCGCCCTGCATCTGCGACCAGAAGGCGCCGTCGTCCACCCCGATCAGCTGTACGCCCACCAGGTAGCCGCCGAACACGCCCACGGCGCTGAAGATGGAGGCCAGCAGGGGCACGGCCAGCACGCCAGCCCAGAAGCGGGGCGCGAGCACACGCTGGATGGGGTTGACGGCCATCATTTCCATGGCCGACAGCTGCTCGCCCGCCTTCATCAGGCCGATCTCGGCCGTGAGCGAGGTGCCGGCCCGGCCGGCGAACAGCAGGGCCGTGATGACAGGTCCCAGTTCGCGCGTCAGGCCCAGCGCCACCAGCAGGCCCAGCGACTGCTCGGCGCCGTATTTGTTGAGCGTGTAATAGCCCTGCAGGCCCAGCACCATGCCCACGAACAGGCCGGACAGGGTGATGATCAGCAGCGAATAGTTGCCGATGAAATGCAGTTGCTCGACCACCAGGCGGGGCCGCTTGAGCATGCCGGGCGACACGCCCAGCATATTGCAGAACATGCGGGCGCCATAACCGAGGCTCTCGATCTGGTCGCGCGCCGTGGCGCCCAGCCGGGACAGCAGGTTTTCGCCTATCATGGGCGCGCTCCCAGGCCCAGGTCGTCGGCCAGCGACTTGCCCGGGTAGTGGAACGGCACCGGGCCGTCCGCCTCCGCGTGGACAAACTGTTTCACATAAGGGTCGGTCGACACCAGCATGTCGTCCGGCGTGCCGTGGGCGACGATCTTGCCCTGCGACAGGAAATAAACGTAATCGGCAATGGCGAAGCACTCCTTGACGTCGTGCGACACCAGGATGGTGGTCGAACCGAGCGCCGTATTGAGGTTGCGGATCAGGTTGGCCGTCACGCCCATGGAGATGGGGTCGAGGCCGGCGAACGGCTCGTCGTACATGATCAGTTCCGGGTCCAGCGCGATGGAACGGGCCAGGGCCACGCGGCGCGCCATGCCGCCCGAGATTTCGGCCGGCTTGAGCTTGGCCGCGTTGCGCAAGCCCACCGCGTGCAGCTTCATCAGCACCAGGTTGCGGATCAGCTCTTCCGGCAAGTCGGTATGCTCGCGCAGGGGGAAGGCCACGTTCTCGAACACGGTCAAGTCCGTAAACAGCGCGCCGTGCTGGAACAGCATGCCCATCTTGCGGCGCAGCAGATACAGGTCGTTGGTCTTGAGCTGATGCACCACCTGGCCGTGCACGCTCACTTGCCCCTTTTGGGGCCGCAACTGGCCGCCGATCAGGCGCAGGACGGTGGTCTTGCCGCTGCCCGAACCGCCCATGACGGCCACCACTTTTCCGCGCGGGAAGTCCATCTGGAGGCCCGACAGAATGGGGCGCTTTCCATAGGAGAAATGTAGATCGCGGATTTCGACTAGATTGGGCACGACTGAACTCATTTTTTGGGATGCCGTATTGTAGTGCAGAAAGACTAATCTCTGCTGGCAGCGACCCGATTCGGGACGGGAAATGGCAAATGATACAACACTACTGAACGAAAAGTCAGCAAGTTACAATTGGAAACCTTGGTTAACTTGCTGCGTCGCACCAAAATTCAACCAGGCTGCAACACGAAAAAAAAACCGGAAGCGGCGGGTGTCGCACCCGTCGGCTTCCGGCCGGGAAAAATCAGTACAACGGCTGAGCCGGTCGGCTTAGCGCGGCAGGACGGACGAACCCATCAGGAATTCATCGACGGCGCGCGCGCACTGGCGGCCTTCGCGGATGGCCCACACCACCAGCGACTGGCCGCGGCGTACGTCGCCGGCCGCGAACACCTTGGGCACGGACGTCTGGTAGCAGCCTTCGCCGTCCGTGGTGGCCTTGGCGTTGCCGCGGCCATCCTTGTCCACGCCGAACGCTTCCAGCACTTGCTGCACGGGCGATACGAAGCCCATGGCCAGCAGCACCAGGTCGGCCTTCATTTCGAATTCCGTGTTCGGCACTTCCGACATCTTGCCGTCCTTCCACTCGACGCGGCAGGCGATCAGCTTTTCCACCTTGCCGTTCTTGCCTTCCAGGCGCTTGGTGGCCACGGCCCAGTCGCGCTGGCAACCTTCCTCGTGCGAGGACGAGGTGCGCAGCTTGGTCGGCCAGTACGGCCACACCAGCGGCTTGTTTTCCTGCTCGGGCGGCATGGGCATCAGTTCGAACTGGGCCACGGACGCGGCGCCGTGGCGGTTGGAGGTGCCCACGCAGTCGGAACCGGTGTCGCCGCCGCCGATCACGACCACGTGCTTGCCGGTGGCCTTGAGCTGGTCCTTGACCTTGTCGCCGGCGTTGACCTTGTTCTGCTGGGGCAGGAAGTCCATGGCGAAGTGCACGCCCTTCAGTTCGCGGCCCGGCACGGGCAGGTCACGGGGCTGCTCGGCGCCGCCGGCCAGCACCACGGCGTCGAATTCCTTTTCCAGGTCTTCCGGGAAGATGGTTTCCTTGGCCCAGTTGTTGACGTTGGCGGGGAAATCCTTGCCCACCAGCACGCTGGTGCGGAACACCACGCCTTCCGCTTCCATCTGCTTGATGCGGCGGTCGATGTGCGACTTTTCCATCTTGAAGTCAGGGATGCCGTAGCGCAGCAGGCCGCCCACGCGGTCGCTCTTCTCGAACACGGTCACGGCGTGGCCGGCGCGGGCCAGCTGCTGGGCCGCTGCCAGGCCGGCAGGACCGGAACCGACCACGGCCACTTTCTTGCCCGTCTGCTGGGCGGCCGGCTGCGGCACCACCCAACCGTGTTCCCAGCCTTCGTCGATGATCTTGTGCTCGATCGACTTGATGCCCACCGGGTCTTCGCTGATGCCCAGCGTGCAAGCGGACTCGCACGGCGCGGGGCAGATGCGGCCCGTGAACTCGGGGAAGTTGTTGGTCGAATGGAGCACGTCCAGCGCTTCGCGGTAGTTGCCGCGGTACACCAGGTCGTTCCAGTCGGGGATGATGTTGTTGACGGGGCAGCCGTTGTTGCAGAACGGGATGCCGCAATCCATGCAGCGCGCGCCCTGTACCTTGGCTTGCTCGTTCGTCAGCGTGATGACGAATTCCTGATAGTTCTTGACGCGCGTCGCGGTGGGCAAGTATGCCTCTTCCTGACGCTTGAATTCCATGAAACCGGTGATTTTACCCACGATAATTCCTCAATATTGTGTGCTGTGCTAGTCGGTCGGGCGCGCTGGCCCGCCCTTCCCGCCGCGGCGGAAAGGGCGCCGTCTGTCCTGTCTTATGCTGCGATCGGCTGCACCACGGCGGCCTCGTTCGCCATGTCCTCGGCCATTTCGGCCAGGGCCCGCTTGTACTCGCTCGGGAAGACCTTGACGAACTTGCTGCGGCCTTCGGCCCAGTTGTCCAGCAGGTAGCGCGCGCGGGTGCTGCCCGTGTGCTTGAAGTGACGCTCGATCAGGCGCTTGAGGATCACTTCGTCCGCTTCCGGCTCGCCGTCGCGGTGCTGGGTGTGCCAGGTGGCGCGGTCCACGTGCTGCTCGGCTGCCGTCAGCACCGACTCCAGGCTGACCATGGCCGTGTTGCACTTGCCGGCGAAGTCGCCGTCCGGGTCGTACACGTAGGCGATACCGCCCGACATGCCGGCCGCGAAGTTGCGTCCCGTTGCGCCCAGCACCACTACCGTGCCGCCCGTCATGTATTCGCAACCGTGGTCGCCCAGGCCTTCCACCACCGTGGTGGCGCCCGAGTTACGCACGGCGAAACGCTCGCCGGCCACGCCGTTGAAGAACGCTTCGCCCGAGATGGCGCCGTACAGCACGGTGTTGCCGATGATGATGTTATCGACGGCCCAGCCGCGGAACTCCGTGTTCGGCCGCACGATGATGCGGCCGCCCGACAGGCCCTTGCCCACGTAGTCGTTGCCTTCGCCCACCAGGTCCAGCGTGATGCCGTGCGCCAGGAAGGCGGCGGCCGACTGGCCCGCCGTGCCTTGCAGCTGGATGTGGATGGTGTCGTCCGGCAGGCCGGCGTGGCCGTAGCGCTTGGCCACTTCGCCCGACAGCATGGTGCCCACCGTACGGTTGACGTTGCGCACCGGCGAGATGAACGAGACGCGCTCGCCTTTTTCCAGGGCCGCCTTGGCTTGCGCGATCAGCTTGTGGTCGAGCGCCTTGTCCAGGCAGTGGTCCTGCTCTTCCGTGTGGAAAACGGACTGGTTGTTCTGCACTTCCGGCTGGTGGAAGATGGCCGAGAAGTCCAGGCCGCGGGCCTTCCAGTGCGAGATCGCCTTCGACTTGTCGAGCAGGTCGACGCGGCCGATCAGCTCGTCGTAGGTGCGGATGCCCAGTTGCGCCATCAGCTGGCGGGCTTCCTCGGCCACGAAGAAGAAGTAGTTGACCACGTACTCAGGCTTGCCGGAGAACTTGGCGCGCAGCACAGGGTCTTGCGTGGCCACGCCCACCGGGCAGGTGTTCAGGTGGCACTTGCGCATCATGATGCAGCCTTCCACCACCAGCGGCGCCGTGGCGAAACCGATCTCGTCGGCGCCCAGCATGGCGGCGATCACGACGTCGCGGCCGGTGCGCATCTGGCCGTCGGCCTGGACCCGGATGCGGCTGCGCAGGCCGTTCAGCACCAGGGTCTGCTGCGTTTCGGCCAGGCCCAGTTCCCACGGCGTACCGGCGTGCTTGACGGACGACAGGGGCGAGGCGCCCGTGCCGCCGTCATGGCCGGCCACCACCACGTGGTCGGCCTTGGCCTTGGTGACGCCGGCGGCCACGGTGCCGATACCGACTTCCGACACCAGCTTGACGGAGATGGAAGCGCGCGGATTGGCGTTCTTCAGGTCGTGGATCAGCTGCGCCAGGTCTTCGATCGAGTAGATGTCGTGGTGCGGCGGCGGCGAAATCAGGCCCACGCCCGGCACCGAGAAGCGCAGCGTGGCGATGTATTCGGACACCTTGTGGCCCGGCAGCTGGCCGCCTTCGCCCGGCTTGGCGCCTTGCGCCATCTTGATCTGGATCTGGTCGGCCGAGTTCAGGTAGGCCGCCGTCACGCCGAAGCGGCCCGAGGCCACCTGCTTGATGCGCGAACGCATGGAGTCGCCTTCCAGCAGGGGAATGTCGACCACCACTTGCTCCTTGCCGATCACGGAGGCCATGGTTTCGCCCTGCTTGATCTTGATGCCCTTCAGTTCCATCGTGTAGCGGGCCGGATCTTCGCCGCCTTCGCCCGTGTTGGACTTGCCGCCGATGCGGTTCATGGCGATGGCCAGCGTGGCGTGTGCTTCGGTCGAGATCGAGCCGAGCGACATGGCGCCGGTGGCGAAGCGCTTGACGATTTCCTTGGCCGGTTCCACTTCATCGAGCGGGATGGCCTTGGCCGGGTCGAGCTTGAACTCGAACAGGCCGCGCAGGGTCAGGTGGCGCTTGCTCTGGTCGTTGATGATCTGCGCGTATTCCTTGTAGCTGGAATAGTTGTTGGCGCGGGTCGAGTGCTGCAGCTTGGCGATCGCGTCCGGGGTCCACAGGTGGTCTTCGCCGCGCACGCGGAAGGCGTATTCGCCGCCGGCGTCGAGGTTGTGGGCCAGCAGGGGATCGCTGCCGAAGGCCAGGTTATGCAGGCGCAGCGCTTCTTCCGCCACTTCGAACACGCCGATGCCTTCCACGTTGGAGGCCGTGCCCTTGAAGTACTTGTCCACCAGCGACTTGTTGAGGCCGATCGCTTCGAAGATCTGGGCGCCGCAGTACGACATGTAGGTCGAGATGCCCATCTTGGACATCACCTTCATCAAGCCCTTGCCGATGGCCTTGGTGTAGTTGTAGATCGCCGTTTCGCCCGACAGCTCGCCCGGCATGCCGTGCGCCAGCTCGACCAGGGTTTCCATGGCCAGGTAAGGGTGGACCGCTTCCGCGCCGTAGCCGGCCAGCAGGGCGAAGTGGTGGGTCTCGCGGGCCGAACCGGTTTCCACCACCAGGCCGGTGGAGGCGCGCAGGCCCTTGCTCACCAGGTGCTGGTGGATGGTGGAGGTGGCCAGCAGGGCCGGAATGGCGACGCGGTCGGCGCAGACGGAACGGTCCGACACGATCAGGATGTTGTGGCCGGACTTGACGGCGTCCACCGCCTCGGCGCACAGCGAGGCCAGGCATGCTTCCACGCCTTCCTTGCCCCAGGCCAGCGGGTAGCAGATGTTCAGTTCATAGGACTTGAACTTGCCGCCCGTGTGCAGGCTGATGCCGCGCAGGCGGGCCATGTCGTCGAAGCCCAGGATGGGCTGCGCCACTTCCAGGCGCATCGGCGGGTTGACGTTGTTGGTGTCGAGCAGGTTCGGTTTCGGGCCGATGAAGGACACCAGCGACATCACCATCGCTTCGCGGATCGGGTCGATCGGCGGGTTGGTCACCTGGGCGAACAGCTGCTTGAAGTAGTTGTACAGCGGCTTGAGCTTGTTGGACATGACGGCCAGCGGCGAGTCGTTGCCCATCGAGCCGGTGGCTTCTTCGCCGGCCACGGCCATTGGCGCCATCAGGAACTTCAAGTCTTCCTGGGTGTAGCCGAACGCCTGCTGGCGGTCCAGCACGGAGGCCACGGCTTTTTCGCCGGGGGCGGCCGTGTACTTGATGCGGTTGTGGGCCAGCTGGCTCTCGCTCAGCTTGATCGCGTCGAGCTTGATGCGCACGGCGTTGATCCAGGCCTTGTAGGGCTTGGCGTTGGCGTAGGTGTCCTTGAGTTCCTTGTCGCCGATGATGCGGCCCGCTTCCAGGTCGATCAGGAACATCTTGCCCGGCTGCAGGCGCCATTTCTGGATGATCTTCGATTCAGGGATGGGCAGCACGCCCGATTCGGACGCCATCACCACCAGGTCGTCGTCGGTGACGATGTAGCGGGCAGGGCGCAGGCCATTGCGGTCCAGCGTACCGCCGATGTAGCGGCCGTCCGTGAAGGCCATGGCGGCCGGGCCGTCCCATGGTTCCATCATGGCGGCGTGGTATTCGTAGAAGGCGCGGCGGTTGTCGTCCATCAAGCCATGGTTTTCCCATGCTTCCGGGATCATCATCATCATGGCCTGGGCGATCGGGTAGCCGGCCATCAGCAGCAGTTCCAGCGCGTTGTCGAAGCAAGCCGTGTCCGACTGGCCTTCGTAGATCAGCGGGAACAGCTTTTGCAGGTCCTCGCCCAGCACGGCCGACTTCATCACGCCTTCGCGGGCGCGCATCCAGTTGAAGTTGCCTTTGACGGTGTTGATCTCGCCGTTGTGGGCGATCAGGCGGTACGGGTGGGCCAGCGGCCACTCGGGGAAGGTGTTGGTGGAGAAGCGCTGGTGCACCAGGGCCAGGGCCGACACGCAGCGCGCATCCTGCAGGTCCTTGTAGTAGACGCCCACCTGGTCGGCCAGCAGCAGGCCCTTGTAGACGATGGTACGGGCCGACATCGAGGCCACGAAGAATTCCTTGCCGTGGATCAGCTTGAGGGCCTGGATCGCGTGGCCCGACGATTTGCGGATCACGTACAGCTTACGCTCGAGCGCATCGGTCACCATGATGTCGGCGCCGCGGCCGATGAAGATCTGGCGGATCACGGGTTCCTTGGCGCGCACGGTGGGCGACATCGGCATGTCGCAGTCGACCGGCACGTTGCGCCAGCCCAGCACGACCTGGCCTTCGGCGCGCACGGCCCGTTCGATTTCCTGTTCGCAAGCGATGCGGGACGCGTTTTCCTTCGGCAGGAACACCATGCCCACGCCGTACTCGCCTGGCGGCGGCAGTTCCACGCCCTGCTTGGCCATCTCGTCGCGGTAGTACTGGTCGGGAATCTGGATCAGGATACCGGCGCCATCGCCCATCAGCGCGTCGGCGCCCACGGCGCCCCGGTGATCGAGGTTTTTCAGGATCAGCAGACCCTGTTCAATGATCGAATGGCTCTTGTTGCCCTTGATGTGGGCGACGAAACCGACGCCGCAGGCATCGTGTTCATTGGACGGATCGTACAGACCTTGGGCTTTCATGGGGGTTCTCCGCTGCATTTTTGAAAATCGAAAAGCTAGAGTAGTGCAATGCAACAGAAAATTCAACCATAACAATTAGGGTCGGAGTTGAATTAATTTTTCAAATGACGTCCAAAAAATTAATTAGGGACAGAGTGATGCTGGCGAAAAAAATGGGGACGTAACACAATTTGCGAATTCTCAAACCGTGTTACGTCCCCCTTTTTGTCATTCCTTCACGCCGGGTGCCGGCAGGTCAAAAAAATGGGGACGTACCCCATTTCTCGAAAAATGGGGTACGTCCCCATTTTTTCCGTGGGATGACGCGTTTTAGGCAGGGAGCGGCGCGCTGGAGGCATCAGGCGCACCAGCCGGTGCGTCGTCCGTGGTGGCCGGCTTCTTGAAAGGCCGGCCCCGCTTGGCGGGCAGGACCTGGCGCTTCATCTTGTGTTCCAGCTCAAGCTTGTACTGGTCCGAGCCCAGCGGCCAGCCCTTGAGCACGGCCCGGTTGATGGTGTCGACCTGGGCCGCCGTCAGCGCCGTCTCGCCCAGCGCGATGTAGGCCGCCTCGCGCTGGAATGGCGTGTTGCCCAGCGCCCAGTACTGCGGATGGTCGGTGATCAGGGCGTCCACCTGCAGGCCCGCATGGTGGGCGTAGCTGGACCAGGGATAGTCGCCCGCCCCCGCCGCCAGCCCGGCCCGCACCGGGTTGAACTCGATGTAGCGGCTGCATTGCAGGAAGAATTGGTCGGCGTCCACCACGGAAGTCTTGTAGCGGCCATTCCACAGGGTGCCGCTGCGGCCGTATTTCTGGTTGAAATAAGGCACGTAATAGCGGCCTATCCACTGCATCATGTGGCCCAGGCCGTCCGCGTCGGACGGCGTGACCAGCAAATGCACGTGGTTGGGCATGAGCACGTAGGCGTGGATGGCCACCTTGTAGTTGCGGGCGGCCGTGCGCAGCCAGCCAAGGAAGGCCAGGTAGTCGGCCGTGTCCTGGAACACGGGCTGACCGTTGTTGCCGCGCTGGATGACGTGGTGCGGCTGGGTGGGAATGATGAGGCGGGGCAGTCGGGCCATGGCAAAATCGGGGAAAAGTGGGGCCAGCGAGGGCGGATCAAGTTGCTATCTTACCCGCTCCGCACCACTCTGTCCCCGATTATTTTTCCGCAACGGAAAATCGGCCCGGCTCTGTCCCTATTTAGTCAGAACTCTTCATACTCGGGCGCCGCAGCCCGTTGCTTGCCGGGACGGACGGCCGGCAAGGCCGTGCGGCGGGGCGTGGAAGGCAGGGCGCGCGGCGCCCCATGGCCCGTCAGCTGGAACACGCTCACCACTTCGGCCAGGGCCGTGCTCTGGTCCTGCAGCGACGCGGCCGCGGCCGCCGCCTCTTCCACCAGGGCCGCGTTCTGCTGGGTCACCTGGTCCATCTGCGCGATGGCGCGGTTGATCTGTTCGATGCCCAAGGTCTGTTCCGTGCTGGCGGCCGTGATGTCGCCGATGATGTCCGTCACGCGCCGCACGTTGATAACGATTTCCTTCATCGTGCTGCCGGCCTCGTCCACCAGGCGGGCGCCTGCCTCCACCTTGTCGACCGAGTCGCCGATCAGTTCCTTGATTTCCTTGGCGGCCGCCGCGCTGCGCTGGGCCAGGTTGCGCACTTCGGAGGCGACGACGGCGAAGCCGCGCCCCTGCTCGCCGGCCCGGGCCGCTTCCACGGCCGCGTTCAGGGCCAGGATGTTGGTCTGGAACGCAATGCCGTCGATCACGGCGATGATGTCGACGATCTTGCGGGCCGACGCATTGATCATGCCCATGGTATCGACCACTTCCTCCACCACGGTGCCGCCCTTGACGGCCACTTCCGAGGCCGACAGGGCCAGTGTGTGGGCCTGGCGCGAGTTGTCGCCGTTCTGCTTGACGGTGGCCGTCAGCTGTTCCATCGAGGACGCCGTCTGCTGCAGCGAGCTGGCCTGCTGCTCGGTGCGGGCCGACAGGTCCAGGTTGCCGCTGGCGATCTGGCCGGAGGCGGTGGCGATGGTGTCCGTACCCTGCCGCACCTGGCCGACGATGTTGACCAGGCTGGCGTTCATGTCCTTCAGCGCCTGCAACAACATGCCCGTCTCGTCGCCGCTGCGCACGTCGATCCGGCTGTTGAGATTGCCTGCCGCCACCGTCTGCGCCACCTGCACCGCCTTGTGCAGCGGCCGCGTGATGGAAACGGCGATCATGTAGGCGAACCAGCTGCCCAGCACCAGGCCGCCGGCCACCAGCGCCAGCAGGAAGCGCTGGCCGTCGCGGTACTGCTGCTGCACCTGGGCCGCCAGGGCCCGGCCCACATCGGCCTCATAGCTGCCGATCTTTTCCACATTGCTCAGGTAGGCCGCGAACTGGCCTTCCAGCTTGCTGTCGACCAGCTGGCGGGTCGCCTCCTGGTCCGTCTTCTTGAGTTTGAACACGGCGTCGCGGGTGGCCGCGTAATCCTTGCGCACGGCCGCCACGGCGTCGAGCAGCGCTTGTTCTTCCTTGCTGGTGAGCATGGGTTCCAGCTGTTTCTGGATGGCGTTGACGCGGGCCCGGGTGGCCGCCGCCTGCTGCGCCTCGGTGGGCGACTCGGCCTGGTCCGAGTTGCGGGCGAACGCGATCACGCGGATGCCGGAAATACTGATCAGGTTATGCCATTCGGCCGTCAGGCGTTCCTTGAGCATGGCCTCGCTCACCATCTGCTCCGTCAACCGCCCCACTTCCTGCAGGCGCCAGATGCCGGCCGCCGCCATGACCATCATCAACAGCAGCACCAGGCCGAAACCGCCCCCCAGCCGTACCCCAATCTTCAAGTTGGAAATCTTCATTACGAACTCCCTCCAGACATGGACAAGGCGCCCATCCATGGTCCGGCGATCCGGTCAGATGGTGCGTGTAGAGCTCATACTACGTGATGGATAGCGGAAGAAAACTCACATATTCCCACCAGCAACAAA
>JAZJZQ010000663.1:266-17648 GCA_040389625.1 Pseudomonadota bacterium | reverse complement strand
CGCCCAGGTAGAACTCCTTGACGTCCTCGTTGCTGGCCAGGTCGGCGGCCGCGCCTTCCATCACCACCCGGCCGTTTTCCAGGATGTAGCCGAAATCGGCGTAGCGCAGCGCCACGCTGGTGTTCTGCTCGGCCAGCAGGAAGGACACGTTCTCCTTCTGGTTCAGGTCCTTGACGATGCCGAAGATCTCGTCGACGATCTGCGGCGCGATGCCCATCGACGGTTCGTCCAGCAGGATCATGGACGGCTTGGCCATCAGCGCGCGGCCGATGGCGCACATCTGCTGCTCGCCGCCGGAGGTGTAGCCGGCCTGGCTGGCGCGCCGCTCCTTCAGGCGCGGGAAGTAGTGGTAGACCTTGTCCAGCGCTTCCTTGAGCTGGGCGCGCGAGATACGGCGGGTGTAGGCGCCCGTCAGCAGGTTCTCCTCGATGGTCAGGTGGCCGAAGCAGTGGCGGCCCTCCATCACCTGCGACAGGCCGCGCTTGACCAGTTCATTGGGTGTGAGCTGGTCCACCCGCTCGCCCTTGAACTGGACTTCGCCCTTGGTGACGTCGCCGCGCTCACCGCGCAGCAGCGTCGAAATGGTTTTCAGCGTGGTCGACTTGCCGGCGCCGTTGGCGCCCAGCAGGGCCACGATCTTCCCTTGCGGGACTTGCAGCGATACGCCTTTCAGCACCAGGATCACGTGGTCGTAGATGACCTCGATGTTGTTGACCGACAGGTAGGGCTGGCTCGTTACAGGTACGGGTGCGGCTGCGGCGGCTGTGTGCATGATCGTTCTTCACAGGTTAAAAAAAGGTGCGGGGAGGAGGAGGGGACTCCCCGCACCAGGGCGCGTGATCGCTATGGCAATGGCTACTTCGCGCAGGCTGGCGTTATTTTTTTCTCGGCGGCGTAGGCGTTGGACGAATCCTCCAGCAGCTTGCGGGTCAGCGCCTTGTCGCCCACCACCCAGTTCGGCGTGATGGCGTTCCACTTCTTGCCGTCCCACTGCTGGACCTTGACGGCGCCCGAGCCTTCATGGTCGTCGCAGCTGGTCTTCACCACCGGCAGCATGCCGTAGGCGCCGATGGCCTTCTGGCGCGCCTCGTCGACGTTCAGGTGCTCCAGGCCCCAGCGCAGCTGTTCGCCGGTGACGGCCTTGCCCTTGCCGAACTTGTCCTGCGCGGCGCGTATCGCTTCCACCCACAGGATGGCGGCCGTCACGCCGCGCATGTGGTAGACCGAGCCGACGCGGTTGCGGTCGGCCAGGTTGCCCTTGCCGGCGTCGTACAGCTTCTTGTGGATCTCTTCCATCACCGGGTAGTTGCCGGGGGTGTTGAAGGTCATCGCGCTGTAGCCCTTGGCGGCGTCGCCGGCCGGCACGGTGTCCTCTTCGGAGCCGGCCCACCACACGCCCAGCATCTTCTCGCGCGGGAAACCGTTGCGCTGCGCGGTCTTGATGGCGACCGAATTCATCACGCCCCAGCCCCACAGGATCACGTAATCGGGATTGGCCTGGCGGATCTGCAGCCACTGCGACTGCTGCTCGCTGCCCGGCGGCGGCACGGCGATCTTGATCAGCTCAAAGCCGTACTGCTTGGACAGCGCTTCCAGCACCGGCAACGGTTCCTTGCCGAAGGCCGAGTCGTGGTACAGGTGCACGATCTTCTTGCCCTTGAGCTTGTCCATGCCGCCGCTCTTGTCGCCCAGGTACTTGATCATGCCGGCGGCCTGGTTCCAGTAGCTGGTGATGAGCGGGAAGACGTAGGGGAAGACCTTGCCGTTGGCCGCGTCGGAGCGGCCGTAGCCGAGCATCGTCATGGGGATCTTGTCCTGCGCCAACCGGTCCAGGATGCCGTAGGCGATGCCGGTCGACAGCGGCTCGACCATGGTGGCGCCGCCGTTCTTGGTCTTCAGGCGTTCGTAGCATTCCACGCCGCGCGAGGGGTTGTATTCGGTCTCGCACTCCTCCCAGCTGATCTTGACGCCGTTCACGCCGCCGTTCATGTTGACCAGGTTGAAGTAGTCGATCACGCCGCCGTAGAAGCCGGAACCGCCGGCCGCATACGGCCCCACGCGATACGACGGCAGGGCGATGAACTGGTCGGCCCAGGCCGGAACGATGGCGCTGGCCGCCAGTGCGGCGCCCAGCACGAAGGCTTTGATGCATTTCATACTCGTCTCCTCGAAGTTACAGACCTCAGGTGGTACTGGTGTGGTGATGCCAGGGACCGCGTTCAGTGCGGGAACGGCCACAGACGCAGCTTCTCTTTACCGATTTGCCACAGACGCGCCAGGCCATGCGGCTCGACGATCAGGAAAAAGATGATCAGGGCGCCGAATGTCATCAGCTCCAGGTTGGACGCCACGCTGGTCGGAAGGGCCAGGCCGTGCGCCAGCACGTTGAGGAACACGGGCAGCAGCACGATGAAGGCGGCGCCCAGGAAGGAACCGAGCACGGAGCCGACGCCGCCGATGATGATCATGAACAGGATGCGGAACGACAGGTCCAGGTTATACGCTTCCGGCTCCACCGTGCCCAGGTAGGCAAAGGCGTACAGCGCGCCGGCCACGCCGCAGTAGAAGGAGCTGACGGCAAAAGCCAGCAGCTTGGTGCGCATCAGGCGAAAGCCGATCACCTCGGCCGCCACGTCCATGTCGCGCACCGCCATCCACGAGCGGCCTACGTTGGAGCGGATCATGTTCTTGGCCAGCAGCGCCATGAAGGCCACCACCGCCAGCACCAGCAGGTATTTGCTGGCCGGGGAGTCGAAGTCGTAGCCCAGGATGCTGATCTTCTGCGCCGTGATCACGCCCGAGCTGCTGTTGTTGGTCAGGTAGGGGATCTTGGTCAGGCACCACAGCACAAAGAACTGGGTGGCCAGCGTGGAGGCGGCCAGGTAGAAGCCGCGGATGCGCAGCGACGGCAGGCCGAAGGCGATGCCCACCACGGCCGCCGACAGCCCGCCCAGCACGAAGGCCAGCAGGATCGGCATGCCCGGCACGCGCAGCACGAAGTTGTAGGCGCCGAACGCGCCCACGGCCATGAAGGCGGCCGTGCCCAGCGACAGCTGGCCGGCGTAGCCGGTGAGGATGTTGAGCCCCAGCGCGGCCAGCGAGAAGATCAGGAACGGGATCAGGATGGCCGACAGCGCATAGGGTGAGGCCAGCCACGGCGCCAGCAGCAGCGCCACCGCCAGCAGGGCCGCCAGCGCGACGCGGTCCTGGCGGATCGGGAAGATCTGGTTGTCAGCCTGGTAGCTGGTCTTGAATTGTCCGGCTTCGCGGTAGAACATGGACGTTCCTCTCAGATTCTGCGGATGATTTTTTCGCCGAACAGCCCTTCGGGCCGCACCAGCAGGAACAGCAGGGCCAGCACGTAAGGGAACCAGCCCTCGATGCCGCCGCCGACCATGGGGCCGATGTAGACCTCGGCCAGCTTTTCCGAGGCGCCGATGATCAGGCCACCCACGATGGCGCCCGGCATGGACGTGAAGCCGCCCAGGATCAGCACCGGCAGCGCCTTGAGCGCGATGAAGGTCAGGGCGAACTGCACGCCGTTGCGGGCGCCCCACAGCAGGCCCGCCACCAGCGCCACCATGCCGGCCACGGCCCACAGCACGGCCCAGATGCGCTGCAGCGGGATGCCCACGGCCAGCGCGGCCTGGTGGTCGTCGGCCACCGCGCGCAGCGCCCGGCCCACCTTGGTGCGCGAGAACAGCAGGGCCAGCGCCGTCACCAGCAGGGCGCAGATGCCGGCCGCCGCCACGTCGAACTGGGAGACGATGATGTTGAACTTGTCGAGCAGGTATTGCAGCGGCACGTCCTCGATCGGCAGTTCCAGCTTGTGCACCTGCGAGCCCCACATCAGCTGCGCCAGGCCCTCGATGAAGAAGGCCAGGCCGATGGTGGCCATGAACAGCGTGATCTCGGGCTGGTTGACGAGGGGCCGCAGCACCACCCGTTCGATGGCCAGGCCCAGCACGACCATCACCACCACCGTGAGCGGAATGGCGAGCCAGACGGACAGGCCGAACTTGTCGATCATGCCCACGCAGGTGAGGGCGGCGAAGAACACCATCGCACCCTGGGCGAAGTTGAACACGCCGGAGGCCTTGTAGATCAGCACGAAGCCGATCGCCACCAGCGCGTACATCACGCCCGACAGCAGGCCGCCGATCAGCACCTCGAAGAAGAAATTCACGTTCATCTAGTGGGCCACTCCCAAATATGCGTTGATCACGTCCTGGTTGGTGCGAACCTCGTCGGGCGTGCCGTCGCCGATCTTCTTGCCATAGTCGAGCACCACCACCCGGTCCGAGATGTCCATCACCACGCCCATGTCATGCTCGATCAGCACGATGGTGGTGCCGAACTGGTCGTTCACGTCCAGGATGAAGCGGCACATGTCCTGCTTCTCTTCCACGTTCATGCCGGCCATCGGTTCGTCCAGCAGCAGGATTTCCGGTTCGGCGGCCAGGGCCCGGCCCAGCTCCACGCGCTTTTGCAGGCCGTAGGGCAGGCGGCCCACGGGCGTCTTGCGGATGGCCTGGATTTCCAGGAAGTCGATGATTTCCTCGGCCTTGATGCGGTGCGCGATTTCCTCCCGCCGCGCCGGGCCCCAGTACATGGCCTGCAGCAGGAAGTTGGACTTCATCTTCAGGTTACGGCCGGTCATGATGTTGTCGAGCACCGTCATGCCCTTGAACAGGGCGATGTTCTGGAAGGTGCGCGCGATGCCGGACTTGGCGGCCGCGTAGCAGTCCATGCCCTTGCGGTGCTGGCCGCGGTAGATGATCTCGCCCTGCTGCGGACGATACACGCCGTTGATCACGTTGAGCATGGAGCTCTTGCCGGCGCCGTTGGGGCCGATGATGGCGCGGATCTCGTGCTGCCTGACGTCGAAGGAAATGTCGGTCAGCGCGCGCACGCCGCCGAACGACAGGGAGATGTTCTTCAGGTCCAGGATCACGGGGCCGGTACGACGGCCGGTGCCGGCGCCGAAATGTGCTTCGGGTTCGTTCATTTGCATGGTGGCGTCCTCCGTCATGCCGCTGCCTGGACTGCGGGGTAGGTCTTGCAGTCGCATATCTTGAGGTCGGCCGATACGGCGCCCGTGCGGCCGTCCTCGAACTTGACCTGGGTGGTGATGTACTGCGAGCTCTTGCCGCCGTACAGGGCCTCGATCAGCACCGCGTACTTCTCGGCGATGAACTTGCGGCGCACCTTGCGGGTGCGGGTCAGCTCGTCGTCGTCCGGGTCCAGCTCCTTGTGCAGCACCAGGAAGCGGTGGATCTGCGTGCCGGCCATCAGGGCTTCGGCGGCCAGGCCGGCGTTGACCTTCTCCACGCAGTCGCGTACCAGTTCATAGGTTTGCGGATGCGCCGCCAGGTCGGTGTAGCCGGCATAGGCGATGCCGCGCCGCTCGGCCCAGTTGCCCACCGCCTCCATGTCGATGTTGATGAAGGCGCACACCTGGTCGCGCGCATGGCCGAACGCCACCGCCTCCTTGATGAAGGGGAAGAACTTGAGCTTGTTCTCGATGTAGTTGGGCGCGAAGATGGCGCCGTCGTTCATGCGGCCCACGTCGGCCGCGCGGTCGATGATCTTGAGGTGGCCTTCGCTGTCGAACAGGCCGGCGTCGCCGGTGTGGAAGTAGCCGTCGGCGTCGATCACTTCGGCCGTCGCGTCGGGCCGCTTGTAGTAGCCGGACATGGTGGCGGGCGAGCGTACCAGCACTTCGCCGTTGTCGGCCAGGCGTACTTCCACGCCCGGTGCGGGCAGGCCCACGCTGTCGAACTTGATGTGGCCGTCCGGTTGCAGGCAGACGTAGGCGCAGGTCTCCGTGGAACCGTACAGCTGCTTGAGGTTGACGCCGATCGAGCGGTAGAAGCGGAACAGGTCCGGCCCGATGGCGGCGCCGGCCGTGTAGGCCACCCGCACCCGCGACAGGCCCAGCACGTTCTTGAGCGGACCGTACACCAGCAGCTGGCCCAGCGCGTAGGCGGCGCGCTCGGCCAGCGGCACCGGCTTGCCGTCCAGGATGTCGGCGCCGCAGCGGCGCGCCACCTCCATGAAGTGGTGGAACATGCGGCGCTTGATGGCGCTTGCATCTTCCATCCGTATCATCACCGTGGTCAGCATGTTCTCGAACACGCGCGGCGGGGCGAAGTAATAGGTGGGGCCGATCTCGCGCATGTCGGTCAGTACCGTGTCGCTCGATTCCGGGCAGTTGACGGTGAAGCCGGCCACCATGGCCTGCGCCAGCGAGAACAGGCAGTCGCCCACCCAGGCCATGGGCAGGTAGGACAGGATGTCCTCGCGCTCGCTCAGCTGGTCGAAGCCGACGCCGCCGCTGCCGGCGGCGAGCAGCGAGGCGTGGGTCTGGCACACACCCTTCGGCTTGCCGGTGGTGCCTGAGGTGTAGAGCATGATGGCGTGGTCGCTGCCCTGGCCGGCCGCGATGGCCGCTTCATAGGCGCCCGGATGGTCGCGGTCCCAGGCCCGGCCCAGCTCCTGCACGGCGGCGTAGGCGGACAGCTCCGGCTGGCGGTAGTGGCGCATGCCGCGTTCGTCCTCGTAGACGATGTGGGTGATGCCGGGATAGGCGGCCCGCAGTTCGAGCAGCTTGTCGACCTGTTCCTGGTCTTCCACCACGGCGAAATGGATTTCCGCGTTCTCCAGCACGTAGGCCATGTCGGCTGCCGGCGCATCCTGGTACAGCGGCACGGGCACGCCGCCCAGGGCCTGGGCGGCCAGCATGGCCCAGTACAGGCGGGGGCGGTTGTCGCCGATGATGGCCAGGTGATCACCGCGCTCGAAGCCCAGCGCCGCCAGGCCGCAGGCCAGCGCCCGCACTTCCGCGTTCACCTGCGCCCAGTCCCAGCTTTGCCAGATGCCCAGATATTTTTCGCGGAAGGCCGGCCGCTGGGGCCGGTCCTTGCCGTGCTGTAATAGCCGGCGCGGGAACGTATCCAATTCTGTCTGCACCAGTGTCTCCTGTTGCGGTTCGTTGTTATGGTGCCGTGCTCGCTTGCGGATTGCCATCCTGATTGCGGCCCGTCATCCTTTTTGTGTGATGATAGTAGCCTGATGGAAGGGGCGAGGTTGTCTTTTCGACGACAATTGCCCGACTTTTTTATGGTGCAACGCAACAATGCAAACAGAACAACCTAGCCTGAAGGAGGCGCTGCGCTCGGCCACCTGGGCCCAGTGCCTGACGCCGGAGCAGATGGCGCGCGTGGAGGCCGACACCTTCGAGACTTTTGTGCCCAAGGGCGGCTATGTGTGCCGCAAGGGCGACATGGTGGAGCACTGGCTGGGCATCATTGGCGGCATGGTCAAGATGAACAACTTCTCGGCCTCGGGCAAGAGCGTGACGTTTACCGGCGTGCCGCCGGGCGGCTGGTTCGGCGAAGGCTCGCTGCTCAAGCAGGAACACCTCAAGTACGACGCCATGGCGCTGCGCGACAGCCGCATCGCGCGCATGCCGTCGGCCACCTTCCACTGGCTGCTCGAGACGAGCCTGCCGTTCACGCGCTTCCTGCTGATCCAGCTGAACGAGCGGCTGGGGCAGTTCATCGGCATGGTGGAGAATGACCGCCTGCTCAACGTCGACACGCGGGTGGCGCGTTGCCTGGCGTCGATGTTCAATTCCCACCTGTATCCGGGGCTGGAGCCGCTGGTGCAGATTTCGCAGGAAGAGCTGGGCTTCCTGTCGGGCGCCTCGCGCCAGCGCGCCAACCAGGCCTTGCAGTTGCTGGAGAAGGAAGGCTTGCTGCGGCTGGACTACGGCGGCATCCGCATCCTGGACCTGGAGGGCTTGCGGCGGTTTGAGGTGTGAGCCACGACGAGGTGATCGGCCGAAACGCCGGACGCCGGATCAGCCCACAGTGGTGCGGCCCGTTGCCGTGTCGTCCGGAGACACGCTCTGCTTTTTCGCCCAGGCATCGTGGTTATGTTGCAATGCCAGCCAGCTTTCCGGCGTACGCCCCAGTACTGACGACAGGCGCAATGCCATGGGCTTGGTAACACGACCCCGTCCACACAACAGACGGTGAAAGGTGGACGGTGCCACTCCCAGTTCGGCGGCACATCGTCGGCCGCTGATACCCATCGGGCGCAAATAGATATCCAGGATAAATTCACCGGGGTGCGGCGGTTGATGCATATCCATCAGTGATAGTCCTCGTAATCAACAACATAGGCATTGCCGTTTCTAAATTCGAACGTTATCCGCCAGTTTCCGCTCACGCTTACAGACCAGCGTTGTGGAATCAATCCCTTCAGCGCGTGCAATCGGAAGCCGGGAAGATCCATGTCCGCGATCACATGGGCCGAATCCAGTGCCGCGAGCATCATGCGCAAGCGCCTCGCATGCCATGGTTGTATTCCCGTCTGTTTGCCAGATTCGAAAAACAGTCGTAGACCCTTGTGCTGAATGGATGCAATCATAATCACTATAGCGGCGGGAGGATCAAGCGACAAGCTGATCATTTTGGTGGCAGCATAGCGTGCACGCACCCTGCGGTATTTGGTGCGCCGCAAGGAGGAACCGGAAAAGCGGCCCCTCGCACTGCCCAAATGTCCCCGCTGCACCATAAGCAATCGCGGTATCATAGGAACAAGCTATGCCACAGGTGGCATGGCCGCACACCGACTCGACGAAATTCATGCACACACCAGAACACAAGGACATCGCCGGCCGCCTCGCGCTGCTGCGCCAGGCGATGCGCGAACACCGGATCGACGCCCTGCTGGTGCCGTCGTCCGATCCCCACCTGTCCGAATATTTGCCGGCCCGCTGGCAGGGCCGCGAGTGGCTGAGCGGCTTCACGGGTTCGGTCGGCACCTTCATCCTCACGGCCGACTTTGCCGGCGTGTGGACCGACGCCCGCTACTGGACCCAGGCCGAGACGGAACTGGCCGGCAGCGGCGTGCAGCTGATGAAGATCCCATCCGGCGCCAGCGTGCTCTACATCGATTGGCTGGCCGAGCGCCTGCAGGCAGGCCAGACCCTGGCCGTCGACGGCGCCGTGCTGGGCCTGGCCACGGCCCGCCTGCTGGCCCAGGCGCTGCAGGCGAAAGGCGCGCTGCTGCGCACCGATATCGACCTGCTGGAGCAGGTGTGGCAAGACCGTCCGGCGCTGCCGTCCGCGCCCGTGTTCGAGCACCTGCCGCCGCACGCCGACGCCAGCCGCGCCGCCAAGCTGGCCGCGCTGCGGCAGGCCATGGGCGGGCAGGGTGCCAGCCACCACGTGCTGTCCACGCTGGACGACATCGCCTACCTGTTCAACCTGCGCGGGGCCGACGTCAACTTCAATCCCGTGTTCCTGTCGCACGCGTTGATCGACGCCGCCGGCGCCACCCTGTTCGTGGCCGATGGCAAAGTTGACGCGCCGCTGCGCGCGGCCCTGGCACACGATGGCGTGACGCTGGCGCCGTATGCCGATGCCGCCGCCGCGCTGGCCGCGCTGCCGGCCGGCGCCGTGCTGCTGCTGGACCCGCGCCGCGTCACCTACGGCACGCGCCAGGCCGTGCCGGCCAACGTGACCGTGGTGGAGGCGATCAACCCCACCACCTTCGCCAAGTCGAAAAAAACGGAAGCCGAAGCGGCCCATGTGCGCCACACCATGGAACAGGACGGCGCCGCCCTGTGCGAATTTTTCGCCTGGCTGGAGCAGACCCTGGCCGACCCGCGTCGCGCGCCATTGACGGAACTGGACATCGACCGCGAACTGACGGCCGCCCGCGCCCGCCGTCCCGGCTTCGTCAGCCCCAGTTTCGGCACCATCGCCGGCTTCCGCGCCAACGGCGCCATCATGCATTACCGCGCCACCGAGGCGGCCCACGCCGTGATCGAGGGCGACGGCCTGCTGCTGATCGATTCGGGCGGCCAGTACCTGGGCGGCACCACCGACATCACGCGCGTGGTGCCGGTGGGCCAGCCCACGGCCGCCCAGCGGCGCGACTTCACGCTGGTGCTGAAGGGTGTGATCGCGCTGTCGTCGGCCCAGTTCCCGCGCGGCACCCGCTCGCCCATGCTCGATGCGCTGGCGCGTGCCCCGCTGTGGGCTGCCGGCATGGACTTCGGCCACGGCACCGGCCACGGCGTGGGCTACTTCCTCAACGTGCACGAGGGGCCGCAGTCGATTTCGCCCACGGCCATGCCGGAGCCGCAGACGGCCATGGAGCCGGGCATGATCACGTCCGTCGAACCGGGCCTGTACCGGCCCGGCCAATGGGGCATACGGATCGAGAACCTGGTGCTCAACTGCGACGCGGGCAGCACGGAATTCGGCAGCTTCCTGCGCTTCGAGACGCTGACCCTGTGCCCGATCGACACCCGCTGCATCGAGCCATCCCTGCTGCGCGAGGACGAACGCGCCTGGCTCAACGACTACCATGCCACGGTGCGCCGGCGTCTGCGCCCCTATCTGGCCGGGGCCGCGCTGGCCTGGCTGGACCACCGCACGGAGGCCATGTGAGCGCCCGTTCCACCCGTGCCACGTCGGCCATCGACCGTCTCAAGGTCCGCAGCGGCAATACGAAATACACGATGTCGCGCACCGGCAGCGGCCTGTTCTTCCTGACCGAGGGACCGGGCCTGCCGCCGTTGTGCGCGCCGCTGGAACTGGACGAGTTTGTCGCCTTTGTCAACGGCCTGGGGCCGCAGACGCCCAAGCGCGTCAGCAAGCTCGACGTGACGTTCGAAAAACAGCTGAACAAGAAGGCGCCTTGAACGCCGGCGCGCGCCCGCCGGCGCGCGCCATGACATGAACACAGAAAAACAGACAAGAGGCCAGCCATGCCCACCTTCGATTTCCTGATCACCTACTGGTCCACGGGCGAACTCGCCACCAACGGCGTCATCCTGCTCAACCTGCTCGGCGCCTTGCTGCTGGGCCTGCTGGTGGGCTACGAGCGTTCCTACCACGGCCGGGCGGCCGGCATGCGCACCTACGGCCTGGTGTGCATGGCCTCGGCCGCGCTGACGGTGGTGACCGGCTATCCCCATTTCTGGTTCGGCGGCCACGTGATCCCGTCGGCCATGGGCACCGACCCCACCCGCATCATCCAGGGCATCGTGACCGGCATCGGTTTTTTGGGCGCGGGCGTGATCATGCGCGAGGGCTTCAACATCAGCGGCCTGACCACGGCCGCCTCGATCTGGGCTTCGTCCGTGATCGGCGTGATGGTGGGCGTGGGTTTCTACATGTCGGCCATGGGCCTGGCCATCCTGTGCGCGATGTCGATGATCTTCCTGTCCAAGCTGGAGGCGTGGCTGCCGTCGCGCCACGCGGTGGCCATTACCATGCGCTTCCGGCCCGGCTACATGCCGCAGGAACCGGCGCTGCGCCAGATGGCGCTGGCGCGCGGCTATGAGATCGCCAGCGGCACGCTGATGATAGGCAGCGACGGCGGCGCCCAGGAATGGCGCTTCGTCGCCATTGCGCTGAGCAAGCGCAGCGGCTCGACCCTGCCCCAGGTGGCGGCCGAGCTGGCGGTGTTCGACGGCATCGACAGCTTCCAGCTGTCCCATGCCCGCAACTGAGGCAGTGATACCCATGGGGGCTGACATGATGAACGCACAGGCAAAGGCGATCTTCGATTTCTGGTTCCTGCCGGCCGGCAGTCCCGGCGCCGGCAGCGCGCGCCCGGAATGGTTCCGCAAGGACGACGCCTTCGACCGCCGCATCGAGCAGGAATTCGGCGCGCTGATCGAGCAGGCGCTGGCCGGCGGCCTGCGCCACTGGGACGCGGGCGGCCCGCAGCCGGCACTGGCCCGCATCCTGCTGCTGGACCAGTTCACCCGCAACGTCTATCGCGGCACGCCGCGCGCCTTCGCCGGCGACAAGCTGGCGCTGCAGGCGGCGCAGGACATGGTGGACGACGACGAAGACCTGGCCCTGCCGCCGCTGCAGCGCGCCTTTGTCTACCTGCCGTTCGAGCACGCGGAGGACATGGACATGCAGCGCCAGTCGGTGGCCCTGTTCACGCGGCTGGCGGCGGCCGGCACCGGTTTCGAGAGCATGCTCGATTACGCCCTGCGCCACCGCGACGTGATCCAGCGCTTCGGCCGCTTCCCGCACCGTAACGCCATCCTGGACCGGCCATCGACGCCGGAAGAACAGGCGTTCCTGCGGCAGCCGGGATCGGGCTTCTGATGGCACGCCCGACCCTGACCCTGATCGGCGCCGGCCACGTGGGCCGCGTCTTCGGCCGCCTGCTGGCCCGGGCCGGCTGCTTCGACATCGCGGACGTGCTGACCCGCTCGCCCGCCTCGGCCCGGGCGGCCGTGCAGTTCATCGGCGCCGGCCGCGCGCTGGATGGTTGGGCTGACTTGCGCCCGGCCGACGTCTACCTGCTGGCCGTGGGCGACGACCAGATCGTGCCGGCCTGCGCGGCGCTGGCGGCCGCCGTGCCGCTGGCCGGCGCCGTCGTGTTCCATTGCAGCGGCGCGCTGGCCTCGGTCCAGCTGCAGGCCGCGCGGGCGGCCGGGGCGCTGGTGGCCAGCGTCCACCCCATCCGCAGCTTTGCCGACGTGGACGCCGTGGCGGCCGCTTTTGCCGGCACCTGGTGTGGCGTGGAAGGCGACGCGGACGCGCTGGCCATCCTCAACCCGGCGCTGGAAGCGATAGGGGCGCAGCCGGTGGCCATCGACGCGTCGGCCAAGACCGTGTACCACGCGGCGGCCGTGTTCGCCAGCAACTACCTGGTGACGGTGCTGGACGCGGCCTTGCGGGCCTACCAGGCGGCCGGCATCCCGGAGGCGGTGGCGCGCGAACTGGCCCGGCCGCTGGCGACGGAATCGCTGGCCAATGTGTTCCGGCTGGGTGCTCCCGCCGCCCTCAGCGGCCCGGTGGCGCGCGGCGACTATGCCACGGTGGCGCGCCAGCAACGCGCCGTGACCGCGTGGGATGCGGCCAGCGGCGCGCTGTACGAGGCGCTGGTGGCGCCCACGGCCGACGTGGCCCGGCGCAAGGGACAGTAGGCGGCTCCGTGCCCCGGCGTTTGTGGCCGCCGTGCCACGTCCTTGCAAATTACTAGTTCACAACTATATTTTAAACAAGGGGCAGTCGCAGCGCCGTGCGCCACTGCCGCAGCAGAGAGACGAAATTGCAAATTGTTGGCGGGATTAGTCGACAAACCCCGAAATTAGCAATAAGCTTGTCCTCTGGAATCTTTTCTTGACGTAGCAAGCAATCAGAAAAACAAGTCAGCACGCGCGCAGGCCAGGCCTGCGTTTATAGGATAGGGGTAAGAACATGTTATTTCTGAAGAGTACAACGGTGACCAAGGCGCCCGGCATCTATGAAGTGGACATCGCCGCCAAGCCGCCGGGCAAGACCTATGGCGTCTTCCTGGCCACCGATCCCGACAACCAGCCGACGGAACTGCTGACGGCGCTGGCCGCCATGGGTTTCCACAACACCTACAGCGGCGGCTACACCCACAAGGACCGCGGCAAGGTGCTGGACCTGCATTTCCAGAAGGATGGCACCGACCTGTTCAAGGGCTGGAAGGCCGAGGAATGCGAGGCCAACCTGGCCGCCATCACCAGCCTTTTCAACGGCATCGGCATCCAGATCTCGCCGCGCGTGATGACGCTGGCCGAAGCCTACGCCTGATCCGTCCCGGCCTCAGGCCTGGACTTCAATGTGGTACAGGGCCCACGGGCAGGCGCCGAACCGCTCCGGCAGCGGTTTGGCCGCCATCTCCGGCACCTGGTCCGCATCATACATGGCCCACAGCGGGCCCAATCCTCCCAATGCCATGGGTGCGCCATCCAGGTGGGTGGCCACGATGTAGCGCTGCGCCCGCGCCTGCGCCAGCGTCAGCGTGGCCGCATAGCCGTCCACGGCCCGCAGCACCAGCTTGCCGCTGTCGGTCAGGCTGGCGCCGGCCGCCTTCACCACGTCGACCAGGGCCGGCCCCCGCAACAGGTGCGGCTTGCCGTCGTATTCCAGCGTGGGATGGATGGTGAACGCGGGCAGGGCCAGCAGCGCGTTGAAGTCGAAGGTGTGGGCCTTGTCGAAACTGAGCTTTTGCTTGTGCATCATCTGGTCCGTCACGGGATCGAACGGGCCGCGGTTGGGCTGGCCGATGGCGCCCGTCACCGTCAGCAGGGCCGGTGCCCGCAATGCAGGCGCCCCGGCGCTGGCGCGCAGGGCAGGCAGGGCCAGCGCGGCGCTGCCGGCGGCGGTCAGGAACTGGCGTTTTTTCATCGGTGGCGTCCTCGGCTGGTGGATGTGCCGCTATCATAGCGCGCATGGACCTGTTTGACGCCACCACCGGCCTGACGCCCATCCCCATCGAGGATGGCGAACTGGCCTTCCAGCAGCTGCTGGCCTTGCCCCTGCCGCCGGAGCAGGTACTGGCGCGGCTGATGGCGGAAACGGACTGGCGCGCCGAAGCGATCACGCTGTGGGGCAAGACCCATCCCCAACCGCGCCTGACGGCCTGGCACGGCACGGCGCGCTACCGCTATTCCGGCATGACGCTGGAGCCGCAGCCGTTCACGGCCCTGCAGCTGGAGATCAAGGCCGCCGTCGAGTTGGCCACGGGACGGCACTTCAACAGCGTGCTGCTCAACTACTACCGCGACGAGCGCGACAGCATGGGCTTTCACAGCGACGACGAGCCGGAGCTGGGGCCGGAACCGGCCATCGCCTCCGTCAGCTTCGGCGCGCCCCGTACCTTCATCCTCAAGCACAAGCGCCTGCCGCGCACCGTCAAGTTGGCGCTGGGCAACGGCAGCCTGCTGCTGATGGCCGGCACCCTGCAGCGCCACTGGCGCCACGGCATCAACAAGGAACGCACGCCGTGCGGGCCGCGGATTAACCTGACCTTCCGCACCATACTTTAATCTTCATCAAACCGAGCCTAATTGCATGCAATTGCATGCATCTGCCATCCTGGCTGGCCTGCGGCGACGGCTGCCGCCGGGCTTACAAATGGACACATTTCTTACGGAATCGGCACGCCCGTCAAGCGGTCCAACTGCTATCTTGATCACATCGCAATTCAGAGAACTGCGATCCCAAGCAAGTCCCTCAACTTTTTGCTGAAAGATCCAACATATGAATAAGATTCTGTTCGCATTGATTGCATCCGCCACCGCCCTGACCGGTGTGACCGCCCACGCTGCCGATGCCGGCACGGGCTATGTAGGCGCCGGCATCGTCGGCAGCCGCTACAACTTTGACGTGCCGGTGACGTCCGCCACGGATGACCACAGCGGCAACAAGGCCAGCGGCAAGATCTTTGCCGGCTACAACATCGACAAGACCTTCGCCGTGGAGGGTGGCTACACCGACTTCGGCAGCCAGAGCTACAACTACACGCTGAACGGCGCCAACGGCCATCTGGAAAGCGATTCCCATTCGTTCTACGTGGCCGGCAAGGCCACAATGCCTGTCAACGAGCAGTTCAACGTGTTCGGCAAGCTGGGCGTTTCGCGCAACCACAACAGCGTGGAAGCGACGGGCGTGGCAGCACCCTACGGCAGCAGCGGCAACAAGAACGCCCTGTACGCTTCGGTGGGCGGCGAGTACGCGCTGAACAAGAACGTGTCGCTGTCGCTGGAATATGAACACTACGGCAAGAACGACAACGACCTGGGCCGCAAGACGGGCGCCATCACGGGCGGTCTGCGCTACAACTTCTAAGACCAGCCTCGCGCCTCACGCAGCGGCAACTTGGAAACGGGAGCGCCGGCCTGGCTCCCGGGTAACAAAAAAAGGCACGGTGTTTGCGCACCGTGCCTTTTTCTTTGCCCTGACTAGGGGAACTTACACCGTCAGCGGCTTGTAGCGGATACGCTTGGGCTTGGCACCTTCCTCGCCCAGGCGTTTCTTCTTGTCCGCTTCGTATTCCTGGTAGTTACCGTCGAAGAAACTCACTTGCGAGTTGCCTTCGAAGGCCAGGATGTGGGTGGCGATGCGGTCCAGGAACCAGCGATCGTGCGAAATCACCATCACGCTGCCGGCAAATTCCAGCAGCGCATCTTCCAGCGCGCGCAGGGTTTCCACGTCCAGGTCGTTGGACGGTTCGTCCAGCAGCAGCACGTTGCCGCCCATCAGCAGCGTCTTGGCCAGGTGCAGACGGCCGCGCTCGCCGCCGGACAGGTTGCCGACCATCTTCTGCTGGTCGCCGCCCTTGAAGTTGAAGCGGCCCAGGTAGGCGCGCGACGGCATTTCGAAGCGGCCCACGCTCAGCATATCGGCGCCGCCCGTCACATCCTCGAACACGGTCTTGCCGTCGGACAGGGCATCGCGGTGCTGGTCGACGATGGACACCTTGGCCGTCTTGCCGATCACCACTTCACCGCTGTCCGGGGTTTCCTTGCCGGTGATCATCTTGAACAGGGTCGACTTACCGGCGCCGTTGGGGCCGATAATGCCGACAATGGCGCCGGCCGGGATGGTGAACGACAGGTTGTCGATCAGCATGCGGTCGCCGAACGATTTCGACACGTTCTTGAACTCGATCACTTCATTGCCCAGGCGCTCGGCCACGGGAATGAAGATCTCCTGGGTCTCGTTGCGCTTCTGGTATTCATGCTCGCTCAGCTCGTTGAAGCGGGCCAGGCGGGCCTTGGACTTGGCCTGGCGCGCCTTGGGATTCTGGCGCGACCATTCCAATTCCTTCTGCAGCGCCTTCTGGCGGGCCGATTCCGTGGCCTCTTCCTGCTTCAGGCGGGCTTGCTTCTGGTCCAGCCACGAGCTGTAGTTGCCCTTCCATGGAATGCCGCTGCCGCGGTCCAGTTCCAGGATCCATTCGGCGGCGTTGTCGAGGAAGTAGCGGTCGTGGGTGATGCCCACCACGGTGCCGGGGAAGCGCAGCAGGAATTGCTCGAGCCACTCGACCGATTCCGCGTCCAGGTGGTTGGTCGGCTCGTCGAGCAGCAGCATGTCGGGCTTGGACAGCAGCAGGCGGCACAGGGCCACACGGCGCTTTTCACCGCCGGACAGCACGCCGATCTTGGCGTCCCATGGCGGCAGGCGCAGGGCATCGGCCGCCATTTCCAGCTGCAGGTTCAGGTTGCCGCCATCGGACGAAGAAATGATCGCTTCCAGGCGCGCCTGCTCGGCGGCCAGCGCGTCGAAGTCCGCGTCTTCCTCGGCGTAGGCCGCGTACACGGCGTCCAGCTTGGCTTGCGCCTCGAACGCTTCCCCCAGGCCGCCTTCGACGGCCTGGCGCACGGTCTGTTCCGGATCCAGTTGCGGTTCCTGCGGCAGGTAGCCGATGTTCAGGCCCGGCATGGGGCGCGCTTCGCCCTGGATATCGGTATCGATGCCGGCCATAATCTTGAGCAAGGTCGACTTACCGGAGCCGTTCAGACCCAGCACGCCGATCTTTGCGCCTGGGAAGAAGGACAGCGAAATATCTTTCAGA
>JAZJZQ010000663.1:0-256 GCA_040389625.1 Pseudomonadota bacterium | reverse complement strand
TTGGGCGGGACGATTTTGCCCACGCGGTTCATGGTATAGACGTAATTTGCCATTGAGAATCTCGGTGAAAAAAGAGTAAAACGGATAGAAAAGCGCGGAAGGGTGACAGCATACACAAAAACGGCCGTCCAGCGCCAAAAACCGGTCCCGCCCCAGCGCCGAAAAAAATGGGGACGTACCCCATTTCCCCCATTTTTTCGGTCAGGCCGGTTGCGGGGCGGGGCGGCGCATCAGCCACAGGCCTTCGGCCACGTAC
>JAZJZQ010000662.1:6066-8904 GCA_040389625.1 Pseudomonadota bacterium | reverse complement strand
GCGAGATCGACCTGCGCGTCTCCATCATGCCCAGCATCCACGGCGAGGACGCCGTGATCCGTATCCTCGACAAACGCGCCATGATCGAAGCCTACGGCTCGCTGACGCTGGAGGCGCTGGGCTTCGACGCGCCGTCGCTGGCCACGCTGCGGGTGCTGGCGCAGGAAGCCTACGGCATGCTGCTGGTGACGGGCCCCACCGGTTCCGGCAAGACCACCACGCTGTACGCGGCGCTGACGGAAATTCACAACGGGCGCGAAAAGATCATCACCATCGAAGACCCGGTCGAATACCAGCTGCCCGGCATCCTGCAAATTCCCGTCAACGAGAAGAAGGGCCTGACCTTCGCCAAGGGCCTGCGCTCGATCCTGCGCCACGACCCGGACAAGATCATGGTGGGCGAGATCCGCGACCGCGAGACGGCCGAAATCGCCGTGCAGTCGGCGCTGACGGGCCACCTGGTGCTGACCACGGTGCACGCCAATAACGTGTTCGACGTGTTCGGCCGCTTCACCCACATGGGCATCGACCCCTACGCCTTCGTGTCGGCCCTGAACGGCATCTGGGCCCAGCGCCTGGTGCGCATCAACTGCCCGCATTGCGCCGCGCCCTACACGCCGGACGAGCAGGAACTGGCCAGCGTGGGCCTGGGCCGGGCCGACGCGCAGGACTACCGCTTCATGCAGGGCAAGGGTTGCGGCGACTGCCGCGGCACCGGCTACAAGGGCCGCCGTTCGATCGCCGAGATCCTGACCCTGAACGACGAGATCCGCGAGCTGATCGTCGACAAGCGGCCTATCCGCCAGATCAAGCAGGCGGCCCACGCCAATGGCACGCGCAGCCTGCGCCAGGCGGCGCTGGAACTGGTGCGGCGCGGCGGTACCACGCTGGCCGAAATCAAACGGGTGACCCTGCATGCGTAGACTACCGGGACAGGCCTTGCGCATCGGCGTGTCGGGCAGCGCCGTCAGCCTGCTGCGCACCAGCCGCTGGCGCGCGGCCGGGCCGGCGCTGACGGTGCTGGCCGAACACGCCTTCTCGCCGGCCGGCGAGCATCCGTTCGACGCCATCGGCAACGCGCTGCGCGCGCTGCTGGGAGAGCAGAAGCTGGCCGGCTGGCCGGCCAGCATCGTGCTCGACGACGAGCTCACGCGCCTGTGGCAGGTCACGCCGCCGGCCGGCGCGGCCCGCCTGGCCGACATCGAAGCGGCGGCCGGCCTGCGCTTTCACACCTTGTACGGCGAGCCGCCGTCCGCGTGGCGCATCGCCGCCGACTGGGACGCCAGCCATCCCTTCTTCGCCGCCGCCGTGCCGCGCGCACTGTTGACGGTGCTGGAACTGGTGGCGCAGGAACATAAACTGGCCATCGTCGCCGTCACGCCCCATTTCGTGGCCGCCTGGAACCGTTGGCAGCGCGCGCTGGCGCCCGGCGCCTGGTTCGGCGCGCTGCACGACGGCTTGTTGACGGTGGCGGCGGTGGAGGGCAAGCGCCTGCGCGCCGTGCGCGCGCTGCCGGTGCCGGCTGGCGCCGACCATTACTGGCTGACCCAGGCCCTGACGCGTGAAGCGCTGCTGCACCAGCTCGACGCGCCGGCCCTGTTGCAGCTGTGCGGTCCCGCGCCGGCCCTGTGGACTGGCCCCGTGAGCAATCCGGCCCACATCCGCTGCAGCGCGCTCGACCTGGCGCAGCGCGCCGGCGAGGCGGCGTGGAGCAGCGCGGCCATGCTGGCCCGTTGCGGGAGCGCCGTATGAGACCGTTGCGCATCGATTTCGCGCCACGCAGCTGGCGCCGCACCCTGTACCACCTGCATCCGGCCGTGCTGGCGGCGGGCGTGGCGGGCTTGCTGCTGTGCGCCGGCGCGGCGCTCGGCGGCTGGCATGTGGTGGAGTTGCGCCGCGCGCGCGAGCAGGCCGTGCGCCAGCTGGAGGAACGCCAGGCCGCGCAACGCGCCCGGCCGGTGGCCGTGACGGCCGCGCCGATCCCGGAAGCGCAGGCCAGCTTTGTCAACGGCGCCGTGATGCAGCTCAACCTGCCATGGCGCGAGTTGCAGGATGCGGTGGCCGCCGCCACGCCGCCCACGGTGGCGCTGCTGGCGCTGGAGCCCGATCCCCGCAAGCAGGTGCTCAAGCTCACGGCCGAGACGAAAAACAGCGACGACATGATCGGCTATGTCGAGCAGCTCAAGGAGCAGGAATTGTTCGACGGCGTGCTGCTGACCCGTCATGAAATCAATGAGCAGGACAGCAACCATCCGTTGCGCTTCCAGCTCGAAGCACACTGGGTGGCGCGGTGAACGGCGCGCAGCTGTCGGCATTGGTGCTGCGCGCGCGCCTGGCGCTGGCGCGCGCCGGCGCGCCCGTGTGCGTGGCGGCGCTGCTGTGCGTGGCCGCTGTGGCCGGGTGGGCCTGGCTGCTGCCGCAGCGGGCCGCGCAGCTGGCGCAGGCGGCGCAACCGTTGCCGGCGCCGGTGGCGCTGGTGAGCGCGCCGCCGCTGCCCACGGCCGACGAGAACCTGGCCGCGTTCTACGACGTGCTGGGCGAGCAGCGTTATGCGGAGCAGCAGGTCAAGCTGCTGTTCGGGCTGGCCGCCAAGGCCAACCTGGCGCTCAGCCAGGGCGAATACAAGTCGGCCTACGACAAGGCCAGCCGCGTCTACACCTACCAGATCGTGTTGCCGGTGAAGGGGCCGTACGCGGTCATCTGGCAGTTCACGCTGCAGGCCCTGCGCGCCATGCCGTTCGCTGCGCTCGACGAGGTGGGCTTCCGGCGCGACGCCATCGCCGATCCGGCCGTCGAGGCGCGCATCCGCCTGACGCTGTACCTGAAAGATGCGCAGAC
>JAZJZQ010000662.1:2273-5966 GCA_040389625.1 Pseudomonadota bacterium | reverse complement strand
GCGGCGGCCGCCAGCGGCCCCGCCATCCTGCGCCTGATACCGCGCGCGGAACTGGTGGGTGAGGCGGGCGATGCCCGCTTCGCGGCCGGCGAGGGCGTATTCCTGGGCCAGAACTGGACCCCGCCCGCGCCGCCGCCACCGCCACCGCCGCCGCCACCGCCACCTGTGGCGCCGCCGCTGCCGTTCACCTACATCGGCAAGGCCGCCGCCGACGGCGCGTGGGAAGTCTATCTGAGCCGCGCCGACAAGGTGTACGTGGTGCGCGCCAAGACCGTGATCGACGGCGTCTACCGGGTGGACGCGATCGCGCCGCCGCTGATGTCCCTGACCTATCTGCCTATGAACCTGGTTCAACAGCTCAACATTGGAGTGCTCGACTGATGCCTAGTCACCCACAGAAGCGCGCCGGCCGGCGCGTGCTGACGCATATGACCCGCACCCTGGCGCTGCCCGCGCTGGCGCTGGCGCTGGGCGGATGCGCCGCGCAACTGGCTTATCGCGACGGCAGCGACCTGATCGCGCACGACCAGGTGGAGGCGGGGCTGCGCAAGTACCAGGAGGCCATTGCGGCCGAACCGGGCAACGCCAAATACCGTGCGGCCTATCTGCAGGCGCGCGACCGGGCCACCGTGCATTATCTGGAGCAGGCCGACAGGGCGCTCGCGGCCGGCCAGTATCCGGCCGCCGAACAGGGCTTCCAGCACGTGCTGGCGCTCGACATGGCCAATGAACGCGGCCGCGCCGGCCTGCGCGCGGTGGACGCGGCGCAGCGCCAGGACAAGCTGCTGGTCAGCGCGCGCGAGCACGCCGGCAAGGGCGAATATGAGCTGGCGGGCCAGCAGCTGAACGCCATCCTGACCGAGACCCCGACCCACGAAACGGCGCGCCAGCTGCTGCACGAGGTGCAGGCCAAGGCCGCGCCGCCGGCGGCCGAGACGGGGCTGGCCAAGGCTTTCCGCCAGCCGATCTCGATCGAATTCCGCGACGCGCCCCTGAAACAGGTGTTCGAGGTGATCGCGCGCCGCTCCGGCCTGAACTTCGTGTTCGACAAGGACGTCAAGACGGACCAGAAGGCGTCCATCTTCCTCAAGAACAGCACGGTGGAATCGGCCATCTACTTCCTGCTGATGACCAACCAGCTGGAACGCCAGGTCATGGACGGCAACACCATCCTGATCTATCCGAACGTGGCGGCCAAGCTGAAGGAATACCAGGAGATGGTGGTCAAGACCTTCTACCTGGCCAACGCCGAGGCCAAGCTGGTGGCCAACACGCTGAAAACCATCCTCAAGTCGCGCGACGTGGTGGTGGACGAAAAACTGAACCTGCTGATCGTGCGCGACACACCCGAGGCGATCCGCCTGGCCGAACGCCTGGTGGCGCTGCAGGACGCGCCGGAAGCGGAAGTGATGCTGGAAGTGGAGATCCTCGAGATCAAGCGCACCCGCCTGATGGAGCTGGGCGTGGTCTGGCCGGCCGGCGTCACGCTGACGCCGCTGTCGACCTCGGGCGGCACCGGCCTCACCATCCGCGACCTGAACAACCTGAACCAGCGCACCATCGGCATCGCCGGGGTGGGCGGTTCGCTCAACGCCACCATCAACGCCAACAAGACGGACGGCGACGCCAATCTGCTGGCCAATCCCCGCATCCGCGTGCGCAACAAGGAAAAGGCCAAGATCGTCATCGGTGACAAGGTGCCCGTCATTACCACCACCATTTCGCCGGGCGCCGGCGGCTTTGCCACGGAGTCGGTCAGCTATGTGGACGTGGGCCTGACGCTCAATGCGGAACCGACCATCTACCTGAACAACGAGGTGGGCATCCGCGTGCAGCTGGAGGTGAGCAACCTGGTCAACCAGATCCAGACCAAGTCCGGCACCACGGCCTACCAGATCGGCACGCGCCAGGCCTCCACCATGCTGCAATTGAAGGATGGTGAAAACCAGGTGCTGGCGGGGCTGATCAACAGCGAGGAGCGCAGCACGGGCAGCCACGTGCCGGGCATCGGCGACTTGCCGCTGCTGGGCCGCCTGTTCGGCAGCAACCGCGACGACAACCAGAAGACCGAGATCGTGCTGTCGATTACGCCGCACCTGATCCGCAATGTGCAGCGGCCGGAGGCGCAGCTGTCCGAGTTCTCGGCCGGTACGGAGGCCAACTTCCGCCGCCGTCCGGATCTGGCGGCCCGCCCGCCGGCCCAGCTGCCGCCCGCGCCGGGCGCCCGTCCGGCGCTGCCGGCGCCGCCGGCCGGTGGCGCCAGCGCCGCTACGCTGCAGCCGGTGCCGCAGCCACCGTCCCCGCCGGAAGGCGCGCCCATGGTGTCGCCGCCGCCGTCATCGGTGCAGCCAGGGCCGTTGCCGCCGTCGGCCGTGCAGCCGGTGCCGGTGGCCGTTCCCGTGGCCGTGCCGATGCCGGAGACGGCGCCCCCGGCCGAAGCGGCGCCCGCGCAGGGACAGTGATGGCATCCATGCGGCCCCTGCGCGCCGGCGGCTTTACGCTGATCGAGCTGCTGGTCACGCTGGCCATCCTTGGCCTGCTGGGCACACTCGTGATCCCGGCCGCCCAGGTGACGGTGCAGCGCCGCCAGGAGCAGGAATTGCGCTACGCGCTGCATGAAATCCGCCAGGCCATCGACGCCTACAAGCAGGCCTACGACGATGGCCGCATCGCCAAGACGCTGGCCTCGAACGGTTATCCTAAGACGCTGGAAGTGCTGGTGGACGGGGTGCCCGACCTGCGCAGCCCCAAGCGCAGCAAGATCTTCTTCCTGCGCCGCTTGCCGCGCGACCCGTTCAACCCCGAGCCGGGCGGCAGCGCATCGCAGTCCTGGGGCAAGCGCAGTTACGCCAGCGAGGCCGAGGAGCCGAAGGAGGGCGAGGATGTCTACGACGTCTACAGCACCAGCGAACGCGTCGGCCTGAACGGCGTCCCCTACCGCAAGTGGTGACCTTGATGAAACGACAGCCAGGCGCCCGTGCCATCGCGGGCTTTACCCTGATCGAACTGCTGGTAGTACTGGGCATCGTGGCCTTGATGCTGACGCTGGCCGTGCCGCGCTATTTCCCCAGCATCGACAAGTCGAAGGAGATCGTGCTGGCCGATAACCTGCGCAACCTGCGTGACGTGATCGACCAGTATTACGGCGACACGGGCCGCTACCCCGACTCGCTGGAGCAGCTGGTGGAGAAGAAATACCTGCGCGCGCTGCCGGTGGATCCCATCACCGACAGCACCAGCACCTGGATCGTGCTGCCGCCGGAAGACGGCAGCAAGGGCGGGGTCTACACCATCAAGAGCGGAGCGCCCGGCAATGACCGCAGCGGCAAGCCATACAGCGACTGGTAGGGCGGCCGCAGGGCAGGGCGGCTTCACCTACCTGAGCGTGATCGTGCTGGTGGCCATCATCGGCCTGGTCACGGCCACCACGCTCAAGGTGGGCAGCGTGCTGCAGCGCAGCCGGGCCGAGCAGGAACTGCTGATTATCGGCGCCGCCTTCAGCGACGCCCTGCAAAGCTATGCCAGCGCCACGCCTTCCGGCCAGCCGTCGCAGCCGGCCTCGCTCAAGGACTTGCTGAAGGACCCGCGCTTTCCCGGCACCCGCCGCCACTTGCGCAAGCTGTTTGTCGATCCCATGACGGGCAAGGCCGAATGGGGCCTGGTGCGCCTGGGCGACGCCGACGGCAAGAACGA
>JAZJZQ010000662.1:0-2173 GCA_040389625.1 Pseudomonadota bacterium | reverse complement strand
TTTTCTTGCCATGTAAAACGTTGTCATAAAACAATCCGAAATGGAAAATTTACAATGCGAATTAGTGCAATTATGCTACTATTGCGTCCAGCGGTACCCCTTTAACTCACATTGGTTGGCGCAAGCGCAACCAAATTCATTTTTTAAGGATCTTCCTCATGAAATTGAAATTTCTCGTTGCCGGCCTGTTAGCCGCAGCCTCGTTCGCCGCTTCGGCAGCCGATCAATCCGTCGCACTGAACCTGACCGATGTCGTGTCGTTCAAAGCCACCAACCCCGTGCTCGATGGCGGCGACGACCTGATCAGCTTCAGCGGCCTGGCCGCTGGCGTGTACGACATTTCGATCACGCTGAGCTCGCAAGGCGTGACCTGGAACCAGGCCGCCACCAACCTGAACGGTGTGGTTGGCAGCTTCTCCGGCAGCAAGCTGCAGTTCGCTGACTTCGAATACAACGGCTCGACCCCGTTCTCGCTGACCCTGGTCGGTACGAAAACGGCCGGCGCCGCCAAATTCGGCTACAGCGGCGACGTATCCGTGTCGGCTGTCCCTGAGCCAGAAACCTATGGCATGCTGCTGGGCGGCCTGGCACTGATGGGCGTCGTGGCCCGCCGCAAGGCCAAGAAGTCGGCTTAATCTGCCGCATGCATGAAAAAACCCGCCGCGTGTCTCACGCGGCGGGTTTTTTTTCGTCCGTCCCAGCAGGGCCTTGCGCCGCTCAGCGCGTGGTGCGCTTGAAGTCGCGGAAGCGGAAGCCCATGGCCAGCAGGGCGCCAAAATAGACGGCGCCGCTGACGGCGATCACGAGGAACAGGGCGCCGGCCCGCAGCAGCACATGGTGCTGCATGCCCAGCCAGTCGACCAGGCTGGCGCTGTACCAGGCGGCCGCCCCCATGGCGGCGCAGGCCAGCACTACCCGCACGAAGAACCAGCCCCAGCCGGGCAGGGGGCGGTAGATGCCCCGCTTGCGCAAACCCGTGTACAGGAAGCCGGCATTGACGCAGGCGCCCAGGCCGATCGACAGGGCCAGGCCGGCCACGGCGATGTAGGGCACGAACAGCAAGTTCATCAGCTGGGTCGCCACCAGCACGCCCAGCGCGATCTTGACGGGGGTGCGGATGTCCTGGCGCGCATAGAAGGCCGGCGCCAGCGTCTTGACGAGGATGATGCCGATCAGGCCGGCACTGTAGGCGATCAGCGGTTGGGCCGACATGGCGGCCGCGCGGTCGGTGAATTTTCCGTAGTGGAACAGCGTCGTAATCAACGGTTCGGCCAGGGTGGCCATGCCCACGGCCGCCGGCAGGGCCAGCAGGAACGTCAGGCGCAGGCCCCAGTCGAGCAGGTTGGAGTATTCCTCGGTGTCGCCGTCGGCGTTGGCCTTGGACAGGCTGGGCAGCAAGATGGTGCCCAGCGCCACGCCCAGCATGGCAGTGGGGAATTCCATCAGGCGGTCAGCGTAGGACAGCCAGGAAATGCTGCCCTCGGCCAGCCGGGAGGCGATGCTGGTGTTGATCATCAGGCTGATCTGGGCGGCCGACACGGCGAACACGGCCGGTCCCATCTTCTTCAGCACGCGCCGCACGCCGGGGTCGCCCAGGCCCGCGGCCGGGTTGAGCGACAGCCGCGGCAGCATGCCGATGCGGATCAGGGCCGGGATCTGGATGGCCACCTGCAGCACGCCGCCCACGAACACGGCGATGGCCATGGCATAGATGGGCTGGGCCAGGTGCGACTGCAGGAACAGCGAGGCGGCGATGAACGACAGGTTCAGCAGCACCGGCGTGAAGGCGGGGATCTTGAACACGCGCCAGGTGTTGAGGATGCCTCCGGCCAGCGCCACGAAGGACATGAAGCTAATATAAGGGAACATCAGGCGCGTCATCCAGACGGCCGCGTCGAAGGCGCCCGGCTCGGCGTGCAGGCCGGTGGCGATCAGGTAGACGAACAGGGGCGCGCCGATGATGCCGGCCGCGCTCACCAGCAAGGTGGCCCACACCAGCGTGTTGGCCACGTGGTCGGCCAGGGTCTTGCTCGCTTGCTGGCCGTGCTGGGTCTTGTACTCGGACAGGATGGGCACGAACGCTTGCGAGAAGGCGCCTTCGGCAAACAGGCGCCGCAGCAGGTTGGGGATGCGGAAGGCGACGATGAAGGCGTCGGTGTAGGCGCCGGCGCCG
>JAZJZQ010000661.1:0-4239 GCA_040389625.1 Pseudomonadota bacterium | reverse complement strand
TGCTGGACTGGATGCTGCCCGACCAGACCGGCCTGCGCCTGCTGGCGCGCATCCGGGCCGACCGCCAGTTCAATGAAATTCCCGTCATCATGCTGACGGCCAAGAGCATGGAAGAGGACAAGCTGGCCGGCCTCAACAGCGGTGCCGACGACTACGTCACCAAGCCGTTCTCGCCGCGCGAACTGCTGGCCCGCGCCAAAGCCCTGCTGCGCCGCAAGAGCCCGGAGCACGCCCAGTCCACCATGCGGGCCGGCAACGTGCTGCTGGACCCGGTCAGCTGCACCGTCATGCTGGACCAGCAGAAGATCGACATCGGCCACGCCGAGTACAAGCTGCTCAAGTTCCTGCTGGCCCATCCCGAGCGCGTGTTCTCGCGCAGCCAGCTGCTCGACAAGGTGTGGGGCGACCACGTGGTGATCGAGGAGCGCACGGTGGACGTGCACGTGCTGCGCCTGCGCAAGGCGCTCAAGGAAGCGGAACACTTGATCCGCACGGTGCGCAGCGTCGGCTACATGCTGTCTGAAAAATAAATCATGAATCCAAAACTGCTGTTCTGGGTGCCCGCCGCGCTGCGCATGGGCCTGATCCTGGCGGGCGTGGGTGTGCTGTGGTTCATGTTCGGCGCCATGCCGGCCCTGATCGTGGCCTTCATCGCCATGGCCGTGCTGGTGTTCGTGCAGCTCGGCTATCTGTACCAGCTGAGCGATTGGCTGGATGATCCGCAAAGCGCCAAGCTGCCCGATGGCTGGGGCGCGTGGACCAACATCTTCTCGCGCCTGTACCGGCTGCGCCGCGACGACGAGAAAAACCAGGCCGAGCTGACGGAATGGCTGGCCCGCTTCCGCCAGGCCATGCACCTGCTGCCGGACGGCGTGGTCATCATGGACGATGTACTGTTTCTCGAATGGTGCAACCCGGCCGCCGAGCAGCACCTGGGCCTGACCCACGAGCGCGACAAGGGCATGCGGGTGACCAACCTGGTGCGCAGTCCCGACTTCATGGACTACATCATCCTGGGCCGCTACGACCAGCCGCTGACGCTGAGCTTCCGCGAGCGCAAGCTGATCGTCCACATCATCCCGTTCGAGAACCGGCGCCAGATCCTCGTCACGCACGACGCCACGGAAACGGAGCGTATCGAAGAAATGCGGCGCGACTTCATCGCCAACGCCTCGCACGAACTGCGCACGCCGCTGACGGTGATCGTGGGCTTCCTGGAAATCGCCGCCTCGGAAGACCTGGACGCGGCCACCCGCATGGCGCACCTGAAGCTGATGACGGAGCAGGGTCACCGCATGCAGCACCTGATCGAAGACATGCTGACCCTGTCGCGGCTGGAATCGGTGGACTATCCGATGCGGCCCGAGCGGGTCGACATCGTCAAGCTGATGGGGCAGGTGCAGCGCGACGCGCGGGCCCTGTCGGCCGGCAAGCACGAGATCACGATGGACGTGGCCGGGCCGGACGTGATGGGCAGCATGGAAGAGCTGCACTCGGCCTTCGGCAACCTCGCTTCGAACGCCGTGCGCTACACGCCGGCCGGCGGCAAGATCCACCTGTCGTGGCTGGAAGGGCCGACTGGCATCAAGTTCAAGGTGGAAGACACGGGCATCGGCATCAGTCCCGAGCACATTTCGCGCTTGACCGAGCGTTTCTACCGGGTCGACAAGAGCCGCTCGCGGGAGACGCAGGGCACGGGGCTGGGGTTGGCCATCGTCAAGCACGTGCTGCTGCGCCATGGCGGCACGCTGCAGATCAAGTCCGAAGCGGGCAAGGGCAGCAGCTTCATCGTCTGCCTGCCCAAGACGGCCATCGTCCCCAAGCAGCCCGAACTGCAGCTCAGCTGACCCGCCACCCCGCCAAACAAAAAAATGGGGACGTACCCCATTTTCCGAAATGGCGACAAAAAATGGGGACGTACCCCATTTTCCCATGGCAGCTCCGCAGTCTGATTGATGCGGAGCTCTTTTGTTTTCTTGATCCAGGTTGTGGTGCCTTTTGCCCTCGAGCACCTAGACTGGTCACCGCTGCGCCTTATTGACGCAGCGCTGTTGACAACACTATATAAATTAATATATTGTGTATTTGTAGAGTGTTGAGTAACCCAATCCGCTTCTTATTAGCAAAGGAATAGACATGAGCACCCCATTGACCGGTTTTCGCGAACTGACCCAGGCCGTTTCCACCCAGTTGGCCACGCTGCGCGCGGACATGCCGGAGGTGATGAAGGGATTTAACGACATGGCGCGCGCCGCCACCAAGGATGGCGCACTGGACAAGAAAGCCAAGGAACTGATCGCGCTGGCGCTGGGCGTGGCCGTGCGCTGCGACACCTGCATCGGCTTCCACGTGCAGGCGCTGGTCAAGCTTGGCGTGACCAAGGCCGAGCTGGAAGAGGCGCTGGCCATGGCCGTCTACATGGGCGGCGGCCCGTCGCTGATGTACTCGGCCAATGCGATGGCGGCCTTCGCGGAGTTCTCCGAGGCGCAATAACGTGCAACGCAGCCCGGTGAGGCGAGGCAGGGGGGCTTAAGTCGGTTCTCAGGGGCAAGGCAGGTAATTGCGATACAATCGCGGCGCTGACTTTGCCCACCACCACCACCACATGCACCCTAGACGCCTATTTGCCTTCGCGCTCGCCGCCTTCGCCCTTGCCGCTTGCAGCACCACGCCCCACGTCGATACCACCCCGGTCGCCGCGCCCCAGCCGGCGCCGCCGCGCAAGGTCAAGATCGGCCTGGCGCTCGGTGGCGGCGCCGCCCGCGGCTTTGCCCACATCGGCGTGATCAAGGCCCTGGAAGCGCAGGGCATCTATCCTGACATCGTGGTCGGCACCAGCGCCGGCAGCGTGGTCGGCGCCCTGTACGCGGCCGGCAACACGGGCTTCCAGCTGCAGAAGCTGGCCTTTGATATGGACGAGGCCGCCATTTCCGATTGGGCCTTGCCCCTGTTCGGCAAGAGTTCCGGCGTGCTCAAGGGCGAAGCCTTGCAAGCCTACGTCAACAAGGCCGTCAACAACCAGCCGCTGGAAAAGCTCAAGATTCCGTTCGGCGCCGTCGCCTCCGACCTGAAGACGGGGCAACCCATCCTGTTCCAGCGCGGTAATACGGGCATGGCCGTGCGGGCTTCGTCGTCCGTGCCGGGCGTGTTCCAGCCGGTCAGCATCAACGGCCATACCTATGTCGATGGCGGCCTGGTGGCGCCGGTGCCCGTGCGTTTCGCGCGCGACATGGGGGCGGATTTTATCATTGCTGTCAACATTTCCACCCAGGCCGATGCGCAAGCGACCGTCAGTTCGCTGGAAGTGATCATGCAGACCTTCAGCATCATGGGCCAGCGCATCAACCAGTTCGAACTCAAGGATGCCGACGTGGTCATCCAGCCCGCCCTGGGCAAGATGGGCGGCAGCGATTTCAACAGCCGCAACCAGGCCATCCTGGCCGGCGAGCAGGCCGCGGCAGCGTTAATGCCACAAATCAAACAAAAGCTTGAAGCCAAGCGCAGACCGTAACGGCGTACAATCGTCGTTCATTTTTTTAGGGAAGTAACATGCAAACCAAACCAGTCCTGACGCTCGAAGACGTCAAAAAGATCGCCGCCGCCGCGGAAGCCGAAGCCGTGGCCAACAACTGGGCCGTCGTGATCTCCATCGTCGACGACGGCGGCCACCCGCTGTGGCTGCAGCGCATGGACGGCGCCGCGCCCCTGTCGGCCCACATCGCTCCGGCCAAGGCCAAGACGGCCGCCCTGGGCCGCCGCGAATCGCGCATCTATGAAGAAATGATCAACAACGGCCGCATGTCGTTCCTGAGCGCGCCGGAAATCGAAGGCATGCTGGAAGGCGGCGTGCCCATCGTTGTCGATGGCCACTATGTGGGCGCCGTGGGCGTGTCGGGCGTGAAATCGGCGGAAGACGCCCAGATCGCCAAGGCCGGCATCGCCGCCGTCGCCTAAGCAAGCCCTGGGGGCAGTGCCAACATTCATGCATGAGCTTGACAGGTGTGCGGCTCAGTTCGTGTGCGGATGTTGGCACTGAGCCCCGCTGTTATGGTGGTCGCCGTCTTGCCAAAGGGCAGGGATTTGGTTATAATTCAAAGGTTTAGCCAATCTCACATCTACCGTAGCGACTACCACCATTCCATCATCAATCTGACCCTCGACCCAGGCTTCGGCCGGGGATGCTTGACGGTCGTCTGACGTGGCGCAGCTACGGTAACTTTATCAGGAGTTGCCCTTGCC
>JAZJZQ010000660.1:0-2736 GCA_040389625.1 Pseudomonadota bacterium | reverse complement strand
CCTCGGCCAGCACCGAGTCGTCCAGCGCGGCGGCGATGTCGTAGGCGGCCTGGAAGTCGGCGGCGGCGCTGACCTTGGTGATGCCGATGGTGGAGCCTTCATGGGGCGGCTTGACGATCAGCGGCAGGCCCAGCTCGGCCGCCACCTGGTCCAGCCTGGAAGCGGCGTCCAGCACAGCGTATTTCGGCGTCGGCAGGCCGTGCATCAGCCACACGATCTTGGTGTAGATCTTGTCCATGCCCACGGCGCAGGCCATCACGCCGCTGCCCGTGTAGGGGATGCCCAGCTGTTCCAGCGCGCCCTGCATGCTGCCGTCTTCGCCGTAGCGGCCGTGCAGCGCGATGAACACGCGGTCGAATTTTTCCGCCGCCAGCTCGGCCAGCGAGCGCTGGCCGGGGTCGAAGGCGTGGGCGTCCACGCCCTGGCTTTGCAGCGCCTGCAGTACGCCGGTGCCGGACATGATGGAGACGTCGCGCTCGGCGGAACGGCCGCCGAACAGCACGCCGACCTTGCCCAGTGCCTTCGCTTCGGATGGAGTAATGTGATTCACGTTCAGACCTTCGGGTAGTTAGTCAGTTTGGCAGGGACGCCGCTGATCGAGCCTGCGCCCATGGTGATGACGACGTCGCCGTCGCGCACCACGCCCATGATGGTTTCCGGCATGTCGCCGATGGCTTCCACAAATATCGGTTCGGTCTTGCCGCGCGCGCGCAATGCGTGGGCCAGCGCGCGGCCGTCGGCGGCCACGATGGGCGCTTCGCCGGCCGCGTAGACTTCGGCCAGCACCAATACGTCAACGCTGCCCAGCACCTTGACGAAGTCCTCGAACAGGTCGCGGGTGCGGGTGTAGCGGTGCGGCTGGAACGCCAGCACCAGGCGCCGGCCCGGATAGGCGGCGCGCGCGGCGGCCAGCGTCACTTCCGTTTCCACCGGGTGGTGGCCGAAGTCGTCCACCAGCGCAAAGGTGCCACCGCCCGGAATGGCGACTTCGCCATAGCGGGTGAAGCGGCGGCCCACGCCGGCAAAGCCGGCCAGGCCGGCCTGGGTGTCCTGGTCGGCGATGCCGATTTCGCGCGCGATGGCCACGGCCGAGCAGGCGTTCTGCACGTTGTGCATGCCGGGCTGGTTCAGCACCACGTCCAGGTCGGGATAGCCTTCCTGCAGCACCGTGAAATGCATCTCCACGCCGACGGCGCGCGCGTTCACGGCGCGCACTTCCGCATCTTCATGGAAGCCGTAGGTGGTGACGGGCTTGGTCACGTGCGGCAGGATGGAGCGCACGTGCGGATCGTCGATGCACAGCATGGCGCGGCCGTAGAACGGCAGGCGGTGCGTGAAGTGGACGAAGGCCTGCTTGAGCTTTTCGAAATCGTGCTCGTAGGTTTCCATGTGATCGGCATCGATGTTGGTGATGACTTCGATCATGGGGGTCAGGTTCAGGAACGAGGCGTCCGACTCGTCGGCCTCGGCCACCAGGTAGTCGCCCGTGCCCAGCTTGGCGTTGGCGCCGGCGCTGGTCAGGCGGCCGCCGATGACGAAGGTGGGATCGAGCCCGCCCTGTGCCAGCACGGACGCCACCAGGCTGGTGGTGGTGGTCTTGCCGTGGGTGCCGGCGATGGCGATGCCGCGCTTGAGGCGCATCAGCTCACCGAGCATGACGGCGCGCGGCACGATGGGGATCTTGCGGCTGCGGGCGGCCACCACTTCCGGGTTGTCCTGCTGGACGGCGGTGGAGGTGACGACGGCGTCCGCATTGCCGATATTGCCGGCCGCGTGGCCCTGGAATACGGTGGCGCCCAGGGCGGCCAGGCGCTGGGTGACGGCGTTGCTGCCCAGGTCCGAGCCGGTGACGGTGTAGCCCAGCGTGAGCAGCACTTCGGCGATGCCGCTCATGCCGCTGCCGCCGATGCCGACGAAGTGTATGTTCTGTACTTTATGCTTCATGATAATTGTTCCAATACTTGTGCGATCGCGTCGTTGGCGTCGCGCTTGCCGGCCGCGCGGGCCGCCGTGGCCATGGTCTGGCAGGCGGTGCGGGTCAGCGTTTCCAACAGGGTAGCCAGGCTTTGCGGATTCATCTCCGTCTGCGGCATGTGAATGGCCGCGTTCTGTTTCGCCATCCACTTGGCGTTGTCGCGCTGGTGGCTGGTGGTCGAGGCCACCAGCGGCACCAGGACGCTGGCCACGCCGGCCGCCGTCAGTTCCGACACGGTGATGGCGCCGGCGCGGCAGATCACCAGGTCGGCCTCGGTGTAGGCGTGGGCCATGTCGTCGATGAAGTCGACCACGTTGGCCGCCACGCCGGCCTGCGCGTAGGCGCTGCGCAGCGCGTCGATGTTCTTCTTGCCCGACTGGTGGGTCACCTGGGGCCGCAGTCCGGCCGGGATCAGCGCCAGCGCGGCCGGCAGGTTGTCGTTCAGCGCCTTGGCGCCCAGGCTGCCGCCCACCACCAGGATGCGCAGCGGGCCTTCGCGGCCGGCGAAGCGCTGCTCCGGGCCGGCCATGTCGAGGATCTCCTTGCGCACCGGGTTGCCGGTGACGACGGCCTTGCCGGCGGCGCGGCCGAATTCGGCCGGGAAGCCGAAGCACACGCGCTTGGCCAGCGGCGCCAGGGTCTTGTTCGACAGCAGCAGGGCCGCGTCGGCATTGACCAGCACCAGCGGCACGCCGCGCAGGCGCGCCATCATGCCGCCGGGGACGGTGACGTAGCCGCCCATGCCCAGCACCACGTCCGGC
>JAZJZQ010000659.1:28713-34129 GCA_040389625.1 Pseudomonadota bacterium | reverse complement strand
CGCGATTTTCCACTAATCAGAGTGAAATCGTGGCGGCCATAGTGGTCTATTACGCAATCGCGCGTTTTAGTAAAACCGAAAAAAAAGAAGATGGCCACCCTGTGTCCTGCGACCTTGCGACTATCGGAAGAGGCGTGCAAGCGCCTGGAGTGCACCCAAATCCGTGAAGAACCTTTTTTCCGTGGCCTGTGCGGTCGGCTATACTGCTGCGCGGGGCCGCCATGGCAGCGCCGGGCGGCAGGCATTGTTCAAACTAGCGGGGATCAGCAGCATGGATTTGACTAACAAGGTAATCATCGTGACGGGCGGCGCCCAGGGCATCGGCCTGGCCATCGCCGAGCGCTGCGCCGTGGCCGGCGCCACCGTGGCGATCTGGGACAACCGTGCCGACGCCATCGCGGCGGCGGTGGAACACGTGCGCGGCCTGGCGGCGGGCGTGGAAGTGGAGGGCTTTACGGTGGACGTGGCCGACCTGGCCAACGTGCAGGCGGCCGCCAGGGCCACGCAGGAACGCTTTGGCCGCGTCAATGGCCTGGTCAACAATGCGGGCGTGGTGGCCGACGCCCAGCTGACCAAGATGAGCGAATCCCAGTGGGACCGCGTGATCGACATCAACCTCAAGGGCGTGTTCAACTGCGCCAGCGCCAACGTGGACGCGCTGCTGGCCACGGCCGGCGCCATCGTCAACATCTCGTCCATCGTCGGCCTGTCGGGCAACTTCGGCCAGTCCAACTACGCGGCCGCCAAGGCCGGCGTGCTGGCCCTGACCAAGACCTGGACCCGTGAACTGGGCCGCAAGGGCGTGCGCTGCAATGCCGTGTGCCCCGGCTTCGTCAACACCCACATTGTCAAGGATATTCCGCAGCAGGTGGTGGCGGACATGTTGAACATGATCCCGCAGCGACGCATGGGCGAGCCGCGCGAGATCGCCTCGGCCGTCGTATTCCTGCTGTCGGACGAGGCCAGCTACGTCAACGGCGCCACGCTGGAAGTGGCGGGCGGCCTGACGTTGTAAGGCTCCGGGGCCTGGGCGGCGGAGATGGCCGGACAGCGCCGGTCTGACAGTGCCGGTCCGTGCCGTCCGGTCTATTCGGACTGGCGGCCCGGCAGCGGCGCGGCGGAGATGCGCCGCACCGTCATCACCAGGTCTGAATAGCTGCTGCGGTAGTTGTGACCCTTCGCTTCCACCGCCTTGGTATCGACCAGCGAGACATCCTTGCGGTGCACATAGCCCAGCCTTGGGGCCATGTAGAACTGCACCGTGCGGGGCACGGAGCGCACCAGGTTCTGGGTCTTGCCGTCGCAGTTGCTGGAGACGCATTCCAGCGTCTCCACATAATCGATCACCACTTCCACGTTCACATTGTAGGTGCCCACGTTCAGGCGCACCGGACTCTCGGGCTGCATTGCCAGCATCAGCCGCAGCTTGCCCGTCTTGGACGATTTCAGTTCAAACACGCCCAGCGCGTTCGGCTTCTCGCGGAAACCAGCCTGGATCTCCGTCAGCTTGAAGACCTGGAAGAGGTTCTTCTGGTAGGACATCAGGCGCCGCGTTTCTTCTTCCACCTCCTGCCGTTGCACCGCCTGGCGCGCCTTGCCTTCCTCCTCTTCTTCCGTGGCCGGCTGTTGCCCTGGCGCGGGCGCGGGCGCAGTGGCGGCGGGTGGGTGGCGTGGCACCTCGGCCGGATTGCGCGGCGGCAGTCGGTAGACTTGCGTTTCCTGCGTGGCGCAACCGGCCACCAGCAGGGCCAGGCTTATGCTTGTTGCACGAAAGAGTACGTTCATGGACACCTTTCTAAGGTTCTTCAATAGGCGGTAGCCGGCGGCGCGGATGCGGCCGACGGCTTGGCCGCGCCCGGCGACGCAGACCTGGAGACAGTTCTGGCGCCGCTCTTGGCAGCAGCAGTTGGCTGGCCTGGCGCCGCGCCGCCTGCTGTGGCGCTGCCCGGCGCACCGGCCGCTGCCGCCGAAACCGTTGCGACGGTACCTGTGGCGCCAGCAGGCGCGGACGCAGTTGGCGCAGCGGTCCCGGGCGCCGATGCTGTCGCTGCAGCTGTCGGGGCGGAGGCGGCGGTGGAAACAGTGGCTACGGCGGGTGCGGGGGCTGGCGTGGGCGCCGGCGGCGTTCGGCCGATGCGGAAGCCTACGCGCGGATCAGTGCTGGCACGGTCGCCGAAGGTACGCGCCACCGGGCGCACGTCGCCGCTAGTGGAATCGAAGGCGCCGCCTTTTTGCACCCGTTTCTTGCAGGCCGCCGCCGTTTGGGCCGGGCTGGACTTGGGGTCGTCGCCATGGTTGGCGTGCCAGCAGTCGTCCACCCACTCATAGACGTTGCCGACCATGTCGTACAGGCCGGCGTAGGCCTTGAAGCTGCCGACCGGGGCGGCGCGGTGGAAGTCCAGGTGACTGCCGCACTGGCCGCAATGGGCGTTATCCTGCCCGGCGCGGTCGCCCCAGGGGAAGATGGTGGCGGTACCGGCTCGCGCCGCGTATTCCCACTCCGCCTCCGTGGGCAGGCGGTAGCTGACGCCCGTCTTCTTCGACAGCCAGTCGGCATAGCCCTTGGCCGCGTCCCAGCTGATGCCCGTCACGGGCAGCTTGTCCAGGTCCGGGCCGGACATGCCTTGCGGCGCGGGGCAGGCGCGCTCCTTGACGCACAACTGCCATTGGGCGTAGCTGACTTCCTGCGCCGCCAGCTCGAAGGGCGCGATCGGCGCCGGCTTGCCGCCCAGTTCCTCGGGCAGCGCGCCCGGCTCGCCGGCCTGGGAACCAACGCGGTAGGTGCCGGCCGGCACGGCGACCATGGCCGGGCAGCCCGGCGTGCCGTCCGCCAGTTTCAGCGGGCAGGGCGGTGGTGGCGGCGGCGCGGCCGGCGCTTCCACGACGGGCGCCGACGCTTCAGGGGCAGCGGCGGTCACCGGCTCGACCGGGGCCGGCTCCGGCGCGGGCGCGATCACGGGCGGCGGCGGTGCGGCCGCCACCACGGGAACGGGCTTGGCGCCGGGCGGCGGTGGCAGGTAGGGGATGTCGAACGGCAGGGCGTTGTTCCACCACAGCCAGCCGCCGCCACCGCCGGCGCCCAGCACGGCCAGGCCGAAGAAACTCAGCAACACGGTTTTCCAGCGGCCCTTGCGCGGCGGCGCGGCGAGCGCGTTGTCCTGGGTCAGCTGGCCGGTGGTGCGCGCCTGGGTTGGATGGCCGGTGCGCCCGGTGCCGCCTTGGGTGGGCTGGCCGGTGCGCCCCGCGCCACCCTGGGTGACCACGCCGGGTTGCGCCGGGGTGCCGCGCGGCGCGGCGGCCCGCGGCGGCTGCTCGATGCCGAGCAGGGTGCGGAACTCGGCCACGTTCTGCGGCCGTTGCTCCGGCCGTACCCCGAGCGCCACGTCGATGGCGCGCAGGAATTCCTGGCTGTAGCGATCCGCGGCGCTGTCGGCCAGCGGCGTGAGAGAATCGGAAACCAGGCGGGTGAGGGCGGCCGGCGGCACCTTGTCGGTGATGATGAAGTAGACCACCGAGGCCAGCGCATAGAAGTCGGTCCACGGCCCCTGCGACATGTTCATCATGTCGCCGTACTGCTCGATGGGCGCATAGCCGGGCTTGAGGATCACGGTCAGCGCCTGCGTCATGTCGCCGATCACGCGCCGCGCGGCGCCGAAATCGAGCAGCAGCGGCCGGTCGTTTTCCAGCATGAGGATGTTGTCGGGTGCGATATCGCGGTGGTAGCACTGCTTGGCGTGCAGCACCTCGAGCGCGTCGAGGATATGGGCCAGGAAGTTGCGCAGCCAGGCTTCTTGCGACAGCAGCTCGTGGTCTTCCTTGAGCAGCTGCTTGAGGGTGGGCGCATGGTAGAACGGCATGGCCATGTAGCCGGTCCCGTTGGCTTCCCAGAAGCGGTACACCTTGACCAGGCAGGGATGGTCGAACTGGGCCAGCAGCTGGGCCTCGTTGACAAAGCTGTGCAGCCCGACCTGGAACGTTTCGGCATAGTGCTCGGAGAGCATGGTGACCTGGGTGCCGCCCACGCGCCCGGCAAAGGCGGCCGGCATGTACTCCTTCAGCGCCACGTCGCGGCCCAGGGAATGGTCCTTGGCCTGGTAGACGATGCCGAAGCCGCCCTGGCCGACCACGCAGGTGATCTCGAACTCGCCCAGTTTGGTGCCGGGCTGCAGGGCGTTGGGAAACACGGCGCCTGGCGCCAGGACCGTATGGTCATTGTCACTGTTAGGTGGTGGGTTCATGATGATGCAATCCGTGAGGGTCAATTCATCTGCAACGCACGGCGCGGTCACATCGTCACCGCGCGTACGAAAAACCGGCGCTACCAGTACCAATTACTTGCAGACCGTAAGCATCGTGAACAAATGCTCATATGGTCCATTAAGCACGAGTATAAACGAAGACTTGCCCGTCCAAACGAGTTGTGCGCATAATTGCTGGGAATATAAGAAAAGCAATGGAGCAGGCCGCTTCTCGCCCGGGAACGGCCAACCATCCCCTAGCCACACGGACCGATTGATGCCCATTACATTGACCGTGCAAACCCATCGCGCCGCGCCGCCAGCCGAGCCGCTGTCGGCCAGTTTCGACCGGCTGGGCGGCACCATCGGGCGTTCGCCCGGCAACGGTCTGGTGCTCGATGATCCCGGCAAGTACATTTCCCGCAATCACGCCAAGATTGAATTCCAGGACGGCGGCTATTGCCTGGCAGACATCGGCAGCAATCCCAGCCTCGTCAATGGCCGGCCGGTCGGCAATGGGCGCCAGGTGGCCCTGAACGACGGCGATACCGTGGTAATCGGGCCATATCTGCTGGCCATCGCCGTCACGCCCGAGGAGGGCATGACCGTGGGCCAGGCCGGGGGCGCGGGACAGGCGGCCCAGGCCATGGGCCAGCAGCCGGTGCTCGATGCGCTGGCCGCCTCCAGCCTGCTCGACTGCGCCGTCGCGCCGGGCGCCGATCCGCTGAACGTGGACTGGCTGGCGCCGCAGGACGCGGTCACCAGGCAGGTCACCATGTCCCGGCCCGTGTCCAGGACGGAGGCCAGGGGGGAGTCCGCGGCAGGTGTCGGCCATGTGGCGCCCGTCCAACAGCTGTACCCGCAGCCGTCGCCCATGATGCCGCCGCCGGCCGCTTCGTTTGCCATTCCCGACGATTACGATCCGCTGGCCGACCTGCTGCGCCCTGCGGCACCTGCAGCTGCACCTGCACCTGCCCCCGCACCTGCACCGTCTCCGGCCAGCCAGGCCGCGCCGCCGCCCGCGCTGCCGCCGGAGATGACGACTTCGCCCGGCAACTGGGCCGCCGCGCCGGCGGTGGCCGCCGCTGCACAACAATTCCCAGCTGCCGCGCCGGGCGCAAACATCGCTGCACAACAATACCCTGCCGCGGCACCTGGCTATGGTGCCGCCGCTGCGG
>JAZJZQ010000659.1:22966-28613 GCA_040389625.1 Pseudomonadota bacterium | reverse complement strand
CCCGGCCGGCACGCAACAGGGCGCGTCCGAAGCCATGCTGCTCGAGGCGCTGCTGCGCGGCCTGGGCATGACGGGCATGAAGGTGGAACGGCCGGCCGCCGAATTCGTCGAGCTGGTCGGCGCCATGCTGCGTGCGGCCACGTCCGGCACCATGGGCGTGCTGCTTGCGCGTACACTGACCAAGCGCGAAAGCCGCATGGCCGTGACCATGATCGCCAGCCAGGCCAATAATCCGCTCAAGTTCTTCCCCGACCCCACCAGCGCGCTGTTCCAGATGCTGGGCAAGCCGGCCAAGGGCTATATGGCGCCCGTGGCCGCCTTTGATGGTGCCTTCGACGACATGCGGGCGCACGAGATGGCGCTGCTGGCCGGCATGCGCGGCGCGCTGGAAGGGATGCAGGCCCAGTTCGATCCGGCCGAGATCGAGCGCACCATGGCGCTGCCGTCCGTCATGGACAAGATGTTGCAAGCCAACCGCAAGGCCAAGCTGTGGGACCGGCACGTCGAGTCCTACCGCCAGTTGGTGCACGACGCCGACGAAGAATACCAGCGTCGTTTCAGCGAGCAGTTCGCGCGCGCCTACGAGGAACAGATTGCCCGCATGCGCAAGAACCGGAGCTAGCAGCACCGGACCTGGCACCACCGGTTCTAGCACAACAGGTACCAGCGCAACCGGAGTTAGCACCCTAGCCGTACATCCAGCAGTCATCCGCCAACCGGAGGTCATGTTACTGTGAGTACCAACGATCCGCAGCAGCCGTCGCCCGACGACGAGCGCACCATTCTGATCCCCAGTCCCGGCGGCAAGCGCGCCGCCGCGCCTGCGCCCGCGCCGGCGCCTGCACCGGCGCCCGCCGCAGGCGCCGCCGCTGCGCCAGCCCAGCAGGGCCCCGGGCCTGCGGCCGGTGCCGATGCGGGCCGCACGCCGGCCGTGCCCAGGCTGGGCGGCCATGGCCTCAACCCGCTGGTGGCGGCGGCCAATCCCTTGCTCGACCTGGTGCTGCCGCTGCGCCACATGGCCGCCTATCCCCAGGTCGAACACCTGCGCCAGCAGCTGGTGGCGGGGATCAAGACCTTCGAGCACACGGCCAAGGCAGCGCAAGTGCATGTCGATGCGATCGCCGTGGCCCGCTACTCGCTGTGCACATTTCTCGACGAGACCATCTCCGCCACGCCGTGGGGCAGCGGCGGCGTGTGGTCCAGCCGCAGCCTGCTGGTCACGTTCCATAATGAAGCGTCCGGCGGCGAGAAGTTCTTCCTGGTGTTGCAGAAGCTGTGCCAGGACCCCGGCACCCACATCGACGTACTGGAACTGATGTACCTGTGCCTGGCGCTGGGCCTGGAAGGGCGCTACCGCGTGCTCGACGGCGGCCGCGCGCAGCTCGACATCCTGCGCGAACGCTTGCTGGAGCTGATCACGCGCCAGCGCGGCAATGTCGAACCGGCCCTGTCGCTCAACTGGCGCGGCGCTGGCGGCAAGGGCGAGGCGCTGTGGCGCATGCTGCCGGTGTGGGTAGTGGCGGCCATCGCCCTGTCCGTGCTGGTGCTGCTGCACATGGGCCTCAGTTATAGCCTGAGCCGGGCATCGACCCCGGTGCACGCGCGTCTGCACGGCATTGCCGTCGCCGCCTGGCCGGGGCCGGCCGCCGCCGCGCCGCTGCCTTCGCCGGCCGCCCCGGCCAGGGTGGCCAAGTTCCTGGCGCCCGAGATCGAGCAGGGACTGGTGAGCGTGAGCGAACTGCCGGACCGCTCCATCATCACCTTGATGGGCAACGGCGTGTTCGCGCCCGGCAGCGCGGAAGTGACCTCCAGCTTCGTGCCGCTGCTGCAGAAGATAGGCGATGCGCTGCGCCCCATCGACGGCAAGGTCAAGGTGGTGGGCCACACGGACAACACCACCGGCTTCACCACCCGCTTCCCGTCCAACTGGGACTTGTCGAAAGGGCGCGCGGCCACCGTGGCGCGCATGCTGGGCGAACGGGCCGGCCCGCCCGAGCGCTACAGCGTGGAAGGGCGCGGCGACACCGAGCCGGTGGCGCCCAACGACAGCGCCGCCAACCGCGCGCGCAACCGGCGCGTGGTCATCATGCTGCTGGCGCCGCCCTCGGCCTGACTATCCCTGCAACCGAAAACAGGAAGTATCCCACCCTATGAAGCGTATCTTTTCCTGGTTGTTGCGGCCCGCGCCGCTGTCGCTGATCGGCGTCCTGCTGCTGTCGCTGGTGATCTGGTTCGAAGGGCCGCTGCTGGCCTTTAACGGCAAGGAGCCATTCGCCTCGAGCGGGGTGCGCTGGTTCTGGATCGCACTGCTGCTGTTGATCTGGGCCGGCTACTTCCTCTACAAATGGATCGCCGCGCGCATGGCCAACGCCAGGCTGGCCGCCGGAGTGGCCGGTGCGCAGCAGGCGCCCAGCCCGGAGGCGCAGCAGTCCCAGGCCGAGGTGACGCTGCTGGCCAAGCGCCTGCAGGAGGCGATGGAGATCCTGCGCAAGAGCAGCGGGCGGCGCGGCGGCCAGTACCTGTACCAGCTGCCGTGGTATATGTTTGTCGGCGCACCGGGGGCGGGCAAGACCACGGCCCTGGTGCAGTCCGGCCTGAACTTCCCGCTGGCCGAAACGCTGGGCAAGAACGCGCTGGGCGGCGTGGGCGGCACCCGTAACTGCGACTGGTGGTTCACGGACGAAGCGGTGCTGCTCGACACGGCCGGCCGCTACACCACCCAGGACAGCCACGAGGAAGTGGACCAGGCGGCCTGGCGCGGCTTTCTGCAACTGCTGCGCAAGCATCGGCGGCGGCGGCCCATCAACGGCGTGATCCTGGCCGTCAGCGTGGCCGACCTGCTGCAACAGGGCGAGGCGGACCGCAAGCAGCAGGCGCTGGCCATCCGCGCCCGCATCCAGGACTTGCATGAACAACTGGGCATGCGCTTCCCGATCTACGTCATGGTCACCAAGTGCGACCTGCTGGCCGGCTTCACCGAATTCTTCGGCGAAATGGGCAAGGACGAACGGGGCCAGGTGTGGGGCATGAGTTTCCCGCTGGTGGAACCGGAGCAGGTGATGGCGTCGCTGAACGCCTTCCCGGCCGAGTTCCAGTCGCTGGAAGGGCAGCTGCAATCGCGCCTGCTGCAGCGCATGCAGGGCGAGCGCGACATCCAGCGGCGCGCCTTGCTGTACGGCTTCCCGCAGCAGTTCGCCGGCCTGGGCGACGTGCTCAACGCCTTCCTGACGGACGTGTTCCAATCGACCCGCTACGAAACGGCGGCCTTGCTGCGCGGCGTCTACTTCACCAGCGGCACGCAGGAAGGCCATCCGATCGACCGCGTGATGGGCGCCATGGCAGCCGCCTATGGGCTGGAACGGCAGGTGTTGCCGGCCAACGCGGCCAGCGGCCGCAGTTACTTCATCACCCGCCTGCTGCGCGAAGTGATCTTCGCCGAGGCCGAAGTGGCGGGCGTGAACCGCCAGTTCGAGCGCCAGCGGCGCCGCCTGCAATGGGCCGCCACGGTAGGCATCGCGCTGGTGCTGTTGCTGGGCACGGCCGGCATGCTGACCAGCTACGCCCGCAACAGCCGGCTGGTGAGCCAGGTCGATCACAAGGTGCCGGACGTGGCCAGGCTGGCGCAAGCGGTCACGCCGGCCACCAGTGCCGCCCAGACCCTGCCGCTGCTGGACGCCGTGCGCGACCTGCCGGCCGGCTACGCGGCCCAGGGCCAGGACGTGCCGCTGCTGATGACGCTGGGCCTGTACCAGGGCGACAAGCTCGGTGCCGGCGCCCAGTCGCTGTACCTGCGCACGCTGCGCGCGACGCTGCTGCCCCGCATCGTGCACCGCATGGAGGAACAGCTGCGGCGCGGCAGCGCGAACAATCTCGACTACCTGTACGAAGTGCTACGCCTTTACCTGATGCTGGGCGACACCCGCCACTACGACGCCGCCTCCATCGCCGGTTGGGTGGAACTGGACTGGCTGCGCAACATGGCCGACGCCAGCCCGGCCCAGCGCGAGGCGCTGATGGGCCACGTGGCCGCGCTGGTGAAAGCTTATCCCGGTTTCGAGCTGCCGCAGCAGCTCGATGCGCAGCTGGTGGCGGACACGCGCCTGGCACTGGCCCGCATGCCGCTCGAGCAGCGCCTGTACAACGGGCTGAAACGCACGCTGGCCCATTCCCAGCTGCCCGAGTTCAGCGCCACGGCCGCCGGCGGACGCGACGCGCCCCAGGTGCTGGTGCGGCGCAGCGGCGAAGCGCTCACGCGCGGCGTGCCGGGCATGTTCTCGGTGGCCGGCTACGCCAAGTTCCTGGAGCTGAGCGGGCAGGCCATGGACGACGTGAGCCGCGACAACTGGGTGCTGGACCGCCAGGAAGCCGTGACGGGCAAGGCCGGCAATGAACAGATCCGGGCCGCGCTGCTGCAGCTGTACTACAACGACTACATTGCGGAATGGGACCGCTTCCTGGCCGATTTGAGCATCGTGCCGTTCGCCACCCTGGACCAGGGCGCGCGCGTGACGGCCATGCTGTCGGGCGTCGATTCGCCGCTGCGCAAGGTGCTGGTGGCGGCCGCCCGCGAGACCACGCTGGCCACCAGCGCCGCCAAGAAGCCGGAATCGTCGGTGCTTGCCTCGCTCAAGGACAAGAGCGACAGCTACAAGAAAAAGCTGGAAACGGTGCTCGGTGTGGCCGACGGCGACGGCGCCCCGGCCGCCGCCCAGCAGATACCGGTCGACGTGCACTTCGACGACCTGCACCGCATGGTGGCCGGTTCGCCCGCGCCGCTGGACGGCCTGCTTGCCATGCTGCGTGACGTGGCCACCTATTTCGACGCGGCGGCAGCGGCCAAGCGGGCCGGCATGCCGCCGCCGCCCGGCGATGCGCTGGCCAAGCTGAAACGGGAAGGCGACGGCAAGGCCGCGCCGCTGGGCCAGATGCTCAAGAATATCGACAGCGGCGGCTCCGGCCTGACCATGGGCAGCGAGCGCGAACGCCTGAACGCGCTGTGGACGGCCAGCGCCGCCCAGTTCTGCCGCCAGGCCATCGCCGGCCGCTACCCGCTGGTGCGCAGCGCCACCCAGGAGGTGACGCAGGACGATTTCGGCAAGTTCTTCGCGCCCGGCGGGCTGGTGGACCAGTTCTTCCAACAGAACCTGCTGCCCTACGTGGACATGGGCGGGCGCCAGTGGCGCTGGCGTCCCAACGGCGACAAGGTCACGCTCGGCATACCGCAGGACGTGCTCGATAACTTCCAGCGCGCCGCGCAGGTGCGCGACGCCTATTTCGGCGCGGGCGGCAAGCAGGCCTCGATGCGTTTCGACCTCAAGCTGCTCGGCGCCGATCCGGCCCTGAGCCAGGTGCTGCTGGAGATCGACGGCCAGCCGGTGCCGTTCGGCCCGGCCGCGACGGTGCGGTCCGCGTCGCTGCAAGTCCCCAGCGGCAAGGGCAGTGGCCTGGTGCGGCTGGAAACGACGCCGGCCGGGGCTCGCAGCCTGCGCACGGAAGGCGCGTGGGCGTGGTTGCGCATGATAGACCTGGGCACGCTGGAGCCGACGCCGCAGGGCGAACGCTTCAAGCTGACCTATGACATCGACGGCCACAAACTGAGCTACAGCCTGACGGCCAGCAGCGTCATCAACCCGTTCCGGCGCGAGGC
>JAZJZQ010000659.1:17211-22866 GCA_040389625.1 Pseudomonadota bacterium | reverse complement strand
ACGGCGGGCAGCCGCCGTCGTCGCACGGCAGGCCTTCGCGGCCGTAGTGGTTGCGGGGATTCCACAGCATCCAGCCGTTGCTGCCGGCCGCGCGGGCCGCCTCGATCTGGGCCTGCACCTCGTCGGCATCGAACTTGCGGCGGTCGAAGGCATAATCCGTAAAGTCCTGCAGCCAGGGGCGGAAACGGTTTCCCGGCAGGCCGGTGCGCAGCTTGGCCCGTTGCAGCGAGCGGTACACGATGTCGTACGGATGCTCGACGGGGTTGGGCGTGCCGGGCAGGCCCCATGTGAATCCGGACGGGTACAGCATCGGGCACACATAATCGACTGCCTGCAGCAGATGGTCGAGCTCCTGGCCGATGGCCGTGTCGTCCGTATTCCACAGCACGTAGCCGAAGATGTCGGCGGCCACGAACACGTTGTAGGGTGCCAGCCGCTTGCGGGCCGCGTTCAGGAAGCCGGTGATGGCGGCCACCCGGTTGGCCTGGGTGTTGGGCTGGGCGAAACGCAGGCCGGGCGCGTCGGGGAAGCGCACATAGTCGAACTGGATCTCGTCGAAGCCCAGCCGCGCGGCTTCTTCGGCCACGTCAAGGCTGTAACGCCAGCTGTCCTCGCGCATCGGGTCCAGCCATGCCAGGCCTTCGCGGTCGTGCCACAGCGCGCCGTCGGCGCCGTGCAGGGCCAGTTCGGGATGGGCGGCGGCCAGCAGGTCATCCTTGAAGACGACGATGCGGCCGATCAGGTAGATGTTCTTCTGCCGCAGCAGCTTGACCATGGCCGGCATGTCGCTCACGGAGCGCACCTTCTGGGCACCTATCGTGCTGGCTAGCGGCAGGGCGCTCAGGTAGGGAATCAGTCCACGGTCGCCCTTGACGTCGATGACCAGGGCATTGAGCGCCGTCTGGTCCTCCAGCTTCAGGGCGGCGTCGCGCAGGATGCTGCTGCCGATGCCATACACGGACAAATACACGGCCTTGGGCTGGAACGGCGCCAGCACAATGGGCGGCATGCGTTCCTGGCCGGCCACCACGGCGAGTTGCAGGCGCTGGTAGCCGGGCGCCCGCACGGCGAGCGACGTTCCCGTCAACGGCAGCTGGAAACGGCCCGCTGCATCGGTGCGCGTGGTGAGCGCGCCGGAGGTGACGATGGCGCCGGCCAGCGGCGTCCGGTCCGGCTGGCTGACGACGGTGCCTTCCAGGGCCAAGGCCATGGCCTGCCTGCAGATGGCAAGGATCAGGAAGGCTGCGGCAGACAGCAGGACGGAGCAACGCCGGCTCATTGCGGCGCCGGCGGCGAGACGGGGCGGCCGGGCGGGGCGGACGGCGGGGCCGGATCGTGCGCCGGCGCTTCAATGCTGGCGTGTCCATCATCGCCAGCGTGCGCACCTTCGCCACGGTGTGCAGCATCGTCAGCGTGTGCATCATCACCAGCGCGTGCAACGTTGCCGGATCGCGCGCTGGCCCCGGCGTGCGCGCTACCGGCGCTCTGGGTGGCACCGGCGGCACTTCCCGCTTGGCCTGCACCGTCCCCGTCGCCAGCGTCGGCGCCGTTGCTGTTGAGGAGCGCCGTCAGCGTGCTGCGTTCAACCACCTCCGTTTGCAGCAGGCGCCTGGCCAGCGCGTCGAGTATGGGGCGGTGCTGCTCCAGCGTGGCGCGCACGCGCGCCTGCGCGTCGGCCAGCAGCTGTGTCACTTCCGCGTCTATTGTGCGGGCCGTGCGCTCGCTGTAGCCCTTGTGCGTGCCCGGTGTGCCCGCCATGCCATTCCACCAGGCGCCTTGCGCCGGTTGCTCATAGGTGGCCAGCCCCAACCGGCTGCTCATGCCGTACTGGCTGACCATCTGCACCGCCAGCTCGGTGGCACGCTGCAGGTCGTTCTGGGCGCCGGTGGAGACGTCGCCGTACACCAGCTCCTCGGCCACGCGCCCGCCCAGCAGCACGTCCAGCCGTTCCAGCAGTTCGCTGTGGCGCATCAGGTAGCGGTCCTCGGTAGGCGTCTGCTGGGTGTAGCCCAGCGCCGCCACGCCGCGCGGGATGATGGAAATCTTGGCCACCCGGTCGGCATGGGGCCGCAGTTCGGCCACCAGCGCGTGGCCAGACTCGTGGTAGGCCACGGTTTCCTTTTCCACCGGGTTCATGACCCGTGTCTTCTTCTCGATGCCGCCGACGATGCGGTCGAGCGCCTGCACGAAGTCATCCATGTCGATCTTGTCCTTGTCGGCATTGGCCGCGTGCAGCGCCGCCTCGTTGACCAGGTTGGCCAGGTCGGCGCCGGCAAAACCGGCCGTGGTGGCGGCCAGCCGTTCCAGGTCCACGTCCGCGCCCAGCCGCACCTGCTTGACGTGGACGGCCAGGATCTGGCGCCGCCCGTTAAGGTCGGGCCGGTCCAGCGCGATATGGCGGTCGAAGCGGCCCGGGCGCAGCAGGGCGGGGTCCAGCACCTCCGGCCGGTTGGTGGCGGCCATGATGATGACGCCCGTGTTGGCGTCGAAGCCGTCCATTTCCACCAGCAGCTGGTTGAGCGTCTGTTCGTGCTCCTGGTGGCCGCCCATGGAGGCCAGGCCGCGCGCCTTGCCCAGCGCGTCCAGCTCGTCGATGAAGATGATGCAGGGCGCCTGCTGCTGCGCCTGCTCGAACAGGCTGCGCACGCGGGCCGCGCCCACGCCGACGAACATTTCGACAAATTCGGAACCGCCGATGGAGAAGAAGGGCACACCGGCCTCGCCCGCCACGGCCTTGGCCAGCAGCGTCTTGCCCGTGCCCGGCGCGCCCACGATCAGCACGCCCTTGGGGATGCGCCCGCCCAGGCGCCGGTAGCGCTCGGGATGCTTGAGAAATTCCACGATCAGCATCAGCTCGTCGCGGGCTTCGTCGATGCCGGCGATATCCTTGAACGTGACGCCCGTATCCTTCTGCATGTAGACGCGGGCCTTGCTCTTGCCCACCTCCATCAGCCCGCCGATGCCGCCCCCGGCCGGCATGGCCATGCGCCAGAACAGCAGCAACAGCAGGCCCGGCGCCAGCCACGACAGCAGCATGGGCAGCCGACTTTCTTCCTCGGCCGTGTAATTGACGTGCGCCGCTTCCAGATCCTTGACCAGGTCCGGGTCCGTCACGCGCAGGGTGGTGAAGCCGGGATGGCCCTTGGTGGCCGCACGCAGGACATCGGCCCGCTCCTTGCTCAGCGGCGGCTCCAGCGGCGCGTCCGCGATGGCGCCGCTGACCTGGCGCTCGCTGACGGACAGGTCATGCAACTTGCCGGCATGCAACAACAATTTGAATTCGCTGTAGGGCAGCGGGGTGCCCGGCGGCGGGTTGCCGAACAACAGCCACAACGACATCGCCACCAGGCCGATGGCCCAATACCACGAGCTGCGCGGTATGCGGTTGGCGGGGGACGGCAAGGGCGGACGGTTGGGTGGCTGGTCGCTCACATTCATTTCCTGGGCAGCAAGAGTTATACAGCTGTTCAAGTTAGTGTATCCGCAAGCGGCGCAAGGTGACGCAAATCATGCCGTGCGCGATCAAAATTGTTGCGTTACTAAGAAAAGCTGCTATTTGTGAATTTGATACAGGTCAATGCAATATCATTTTCATCAGTCCACCATGTGCAGATGACTTGACAAGACCGGAACGCAAAATTGCCCCCGTTCCAGTCCCAACACCGCGGCAAGGAGATATGCAATGACCTGTCAACCCGGCTCCGGCCACCTGTCCTACCGCGCCTGCCATGGGCAATGAACGCGAACCGCTGTCGGTGATCGATCATGCGTGGCTGCGCATGGACCGTCCGACCAACCTGATGATGATCTGCGGCCTGATGACCTTTGGCGGGCGGCTGGACCTGGCACGCCTCAAGGCCGTGGTGCGCGAAAGGATGCTGTGCTTCCACCGTTTCCGGCAAAAGGTGGGCTGGGACGGTGGCGACGCCTACTGGGAGACGGATGCGGCCTTCGACCTGGACTGGCACGTGCGCCAGCTGGCCCTGCCGCGCGGCGCGGGCCAGCGGGGCCTGGACCGCCTGGCCGGCGAGTTGGTCAGCACGGCGCTGGACCCCACCAAGCCGATGTGGCAGTTTCACCTGATCGACGTGGACGCCGGCCACAGCGCGCTGATGCTGCGCATCCACCACTGCTACGGCGACGGTTTCGCCCTGTCGCACGTGATGGGCGCGCTGACGGACAGCAGCCCCGGCCACCACGGCCTGCCGTCGCCGGACCTGGACGGCACGCCGCCTTCGCGTGCCGCGTGGGAGAAGGTGCTGGGCCAGGTGACGGAGCTGGCCGGCGACGGCGTGCGCCTGGCGCGTACCGCCTACAGCCTGGCGGCCGACTGGAGTGGCCATCCCGAACATGCGCTGGCGGCGGCCCGGCGCGGCATCGACCTGGCGGCGGAGCTGGGTGTGATCGCCGCCATGGAGCCCGACTGCGCCACCCGCTTCAAGGGCCCGCTGGGCGTGATGAAGCGGGTCGCCTGCGCCCGACCGCTGGCGCTGGACGAAGTGAAGGCGGTGGCCAACGCGCTGTCATGCTCCGTTAACGACGTGCTGCTGTCGTGCGTGACGGCGGCCCTGCGCGGCTACCTGCTGGACCAGGGCGATGTCGTGGACGGGGTGGAAATGCGGGCCCTGGTGCCCGTCAACCTGCGTCCACCGGGCCCCGTCATGGAGCTGGGTAACCACTTTGGCCTCGTGTTCCTGGGGCTGCCGCTGGGCGAGGCCGACGCGCTGCAGCGCACCCGGCTGGTCCACGACCGGATGGAGGCGCTCAAGCACTCGCAGCAGGCGACGGTGGCGCTGGGCATCCTGGCGTGCATGGGCGCCGCCCCGGCCGGGCTGCGCGAGACGCTGGTGCAGGCGCTGGCCGCCAACGCCAGTGCCGTTGTCACCAACGTGCGCGGCGCGCCGGAAACGCGCTACCTGGCGGGCCAGCGCATCGAGCGCCAGGTGTTCTGGGTGCCGCAATCGGGCGGCATCGGGCTGGGCATCAGCATCCTCAGTTACGCGGGCCAGGTCAACTTGGGCGTGGTGGCCGACGTGCAGCGGGTACCGGACCCCGACGTGCTGGCCCGCCACATGGTGACGGAATTCGAATCGCTGCTGCTGCGTTGCCTGACCATGCCGTGGCCGGCCCGCCTGGCGGCCGACGTGGGCAAAGCCGCCATCACGGCCACGCCGCGCCGCAAACGCAAAACAGCCAACACGGTAGCCAAGACCGCAGCCAAGACGGCCAATACCTGATAAGAAAATTTGACATGAATAAGAAAAAACTAACCATCGCGAGCGGAGTCGTGCTGCTGGTTTCGGCGCTGTACTTCAGCGGCGTGCTGCCGCAATGGCATCGCGAGCGGCCGGGCCAAACCATCCACCTGTCGGGCAATATCGAAGCCCACGAGAGCGTGCTCAGTTTTAACGGCTTGCAGGCGCGCGTGGTGCAGCTGCCGTTCAACGAAGGCCAGTGGGTAGCCAAGGGCACGGTGCTGGCCGTGGTGGACCAGCAGGAGCTGAACCAGCAAGTGGCGGTGGCCGCCGCCGGCGTGGCCGTGCAGCGCAGCCAGCTGGAGATGGCATTGGAAAACGTGGCCGCCAGCCGCAAGACGGTGGAGGCGGACCTGGCCACGCTGGCCCAGCGCCAGCTGGACGTGGAACGCAGCCAGGC
>JAZJZQ010000659.1:2430-17111 GCA_040389625.1 Pseudomonadota bacterium | reverse complement strand
AGGCGGACCTGGCCACGCTGGCCCAGCGCCAGCTGGACGTGGAACGCAGCCAGGCATTGCAGCGGCAAGGCTTCCTGGCCACGGCGGCGCTCGACAACGCGGCCACGGCCCTCAAGCAGGCGCGCGCCCAGCTCGAGCGCGACCGCGCCCTGGCGCAGGTGGCCCAGCGCAGCGTCAAGGTGGCGCAGGCCGGGGTCCACAGCGGCGAGCAGACCGAGCAGCTGAGCCGCATCATGGCCAGCTACGCCACGCTGGCCGCGCCGTTCGACGGCGTGGTGCTGACCCGCCAGGCCGAACTGGGCGAGGTGGTGGCGCCCGGCACGCCCATCATCACGCTGGCCGACCTCGATCATGTGTGGCTGCGGGCCTACCTGAACGAGAGCGACCTGGGACGGGTGCGGCTGGGGCAGGAAGTGGCCGTCACCAGCGACAGCTTCCCGGACAAGCGCTTCACCGGCAAGCTGTCGTTCATCGCCGCCAAGGCCGAATTCACGCCGCGCAGCGTGGAAACGCACGCCGAGCGCGTCACCCTGGTGTACCGGGTCAAGATCGACATCGACAACCGCAACCGCCAGTTCGTGCCCGGCATGCCGGCCGACGCCGTGCTGGCGCCGGCCCAGCCATGACGGACCAGTCCCCTGCCACGCCGCCGCAGCCGCCGCAGCCGCAGCCCCCGACGCCGCGGCCGCCGCCAGCGCCGCAGCCCCCGCAGCAGCCGCCGCTGGCACTGGATGTGCGCGGCGTGAGCAAGCGCTTCGGCGCGCTGACGGCGGTGGACAATGTGAGCTTCTCCGTGCGGCAGGGCGAAATCTTCGGCCTGGTGGGCCCGGATGGCGCGGGCAAGACCACCACCATGCGCATGCTGGCCAGCGTGATGCGGGCCGACGCCGGCGCCATCCGCATCGACGAGGTGGACGTGGTGGCCGATCCCGAGCGCACCAAGCGCCACGTGAGCTACATGCCGCAGCGTTTCGGCCTGTACGACGACTTGACGGTGGACGAGAATATCCGCTTCTTCGCCGACCTGTTCGACGTGCCGCGCAAGGTGTGGCAGGAGCGCGCCGTGCAGCTGCTGACGGCGTCGGGCATGATGCCGTTCCGCCAGCGCCTGGCCGGCCAGCTGTCGGGCGGCATGAAGCAGAAGCTGGGCCTGACCTGCGCCCTGGTGCATGCGCCGCGCGTGCTGCTGCTGGACGAACCGACCACCGGCGTCGATCCCGTCTCGCGGCGCGAGTTCTGGCAGATCCTGTATTCGCTGCGCGCCACCGGGGTAGCGATGGTGATCTCGACCGCCTACCTGGACGAGGCCGAGCGCTGCGACCGGCTGGCCCTGTTCGACGAGGGCAGCATGATGTATTGCGACACGCCGCAGCAACTCAAGCGCGAGATGCCGGGCGCCATCGTGCGCGTGACGAGCGCGCGCCCGCGCGAGGCCGCTGCCGCCATCGAGCGCCTGGAGGGCGTGCAGGGCGTGCTGCTGGTGGGCGACGGGGTGCATGTGCACGTGGACGACGCGGCGGCCCGCAGCGCGGCGCTGGCGCAGGCCCTGCAGGCGGCCGGCGTGCCGTCCGGACCAGTCGAAACCATCGAGCCGACCATCGAAGACCTGTTCGTGGCCCTGCTCGAACGCAAGCACAAGGGGGCATGATGGACGCCCAGCCAGCCATCCAGGTCGAGCACCTGAGCAAGCACTTCGGCGCCTTCCGGGCGCTGGACGACGTCAGCTTCGACGTGGGCCGGGGCGAGATCATGGGCTTCCTGGGCCCCAATGGCGCCGGCAAGTCGACGCTGATACGGGTGCTGTGCGGGCTGCTGCGCCCCGGCGGCGGACGTGCCGTGGTGGATGGCATCGACATTGCCCAGGACCCGGAAGCCGTGCGCCAGCGCATCGGCTACATGTCGCAGAAATTCTCGCTGTATGGCGACTTGAGCGTGGCGGAGAACCTGCGCTTTTTCGGTGGCATCTACGGTGTGGCGCGCGGCGAGATCGAAGAGCGGGTTGCATATGCCGTGCGCATGGCGGGGCTGGAGGGCAGGGAGGATGCGCTGGTCACCACCCTGGCCGGCGGCTGGAAGCAGCGGCTCGCGCTGGGCTGCGCCATCCTGCACCGGCCGCGCGTGCTGTTCCTGGACGAGCCCACCTCCGGCGTCGATCCCGGCTCGCGGCGCCGTTTCTGGAACCTGATCCACGAGCTGAGCGCGGACGGCGTGAGTGTCCTGGTGTCGACCCACTACATGGACGAGGCGGAGTACTGCATGCGCATCGCCATGATCGAATCGGGCAAGCTGATCGCGCTGGGCACGCCCAATGAGCTCAAGCACCAGTCGATCGGCGGCGCACTGGTGGAGCTGGAATGCGTCAATCCCGGCGCCGCGCTGGACGTGCTGGCTGGCGCGCCGGGCGTGCATGATGCGGCCGTATTCGGCAACGCGCTGCACCTACTGGTGGACGATGCGGAGCGCGACGGCGCCGCCATCGTCACCCTGCTGGAGCAGCACGGCCAGCCCGGCGCGCGTTGCCGCGCCATCGAACCGGGCATGGAAGACATGTTCGTGCACCTGGTGCGCAAGTCGCGCCAGCGCAATGGAGCGGCCGCCAGTGCCGGCGTAGCTGGAAACGCGGGAGCAGCACCATGAAACTGCGCCGCATCGTCGCCATCGCGCGCAAGGAAACCCTGCAGGTGCTGCGCGACCCGCGCAGCCTGATGATCGCCCTGCTGCTGCCGCTGATGCAGATGTTCATGCTCGGCTACGGCGTGAACCTGGACGTGGACGCCATCCCCATCTGCGCCTACGACCAGGAAGGCAGCCAGCAAAGCAAGGACTTGCTGGCCCGCTTTGCCAGTTCGCGCTACTTCCAGCCGCCGGTGACGGCCACCAGCCACGCCGACGTGATCCGCGGCCTCGACGCCCGCAGCTGCACGGTGGCCCTGGTGATCCCGTCCGGCTTCACGCGCAACCTGGCCGACCAGGGCGGGGCCACCGTCCAGCTGCTGGTGGACGGCACCGACTCCAACACCGCCAACATCGCCGCCAACTATGCGCGGCTGGTAGTGGGCGGCTACGCCAGCGAGATCCAGCTGAAGGCGATCCAGCGCCAGGGCGGCCGCATCCAGACCCAGACCCCGGTGCTGGTGCAGGCCCGCGTGTGGTTCAACGAGGAGCTCGAAAGCCGCAATTTCATCATTCCCGGCGTGGTGGCGCTGGTGATGGCCATCGTCGGCGCCCAACTGACGTCGCTGACCATCGCCCGCGAGTGGGAACGCGGCACGATGGAACTGCTGGTGTCCACGCCCGTGCAGCCGATGGAACTGATGATCGGCAAGCTGGCGCCGTACTTCGTGCTCGGCATGCTGGACGCCGCCATCTGCCTGGCGCTGGCCGTGGGCTGGTTCGAGGTGCCGTTCCGCGGCACCATCGTCACGCTGATGCTGACCACGGCGCTGTTCCTGATCGTGGTGCTGTGCATCGGCTATTGTGTGTCGGTGGCGCTGCGCAGCCAGGTGGGCGCGAGCCAGGTGGCGCTGGTGCTGACCATGCTGCCCACCACCTTGCTGTCCGGTTTTTCCTTCCCCATCGACCAGATGCCGGCCGTGGTGCAGGACGTGACCTACCTGGTCAGCGCGCGCTACTACGTGACCATCCTGAAGGCCGTGTTCCTCAAGGGTTCCACGCTGGCCGAGCTGGCCGTGCCCGTGGCCTGCCTGGCCGCCTACGCCGTGGCGCTGGTCGTGCTGGCCGCGCGCGCCTTCCGCAAGACACTGGACTGACACTATGCTGCGCCGTATCGCCCAACTGCTGATCAAGGAATTCCTGCAACTGAAGCGCGACAAGTCGGCCCGTTTCCGCCTGCTGATCCCGCCCATGATACAGATGCTGTTGTTCGGCTACGCGGCCACGTTCGAAGTGTTCAACGTGTCCACCGCCATGCTGGACCAGGACCACACGCCGGAAAGCCGGGCGCTGGTGGCCGCCTTCGTCCACAGCAGCCGCTTCGAGCTGACCACGGTGGCCAGCAGCCACCAGGAGGCGGAACAGGCCGTGGCCAGCAGTTCGGCCCAGGTGGCCATCGTGGTGCCGCCCGGCTTCGCGGCCTTGCTGCGCAAGGGCCAGAGTGCGCCGCTGCAGGTGCTGCTGGACGGGACCAATTCGAATACGGCCCTGATTGCGCTCGGCTACGTGAGCGACATCGCCAACAGCTACGGCCAGGCGCAGGCGCTGGAACTGGCCCAGCGCACGGGGCATGCGCTGGCGCGGCCGATGGTACACATCGACGTGGCCCAGCGCTACTGGTACAACCCCAACCTGAACAGCCGCTGGTTCTTCGTGCCGGGTGTGATAGGGACGCTGACCTTGATTACCATCGTCAACCTGACTGCGTTCGCCATCGTGCGCGAGCGCGAGGTGGGCACGCTGGAGCAGTTGCTGGTCACGCCGATCCGTCCGGCCGAATTCATCCTCGGGAAGACGCTGCCGTTTTTCCTGATCGGATTGATCGAGGTAGTGCTGGTGGCCGGTGTAGGCATGTTCTGGTTTCACATCCCCTTTGTCGGCAATCCGTTCCTGCTGTTTGCCGCCACCTGTCTGTTCCTGATCAGCATACTGTCGATCGGGCTGTTCATCTCCACCATCTGCACTACCCAGCAGCAGGCCTTCGCTTCCAACTTCTTCGTGCTGAACCCGATGTTCATCCTGTCCGGCTTCAGCTTCCCGATCGCCAGCATGCCGCATGCGCTCCAGTGGCTGACGCTGCTCGACCCGCTGCGCTACTACCTCGTCATCATCCGCGGCACCTTCCTCAAGGGCGTGGGACTGGACGTGCTGTGGCCGCAGATGGCGGCGCTGGCCGCCATCGGCTTCGTGTTGCTGACCGTGTCCGTGCTGCGTTTCCGCAAGGCGCTCGATTAACGGTAGACCAGCACCGGCACCGGACAGTGGGTGGTGACGAGGCGGGTCTGGCTGCCCAGCAGCAGCTGGCCCAGGCCGCGGCGGCCGTGGGTGGCCATGCAGACCAGGTCGCAGTGGTACTGTTCCACCGCCTTCAGGATTTCCTCGTAGGGGCTGAAGGAATCGACCACGTGGACGGTGCACGGCACGCCCGCTTCGGCGGCGTCGTCGGCCACGCGCTGGGCCGCCTGTTCGGCCTCGGCCAGCATCTGCTTGCCGTATGCCTCCACGTCCAGCACGGCGCCGAATTCGGCGTACGGCGAATAGGGATAGGATTGCCAGACGGCCAGCACTTCCACCTTGGCGCCGCAATCGCGGGCAAACTCGATGGCGGCGTGGGCGGCGCGGTCGGACAGCTCGGAGCCGTCGGTGGGAACCAGGATGGTGGTAAACATAGTTGCTTTCGTTACAGGTTAGAGTGAAAAAGTTAGGCGGCCGGCGCTACAGCACGACCACCTTGTCGGGTAATTCGTTGGACCGTCCGGCCACAGGCGGGTAGTAGCGGGCCAGCATGCGGCCGACCATGCGCACGGCGCTTGCCGTACCCCGTTCGTAGCTGCCGTGGCCGAAGGCGCGTTGCATGCGGCGGCACACGCGGCCCCAATGGGGCTGTCCGGCCAGCGCGTGGACGCCGCGGTCGGCCACGATTTCCACGCTATGGTCGGCCAGCAGCAGGTAGATCAGCACGCCGTTGCGCTCGTTGGTATCCCACATGCGCAGGTGCGAAAACAGGTCGACGGCCCGTTCGCGCGCCGTGGTGCCGCGCCACAGGGCCGGCAGGGGCAGGGCCGCTTCCACGGCGAAGCGCACTTCGCCGCCATGCAGCCGTTCGCAGTTGCGAATTTCCCGTTCGATGACTTCCAGCGTCGCCGCCGGAAAGGCCAGACGCAGCCGCCAATGCGGTGTGCAAAGATGGCGCAGCATGCGTTTCAGCTTGCCCATGGCTACCACCTGCCGGACGCGCCGCCGCCGCCGAAGCCGCCGCCACCGCCCCCAAAACCGCCGCCGCCGCCCCCGCCGCCGCCGAAGCCTCCACCGCCGAAGCCGCCAAACGGGCCGCCCGAGCGCCGCCCCGGCATGCCCCGCAAGCCGCCCAGCAGCGTCGACAGCAGCGCGGCCACGCCCACGAACAGGGCCGCCGGCAAGGTCGCCAGCACGGCCCAGGCCAGCCAGCCGCACACGCCGGCGGCCACCAGCGCGCCCGGCATGCGCCCCAGCAGGGCGCGCAGCACGCTGCCGATGGCCAGCGCCGCCAGCAACAGGCCGGGCAGGTAAAGCGAGCCGTCCGGCACCGCGTCGCCACGCGCCTGCGGCGGCGCCGGCAATGGTTCGCCGTCTACCACGGCCATCATGGCGTTGGTGCCGGCCACCAGCCCGCCATAGAAATCGCCCTGGCGGAAATAGGGGGTGATGATGTCGCTCACGATGCGCTTGCTGACGGCGTCGTTGAGCGCACCTTCGAGGCCATAGCCCACTTCGATGCGCAGCGTACGGTCGTCCTTGGCCACCAGCAGCAGGGCGCCGTCGTCGATCTTCTTGCGGCCCAGTTTTGCCTGCTCGGCCGCCTTCAACGCGTATTGCTCGATGCTGTCGGGCGCCGTGCTGCCGACCAGCAGCACGGCAATCTGGCTGCCCTTGCGCGTTTCAAAATCGCGCAAGGCCGTTTCCAGGCTGGCCGTCTGCTGGGCGCTCAGCGTGCCCGTGAGGTCCGTCACGCGCGCCGTCAGGGCCGGGACGGACGCGGCGTTGGCGGCGCCAACGGCCAGCACGGCCAGCCAGCACAGCACGCGCCGCAGCCAGCTCATTTGGTCGCCCCGGGCGTGGATGCGGCCGCCGGTCCGAACTGCACGCGCGGCGGGCTGGCGATGGCGGCCGCATTGTCGACCGTGAAGTTGGGTTTGACTTCGAACGAGAACATCTTCGCCGTCAGGTTGGTGGGGAAGGAGCGCACCGTTGTGTTGTAGCTCTGGACGGCCGCGATGTAGCGGTTGCGGGCCACGGTGATGCGGTTTTCCGTTCCTTCCAGCTGGGCTTGCAGGTCGCGGAAGTTGGCGTCGGCCTTGAGCTGGGGGTAGTTCTCCGACACGGCCAGCAGCCGGGTCAGGGCGCCATGCAGTTCGTTCTGGGCGCGCTGGAAGCGGGCCAGCGCTTCCGGGTCGTTGAGCGTGGCGGGACTGGCCTGCACCGAACCGACCTGGGCGCGGGCCTGGGTGACGGCCGTCAGCACTTCTTTCTCATGGCTGGCATAGCCTTGCACCGTGCTGACCAGGTTGGGGATCAGGTCGGCCCGGCGCTGGTACTGGTTGAGCACTTCGGACCAGGCGGCCTTGATCTGTTCATCTTGCGTCTGCAGCGCGTTGTAGCCGCAGCCGCCCAGCGTGGCCAGCAGCATCAGCATGGCAAGGTGTTTCAGCAGCTTCATGTCGCGTCCTCTCAGGAGTGGATGGGCGGGGATGCCCTCATGTCGCACTATGGTCGTCTGAACAATGAAAATCCTTGATTTGCATCAAAACCATCCCATAAGCCCGTGCAATCGGACGTGGCAGGGCCGATAACGGCCGCCCGGGGTATTTGATCAGGTCGATTGACTTGGATCACACTACCCGCGTGATTAAAATCGGGGCGCACGCTACTGTGAGTCCATCGGCGCAAGCTTGCGCGGTTTTTTCGTGAAGGAGCGTATCATGCAGCTCAAATATCGCCCCCTGGTCCAGTCGCTTATGGCTGTGCTGTTGGCCGCCGGTTTCGTTCCGCTCCGTGCCACCCATGGAGAGCCAAAATGAACAAGCCACAAGATACTCAACCGGTGCTGCAGCTGATCGCTCCTTCCTCGCTGGAACTGGATGCCGACATCGCACCCTTGAGCAGCGCGCTGATGGAAGTGTTGCGCAAGCGCCGCTCCGTCCGTGAATACAGTCCGCGCGAATTGTCGATCTACAAGTTGTCGCGGCTGCTGTGGGCGGCCTTCGGCATCAACCGGGAAGAGGAGGGCCACCGCACGGCGCCCTCGGCCAAGGATGCGCAGGAGATCGACATCTACGTCGCCCTGGCCAGTGGCCTGTACCGCTTCGACCCGCACCATCTGCTGTTGCAGCCCGTGCTGGCCGATGACATCCGGGCCGACACGGGCTGGCAGGATTTCGTCGGCGGCGCTCCCGTCAACCTGATCTACGTGGCCGACCTGGAGCGCATGAGCGGCGCCTCGCGCGTGGAGCAGAAGTTCTACGCGGCGCTCGATACGGGCTACATCAGCCAGAACGTCTACCTGTTCTGCGCGGCCGAAGGCCTGGCCACCGTGGCGCGGGGCTGGGTGGACCGGCCGGCGCTGGCGCAGCGGATGGGACTGGGGCCCCATCAGCGCATCGTGCTGGCCCAGACGGTCGGCTATCCGCGCGCATGATGGCTGCACTGCTGGCCACGCCGGGCATGAACGAAAAGGATGTGCCATGAACGACCGTTCCGACCAGGCCCAGCAGGCGATGCTGGTGCAACGGCTGGTGGCCACCCTGTCGGCGCAGGGGCAGCCGTGCCGGCTGTTCGAGACCCACATCTCCTGGGTGCTCGTCACCCCGGAGTACGCCTACAAGATCAAGAAGGCGCTCAAGTTCGACGTGCTCGACTACAGCACCCTGTACGCGCGGCGCCGCTTGTGCGAGGAAGAAGTGCGCCTGAACCGGCGCCTGGCCCCTGAACTCTATCTCGACATGGTGCCCGTGACCGGCAGTTATGCCGAACCCGCGCTGGGCGGCGATGGCGCCCGCATCGAATACACGGTGCGCATGCATGCCTTCCCGCAGGAGGCGCTGTGGACGGCGCGGCTGGCGCACGGTCAACTGACAGTGGCCGAGGTGGAAGCGTTGGCCGACAAGCTGGCCGCCTTCCACCGCCACGCCGCCGTGGCGCCGGCCGGAACGCCATGGGGCAGCGTGCGCGCCGTGGACAAGGGCGCGCGCCAGGACCTGGCGACGGTGGAAGCGCTGGCCGGTTCTGCCGAAATGCGTTCCCAGGCCCACCTGCTGACGGTGTGGTTGTCGACCCAGGAGCGGGTGTTGGACCTGGTCGGCCAGCGCAAGGCCCAGGGCTTTGTGCGCGAATGCCATGGCGACCTCCATTGCGCCAACATCCTTACGCTGGCCGGCAAGGTGGAGGTGTTCGACTGCATCGAATTCAACGACGATCTGCGCTGGATCGACGTGATCAACGACCTGGCCTTTGCCGTGATGGACTTGCGTTTCCACGGCCAGCCCGGCCTGGCCGCCATCCTGCTGGAACGCTATCTGGAAGCGAGCGGCGACTATTCCGGCCTGCCCGTGCTGGGCTACTACCTGACCATGCGCGCCGTGGTGCGGGCCAAGGTTTGCCTATTGCGGGCCAATGCCCTGTCCGGGCCCGCCGCGGCCGAACATGCGCAACTGGCGCGCCGCTACCTGGCCTTTGCCGCCGCCTCGGTCCAGCCGGCCAGGCCGCCGCTGGTGATTGCGCATGGCTATTCGGGCAGCGGCAAGACCTATTTTTCGGGCCGGCTGGCGCGCGCCATCGACGGCATCCGCATCCGCTCGGACGTGGAGCGCAAGCGCTTGCATGGGCTGGCGCCCAGCGCCCGCATGGCGGCACCGGCCGGCGCCGGTATCTATACGGAAGACAGCACCCGCGCCACCTACGCCCGGCTGCTGGAACTGGCCCGCTATGGCTTGCGGGCCGGCTTGCCCGTGGTGGTGGATGCCTCCTTCCTGCAGCGCTGGCAACGCGAACCGTTCGAGCGCATCGCCCGCGAGCGGGGGGCGGAATTCCGCATCCTGCATCTGCGGGCCGGCGCGCGCACCCTGCGCGCGCGCCTGGCGCAGCGCGTGCGCGAAGGGCGCGACGCGTCTGACGCGGGGCCGGAACTGCTGGCGCGGCAGGCCGCCATCAGCGACACCCTCAGCGCGCGCGAGCGGCGTCAAACCTGCGTGATCAATACCGAGTCGGCCGATGCGGAAGGTACATTGGCGACGCTGGCCGCCGCCTTGCGGGCGGACGCTGTTGGCGACCGGTAGCGCCCGCGCGGGGCGGACACCCGGCGCGCCGGGCGCCCATGGACGCGCCGGCGTGCTTGCCGGCTTGACCGGGGCAGGGGGGCCGGGGCGAGAATTGCCCCGGCGGACCGATATCGGCCCGGCCCCGCTCGCCGCTCAGGCCAGTTGCAGCAGCTGGCCGGCCGGGGCCCTGGCGATGGCAACCGTGGCCGGGTGCGGCGTACCGGTGGCGATGCGCGTCAGCATGGCCTGGTCCAGGATGATGATGTTGCGGCGCACGGCCTTGATGCAGCCCTGGCCCTTGAAGTTGCAGATCAGGCGGCTGATGGTGGCGGCCGTCAGGCCCAGGAAGTCGCCGATTTCCTGGCGCGACATGGGCAGCTGGAACAGGTTGGGCGCGCTGCCGCGGGAGGCATAGCAGCGCGACATGCGCAGCAGGAAGTTGGCGAACTTCTGGTCCGCGTGGCCGTTGCGCAGCAGCAGCGTGGTGTCCTGCTGGCGCGCCAGTTCCTTGCTCAGCAGGTTATGGAACAGCTGCGACAGCGGCTCCATGCGCTGTGCCGCGTCGGCCAGCCGGTGGTAGGAGAATTCGCACACTTCGGCGTTGGTCAGGGCGACGGCGCTGCCGCGGTGCACATGCAGGCCGATGGCGTCCAGGCCGAGGAATTCGCCGCTCATGTGGAAGCCCGTCACCCGCTGCTCGCCTTCCGGCGTCAGGTGGTAGGTCTTGAACTGGCCACTGCGGATGGCGTACAGGTGGTCGCTCAGCGGCTCGTTCATCTGGTACAGGTGCTCGCCCCGTACCAGCTGCACGCGCCGTTCGACCAGCTGGTCGATGGCGGCGCAATAGCTGTCATTCATGCCTGTCGGAAGGCAGTGGGCGCGCGCGGTGCACGTGCCGCAGCTGGCGGGCTGGGCGAAGTGGCGCGACAAGGGAGTGCTGGTGGTCAATCGGTTCATGATAGCCTGCCTTTCCATGATTAAAGCTCCCCTCTGGGCAGGGGCAGGGTTTGCGGCATGGCCTCGAGCGTGCCGGGTGCGCTGGCGCCGGCGTTGGCGGCCAGCTGCTTGAGTCCGATCGCATCGACCAGCGTGACGTCGCGTCCAGTGACGTTGATCAGGTTGTGGTCCTTGAACTGGAACATCAGCCGGCTCACGCTTTCCGGCGTCAGGCCCAGGAAGTCGGCGATGTCGCGGCGCGACATGGCCAGCCGGAAACGGGCCGGCGAGAAGCCGCGCACGCCGTAGCGCCACGACAGGTTCAGCAGGAAGGCCGCCAGGCGCTGTTCGGCCCGGGTATTGCGCAGCAGCAGGGCCACGTTCTGCTCGTCCGTGATTTCCTTGCTGAGGATGCTATGAAAGAAGGGCAGCAGCGGCTTCATGCTGCCGCACGAGATTTCGCACACTTCGCTGTCTTCCAGCGCGACGGCGGTGCAGTTATGCTGCTGCAGGCCGATCGCGTCCAGCGCCAGGAATTCGGCGCTCATCTGGAAGCCCGTAATGCGGGGCTGGCCGGCCGCGTCGCCCCGGTAGTTCTTGAAGCTGCCGTAGCGGATGGCGTAGAAGCGGTTGCCCACCAGGTCGCCGGCCTTGTACAGGTTGCTGTCGCGGGCCACCTTGATGCGGCGGCCCACCAGTTTGTCCACGTTGCGATGGTCGGTGGCGCCGGCCGGCAGGCACAGCTGGCGGGCGCGGCACGACGAGCATTCAACGGGAGCGGAAAAACGGGCGGCATCACGGTTGCCATGGGCCGCAGAAAGATAGTTCAACAAGATCGCCTCGCGTCAAAGTGGCTGGGCCGGTGCGGCGCACAGCTGGGTTGTTAATGGCGCCGCGGGAATGGGCGGCGGGATGCGGCAAATCTGCCTGCCACAGCCGACATCGTGGTCGGGCAAATTTGCGCTATCGACAGGTTTGTGGTCGGAGCGGAGCGCTGCGTCCTGCTTGGTTTGCAGCATCGATATCAATATAAGCGAAGCAATGTGCTAATTTGCTTGATCTGGATCAAACAAGTCGAACAAAACCGTGCTAGGCGACATGTCTTGCACGGCATCCTTGCCGTTAGGGAAAGTTTTGATCTAGGTCAAGGATTTTTCCCGTTGCGACGCCCATAGTCCACTCCATCAACGCCCGGCCCAGGCCGGCGGCAACGCCGGACCCGCCCCAACCATGGAGAACCCGTATGTCCTTCCAACACGCAGTAGCATGGATAGACCATGCCGAAGCCCACCTGATCCATTTCAATCCTGAAACGTCGGCCACCGCCGTGATCCGTTCCCACGCCGGCACGCCGCACCTGCACACCAAGGCGGCCGGCGGCACGGGTCGCCAGGCCGAAAGCGCGCGGTTCTTTGAAGCCGTGGCCGATGGCCTGAAGCCGGCGGCGGAAATCCTCCTGGTGGGCCCCGGCATGGAAAAGCTGGAACTGATGAAGTACCTGCTCAAGCACCATCCGGCCGTGGCCGAGCACGTGATGAGCGTGGAAACGGTGGACCATCCGACGGACGGCCAGCTGCTCAAGCATGCGCGCAAGTATTTCCTGCGGGCCGACAACATGCTGTGATGTATCCGCGCGGCCGTTTCGGCGGCCGCGCCGGCTTACCCACGCGTCACGGGAGCAACACATGAACACCCATCCGCTGAGCTCGCAGGATATCGACCAGGAAGAAGTGGAACCGCTGGTGTTCCAGGGCCTGAGCCGCTTCGAGCGCCAGACCCAGATCCGGCAGATATCCTATTACCTGTCGGGCACCATCCAGCAAGCCTATTACTACACCGAGCTGTTCCACACGCTGCGCACGGCCAGCGACGTGGACCTGATCTATTTGCATCTGAACACGTCGGGCGGCGACTTCGATACGGGGCTGCAGATCATCAACAACATGCAAGCCTCGAACGCCCACGTGATCACTGTGCTCGAAGCGCGTGCCTATTCGATGGGCGCCTTCATCTTCCTGGCTGGCGACGAACTGCTGGTGCACGACAACTGCCAGCTGCTGTTCCATATCTACTCCGGCGTCTTCACCGGCAAGGGCAACGAGCAGCAGGCCGAATCGCTGGCCTTGAGCAACTGGTTCGAGAAATTCATGACGCGCACCTGCCAGCCTTTCCTGTCGGCCACGGAGATCAAGAACATCCTCAAAGGTTCGGACCTGTGGATGGACTCGGACGAGATCCAGCGCCGGCTGGCCCGGCTGCAACGCGAACGTAACAAGCTCAGCCTGCCACGCAAGCTCAAGGCGGCGGCCGATGCGACCAAAGGCTGAGCGGCTGACCTGTGTCAGATCAATCGGGCGCGCAAAATTGGCGGGCGCGCCATGCCGCTTCCTTTAAGCTGATCGTGATGTAGGGGAAGCACGACACAATTTCATCGGCCTTTCCACCACATGAAGCAGCGGGGAAGACCGATAACGATGACCGGCGCTGGCGCCAATACTGAATTGCAGGACGGTAGGTCCGCCATTCAACCAGCGAGGTCATCATGGAAACGCAACAACAATCATCGCCGGCCGCACGCGCGCCGGAGCAGGCCGGCGAAGCCGACTACTGGCCGCAAGTGGCCGCCCCCAGCGCCGAACGCGTGCGCGAAATGCTGGGTTGGCACTTGATCCAGGCCAATGCGGACGGGCGGGGCCGGGACTAGCACAAGGGGCCCGCGATGGCTTGAGGTGCAGCAAGTTTATTCGTGAGATGGGAGTATATGATGCAAGCGAACGTAGGAAGTATCGACCGTGTGATCCGCATTCTGGTGGGCCTGCTGTTGCTGGGCGGCGCGCTGACGGGCGTCATCGGCGCGTGGGGTTGGCTGGGCCTGGTGCCCTTGATGACGGGCATATTCCGGTTCTGCCCGGCTTATCTGCCGTTCCACTGGAATACCTGCGAGAAGAAATAAGCAACCCCGCCGGCAACGCCTAACAGGAGGAAGCATGGAAGAACCGATCTGGACGCCGGACATGGCGCTTGGTATCCCGCTGATGGACGACGCCCACCAGGCGCTGGCGCAGCAAATAACGGCCTTGCAACAGGTGCCGGAAGACGGCGCCTTCGATAGCGGCCTGGCGCGGCTGACGGAAAGCCTGGAAGCGGATTTCCGGGCCGAAGAGCAGATCATGGAAGCGATCGCCTATCCCGCGATTCGCAGCCACCGCGAGCAGCACGCGCGCGTACTGGCCACGCTGCACGGCCTGGCCGATGGCGACCACGCGGCACGGCGGCGCGCCGTCGAGCTGCTGCTGCCATGGTTCCATGTCCACCTGGAAACGGCCGACACGGCGTTGGCGGCGGCCCTGCAGGTGGCCGGAGTGCAGTTCGATACCGGTCCTGCGACGGCCGGCGACATTGCCGGCGGCCAGGCCTGACCACAGCGGCGTCCACAAGGAAACCCCATGTTCAAGCACATCTTGCTGGCCACGGACGGTTCGCCAGCGTCACGGGTGATGGTGCAGAAATGCATGCGCTATGCGTCGGAGTCGGGGGCCTGTGTGACGGGCATCCACGTGGTGCCCTTGTTCCATACGATAGGGCCGCAGACGGCGATGGTGATCGACAGCCGTACCGCGGAGCAGGAGCATAACGCCGAACTGGCCCGGCGCTACCTGCACGAAGTGGTGGAAGCGGCGCGCGGCTACGGCGTCACCTGCGACACCTTGTACGTGGCCCATGACCAGCCTTACCAGGCCATCATCGACCATGCCCAGCTGTATGGTTGCGACCTGATCT
>JAZJZQ010000659.1:0-2330 GCA_040389625.1 Pseudomonadota bacterium | reverse complement strand
CAGCCTTACCAGGCCATCATCGACCATGCCCAGCTGTATGGTTGCGACCTGATCTGCGTCGCCTCGCACGGACGCAAGGGTGCCCGCAGCTTCCTGCTGGGCGGCGAAACCCAGAAAATCCTCACCTTCAGCCCGGTTCCGGTGCTGGTCTACCGCTAATCGCCCGCCACGCCCGGCTCGTAAAACCCGGGACGTAACACGGTTTTCAGAAAAAGGGGTACGTCCCCATTTTCTTTAAAAAAGGGGTACGTCCCCATTTTTGTCCCCATTTTTGTCATTTTCGAGCTTACATGCACGGGGGCGAGAAATCCTTCCTCATGAATCGTTACGTCTCGGGTTTTTGCCGGCCTTGCCTGGCGACGGTGGCTGGGCCCGCGTTGCGGGCTCAGGCGATTTTGTGCAGGCGATGCGGCTGCTGTTCCAGTTCTTCCTGGCAGGCCAGGCACATCTGGGCGCTGGGCTGGGCCCGCAGCCGGTCGAGCGCGATGGGCACGCCGCAGGCGGCGCAACTGCCATAGGTGTCGGCGACGATACGGCCGATGGCCAGGTCGATGGCGCGCAGTTCGGCTAACTCGTGGCTGAGCTGGGCCACGTCGCAGTCGGCCAGTTGGCTGGAGGTGGCGGCATCGTCCAACGATGCGAAATAGTTGAACAACGCCATTTCCACCTGGTTGTCGGACTGGTGCAGGCGCTGGCGCAACGCGTCGATCAGCTCCTGCCGGCGCTGGCGCAGGCGTTCGCCCAGATCGGCCAGGTCGGCGGCGGACAACTGGCTCATCGCGTGCTCCCGGAGGCTGCGGTGGTGTGTGTGGATGGCATAGTGCTTCCTTCGATGTATGAGCGGCCTTACAATGGCGGTGATGCAGACGGGCACCGCTTGACGGGGCCCGACCCTATGTCCCCAATTTAACTGTGAACTTGCAACCCGTCACTGCTGGCAGTTGATCTAGGTCAAAAGACCATGGAATCGAATGCGGAACGCGAGTGGCCGGCCGGTTTTAACTTCCGGTGGCAAAATTCGTGGTTGCCATGGTATTGTTGCAGGTTGAGATAGTATTTGCGGCAAGGCGGCCCCCGGCGGTCGCGCGCCGTAGCCAGCCACCAGGAAAAAAGTCGTTGAAAAATCTCGTCATAGAAGGTCAAAGTCTGGAATGGCTGCTCGGCGCAGCCACCGACGCCATGCTGATCGTGGATCGCGAGGGCCGCATCGTGCTCGCCAACCCGGCCTTGGAGCGCCTGTTCGGGCACAGCCGCGACGCGCTGCTGGGCCAGACGCTGGAAATGCTGGTGCCGGCCCGCTACCGTGCCCACCACGGGGCCTTGCGCACGGATTTCTTCGATCAGCCCCGGCCGCGCGCCATGGGGGCCGGCTCGGAACTGCTGGGCCTGCACGCGGACGGCCATGAGTTCCCCGTCGAAGTGAGCCTGTCGCCGCTGCGCACGGCCCAGGACTTGCCGCTGGTGCTGGCCACCATCCACGACATCAGCAGCCGCCGCGCGGCCGAAGTGGCCTTGCAGGAGAGCGAGGCGCGCATGCGCGCCATCTTCGAGACGGCCGTGGACGCCATCATCACCATCGACGAGCGGGGCCGGCTGGAGCGGCTCAATCCGGCCGCCCAGCGCCTGTTCGGCTACACGGAAGCGGAGGTGGCCGGCAAGAACGTCTCCATCCTGATGCCCGAACCGCACCGCAGCCAGCACGACCACTACCTTGCCAACTACGTGACCACGGGCGAGAAGAAGATCATCGGCAAGGGGCGGGAAGTGGAAGGCATGCGCAAGGATGGCTCGCTGTTCCCCATGGACCTGGCCGTGGCCGAGATGCGCCTGGGTGAGCGCCGCATGTTTACCGGCATGGTGCGCGACATCAGCGACCGCAAGCACAACGAGGAAAAGAACCGCCTGCTGCTGCAGGAACTGAGCAGCGCCAACGAGGAGCTGACCAACTTTGCCTACGTCGTCTCGCACGACTTGAAGGCGCCGCTGCGCGGCATCGGTTCGCTGGCCGACTGGCTGGCCACGGACTACGCCGACCAGTTCAACGACGAGGGCCGCGAACACATGCGCCTGTTGATCAACCGGGTACACCGGATGAGCGGGCTGATCGACGGCATTCTCCAGTATTCGCGCGTGGGCCGGGTCAAGGAAGCGCTGCTGCCGGTGGACTTGAATCGGCTGCTGGCGGACGTGGTGGACCTGCTGGCGCCGCCGCCCCACATCCGGGTCACCATCGCGCCCGGCCTGCCCACCATTACCACCGAGCCGACCCGCATCCAGCAGGTGTTCCACAACCTGATCTCGAACGCCATCAATTACATGAACAAGGAGCA
>JAZJZQ010000658.1:0-6113 GCA_040389625.1 Pseudomonadota bacterium | reverse complement strand
AAATGCGCCAGCTGGCGCAAGGCCGTCGGACACTCGAAGAACATCAGCAGGCCGATGCAGATCACGGTGTCGAATTGTTCATGCAATTGCGTCGTGCGCAGATCCGCCACGGTGGCCTGCAGCGGCAGCACCTCGTCGCGCGCCACCTGCTGCAGGTGGGCGATGGCGGCCGGACTGGCGTCGTAGGCCTGCACCTCGTGCCCGGCCCGCGCCGCATGCACGGCCAGGTTGCCCATGCCGCAGCCAAAGTCCAACACCCGTCCGCGCAAATGGGGCAAGGCAGCTTGCTCGAAAGGGTTGAGCGCGAAGTCGTGCTGCGCGATCTGGCGCTGGAACTGGGTGTCGAAAAACTCGACGCTGGTGTGCATGTTCATCGCGGTCCTCTATCAGGATGGCTGGTCGCCGAATACTATACCAGCGCTCGCGCCCAGCGCCTTGGCAAAGCACAGCGCCAGCGGATTGCCGGCGTACTTGCCGTAGTTTTCCATCGGCCGGTAGCCGGCCGCCGTGTAGAAGTTCACGGCGCGCCGGTTGACTTCGCGCGTCTCCAGCCACAGCGCGCGGTAGCCGCGGGCCGCCGCCTCGCGCTCCAGGAAGGCGAGGATGGCGCGGCCCGTACCCGCATTGCCGGGCCGCGCGTACATGCGCTTGACCTCGGCCACGCCCGGCTGCAAGGGCCGGAACGCGCCACAGCCTATCGGCACGCCCTGCAGGTTGCGCGCCACCGCAAAACAGGCCGTGTCGCCCTTCACGTCGGCCACGTCGAACGAGGCCTTGCCGCTGCTGCCCGTGATCTGGGCCAGCACGCCGGACAGCTCGTCCATCAGCAGCTGGGCGTCGGCCGTCTCCGGGTCTTCCTGCGCGATCGAGATCTGGTTGCCCAGCTGCTCCATCAGGAAGGCGATGAACAGTTTGGTACGGGCCGGCAGGTGGCGCGTGTCCGTGATTGCATGCACATGGGTCGGTTCCAGCTGCCAGTCCGGCAGCACCCGCACCAGCCGCCCCGCTTCCACGTCCTGGCGCACGATGCGCGGATCGAGGCCGGCGATGCCGATGCCGCTGGCGGCCATGGCCCGGTTCACCTCCGCGCTGTTGCTCACGAAGCGCGAGCCGCCCATCACTTCCACCGTCTCGCCGCCCCGGTGGAGGCGGCGCCAGATGTCCGTCTCGCGCGCCGCGCCCCGCCCCACGCACAGCGAGTGGTGGGCCAGGTCGCTGGCATGGACCAGCCGCGGCGCCCGCGCCAGGTAATCCGGCGCGGCGTACAGGTAGCGCGGCAGCGTGGCGATCTGGCGCACCACCAGCGAGTTGGGGCCGGCCGGCGGGCGCCCCATGCGGATGGCCAGGTCGATCGGCTCCGTCTGCAGGTCGACCGGCCGCACCGTGATGTCGAAATTGAACTTGATCTGCGGGTAGATGCGGGCAAACTCGCCCAGGATGGGCGCCAGGTAGCCGATGGCGAAGTCCGACGTCATCGACACCCGCAGCGTGCCGATGGGCCGCTCCGACACGTCGCGCAGCGCCTGGTGGGCCGACAACGCCTCCTCGACGATGCTCTGGCAGCGCTTGAAATACACTTCGCCGGCCGCCGTCAGCTCCACCTTGCGGGTGGACCGGTGCAGCAGGCGCAGGCCGATGATCTTTTCCAGTTCCGCGATATTGCGCGACAGGGTGGAATTGGGCATGTCCATCGCATCGGCGGCGGCCCGGAAGCTCTTGCGCCTGGCCACTTCCACGAACAGCCGCATGTAGTTCAGCACGTCCAATCATTGCTCCATTTTTGGAATACTCAATTCGATTATACGTATTTATCCCACCGAAGGAACAGTACAAAATAGACAAATCAAATCGATAAGGAGTTCAAGATGGCAACACTGCTCAGCGCGAACCACACTCCGGCGGCCGGCGTCCCCGCTGCCTGCTGCTCCCACGGCACCCGGCATGCCGCCGTCCAGCGCCCGCCAGCGCCGGCCCCGCAACCATCGGACTTCGTGCGGGAGCTGCGCACCATACTGGCCGCCCTGACCCATCGATGAGCCGTAAGGGCTACGTGGAGCGTGACATCACGCTCCGCACATTTAGCATTTGACCAAGGGTGAGTACAATAAGCTAAGATACCCGTTGCAATTCCGCTTATCTCTTTTGGCCCTGCACATGAACCAACTCGAACAGCTCAAGCAATTCACCACCGTCGTTGCCGACACCGGCGATTTCCAGTCGATGAAGGCCTACACCCCGCGCGACGCCACCACCAACCCGTCGCTGATCCTGAAGGCGGTGCAGAAGGACGAGTACAAGCCGCTGCTGGAAAAGGCCGTGCGCGACAACCCCAACGCCGCCACCGGCGACGTGATCGACCACCTGCTGATCGCCTTCGGCGGCGAGATCCTGAAAATCGTCTCGGGCCGCGTCTCGACCGAGATCGACGCCCGCCTGTCGTTCGACGTGGAAGGCTCGGTGGCCAAGGCCCGTGAACTGATTCACCTGTACGAGACGGCCGGCTTCGACCGCGAGCGCGTGCTGATCAAGATGGCCGCCACCTGGGAGGGCATCCGCGCGGCGGAAATCCTGGAGCAGGAATGCATCCACTGCAACATGACGCTGCTGTTCTCGCTGGGCCAGGCCATCGCCTGCGCGGAAGCGGGCGCCCAGCTCATTTCGCCGTTCGTGGGCCGCATCTACGACTGGTACAAGAAATCGACCGGCATCGAGTACGAGGCGGCCGACGATCCGGGCGTGCAGTCGGTCAAGCGCATCTACAATTACTACCGCAAGTTCGGCTACCAGACCGAGGTGATGGGCGCCAGCTTCCGCAACACGGGCCAGATCCTGGAACTGGCCGGCTGCGACCTGCTCACCATCAGCCCCGACCTGCTGCAGCAGCTGGCCAGCAGCGACGCTCCCGTCGCGCGCAAGCTGTCGGCCGACGCCGCGCCGGGCGCCGCCATGGTCAAGATGTCGCTCGATGAAAAGTCGTTCCGCTTCATGCTCAACGAAGACGCCATGGCCACGGAAAAACTGGCCGAAGGCATCCGCGCCTTCTGCGCCGACTCCGGCAAGCTGAAACAGATCATCTCCGGCATGCGCTGATCCGGCCCGGTCGCCATCCCACGCCAGCGGGGACGGAACACGCAGCCCGGCCACCTGGCCGGGTACGGGTTCCGTCCCCGTGCGCATTTCCGGCCCGGCGGTCTTGTCGCATACAAAACGTTACATCAATTGCTGTATTACAATGCTGCAACCATTTCTGCCCACACCAGGCGGCAGGAAAAAGCACCGCCCACCATCTACAATTTACGAGACATCCATGAGATCAGTCCCGCGCTGCGCGCCCGTCGCCATCACCCTCCTGACCCTGGCCGCGCTGGCCGCCTGCGGCGACAAGAGCGCCGGCAACGGCGGTCCGCCGCCTGCACCCACCGTTGCCGTCATCACCGTCGCGCCCGCCGCCGTCACGCTGAGCAGCGAGCTGCCGGGCCGGCTCGAAGCGTCGCGCGTGGCGCAGGTGCGGGCCCGTACGGCCGGCATCGTGTTGCAGCGGGTCTATACGGAAGGCAGCGACGTCAAGGCCGGCCAGGTGCTGTTCCGGATCGACCCGGCCAGCTTCCAGGCGTCCTACGACAGCGCCCAGGCAGCCGTGGCCAAGGCCGAGGCCAACCTGGCCCAGGCCGAACTGAAAGTGAAGCGCTACAAGCCGCTGCTGGCCGCGCAGGCCGTCAGCCAGCAGGAATACGACGACGCGGCCACGGCCCAGAAACAGGCCGCCGCCGACCTGGCCACGGCCAGGGCCGCACGCCAGAACGCGGGCCTGACGCTCGGTTATGCCACCGTCACCGCTCCCATCGCCGGCCGCGTGGGCCGCGCCCTCGTCACCGAAGGCGCGCTGGTGGGCCAGGGCGAGGCGACCCCGATGGCCACCGTGCAGCAGCTGGACCCGATCTACGTCACCATCACCCAATCGTCCACCGAGCTGCTGCGGCTGCAGCAGGCCCTGGCCAGCGGCAAGCTGACCAGCGCCGGCAAGGGCCAGGCCCGGGTCACGCTGGTGACCGAGGATGGCCAGCCCTACCCGCTGCCGGGCAAGCTGCTGTTCTCCGACGTGTCGGTCGACGAGAGCACGGGCGCCGTCTCGATGCGGGCCGAATTCCCCAACCCGCAGCACGCCCTGCTGCCGGGCATGTACGTGCGCGCACGCCTGGAACAGGGGGTGCGCGAGGCCGCCATCACCGTGCCGCAGCAGGCCGTGGTGCGCGGGCCGGACGGCGCCTCCGTGATGGTGGTCGGCGCCGACGACAAGGTGCTGTCGCAGCCCGTGGTGGCCGACAACGTCCAGGGCCAGAACTGGGTCATCAGCTCCGGCCTCAAAGGCGGCGAACGCATCGTCGTGGAAGGCTTCCAGAAGGCCAAGCCGGGCACCCAGGTCAAGCCGCAGCCGTGGCAGGGACCGGGCGCAGGGTCGGCTTCGGCTTCCGCCTCCGCCGCCGCGCCGGCTGCAGCCAAATAAGCGCGGGGAGCACAGATGCCTAAGTTCTTCATCGATCGCCCCGTGTTCGCGTGGGTGATTGCGCTGTTCATCCTGCTGGGCGGCGCGCTGGCCATCACGGTGCTGCCGGTGGCCCAGTATCCGACCATCGCCCCGCCGTCCATCGTCATCACGGCCAACTATCCGGGCGCCACGGCGCAGGTGCTGGACGACGCCGTCACCAGCGTGATCGAGCAGGAAATGAACGGCGCCGACGGCCTGCAATACGTCGAGTCCCAGAGTGAGGCCAACGGCGCCGTCACCATCACCGTCACCTTCCAGCCCGGCACCAACCCCGACCTGGCCGCGGTGGATGTGCAGAACCGCATCAAGCGGGTCGAGTCGCGCCTGCCGGCCGCCGTCACCCAGCAGGGCGTGCAGGTCAACAAGGCGCGCAGCAACATCCTGATGTTCGTCGGCCTGTCCTCCACCGACGGCCGGCTCGATCCGACGGCGCTGGGCGACTACCTGGCCCGCAACGTGGTCAACGAAATCAAGCGCATTCCCGGCGTGGGCCAGGCCCAGTTGTTCGGCACCGAGCGCGCCATGCGGATCTGGATAGACCCGGACAAGCTGGTGGGCCTGAAGATGACCATGGCCGACGTGACGGCCGCCATCAAGGCGCAGAACGCCCAGGTGGCCTCCGGCACGCTGGGCGACCTGCCCAGCCCCGCCAGGCAGACTTATTCCGCACCCATCGTCGTCACCGGCCAGCTGGCCTCGACGGACGAATTCGGCCGCATCGTGTTGCGCGCCAATCCCAACGGCTCGCTGGTGCGGCTGTCGGACGTGGCCCGCATCGAGATGGGCGGCGCCAGCTACAGCATCAACGCGCGCCTGAACGGCGCGCCGTTCTCCGCCATCGGCGTCCAGCTGTCCCTGTCGGGCAACGCGCTGCAGACGGCGACGGCGGTGCGCAACAAGATGGACCAGCTGGCCAAGTACTTCCCGCCCGGCGTCAAGTACACGGTGCCGTACGATACCTCGCTGTTCGTCAAGATCTCGATCGAGGAAGTGGTCAAGACCCTGGTCGAGGCGGTGATCCTGGTGTTCCTCGTGATGTACCTGTTCCTGCAGAACATACGCTACACCCTGATCCCCACCATCGTGGTGCCGGTGGCGCTGATGGGCACCTTCGCCACCATGCAGATGTTCGGCTTCTCGATCAACGTGCTCACCATGTTCGGCATGGTGCTGGCGATCGGCATCCTGGTCGACGACGCCATCGTGGTGGTGGAAAACGTCGAACGCATCATGAGCGAGGAAGGCCTGTCGCCGCGCGACGCCACCCGCAAGGCCATGCAGCAGATCACCGGCGCCATCATCGGCATCACGCTGGTGCTGATCGCCGTGTTCATCCCGATGGCCTTCTTCGGCGGCGCCGTGGGCGCCATCTACCGCCAGTTCTCGCTGTCGATGGTGTCGGCCATGGTGTTCTCGGCCCTGATGGCGCTGTCGCTCACGCCGGCCCTGTGCGCCACCATCCTGCAACCGGTGGAAGCGGGCCATCATCACGAAAAGCGCGGCTTCTTCGGCTGGTTCAACCGCCGCTTCGCCGTCACCGCCACCGGCTACCAGGGCATGATCGCCA
>JAZJZQ010000657.1:0-1776 GCA_040389625.1 Pseudomonadota bacterium | reverse complement strand
CGCTGGAAAAGGCCAACACGGACCTGGGCCTGGCCATGTCGGACGACGAGATCGAGTACCTGGACGCTGCCTTCACCAAGGCCGGCCGCAATCCGACGGACGTGGAACTGATGATGTTCGCACAGGCGAACAGCGAGCACTGCCGCCACAAGATCTTCAACGCCGACTGGACCATCGACGGCGTGGCGCAGGACAAGTCGCTGTTCCAGATGATCAAGAACACCCACCAGCTGCAGCCCAAGGGCACCATCGTGGCCTACAGCGACAACTCGTCCATCATGGAAGGCGCGGAAGTGGCGCGCTTCTTCCCCCGTGGCGAGAACCACGAATACGCCGCCTCGACCGAGCTGACCCACACGCTGATGAAGGTGGAGACCCACAACCACCCGACCGCCATCTCGCCATTCCCCGGCGCCTCCACGGGCGCAGGCGGCGAGATCCGCGACGAAGGCGCGACCGGCCGCGGCGCCAAGCCCAAGGCCGGCCTGACCGGCTTTACCGTCTCCAACCTGATGCTGCCGGGCGCCGTGCAGGCCTGGGAGAACGCGGCCAGCGTGACGGCCGCCGCCGGCCACCGCGACAGCGCCAAGGTGTACGGCAAGCCTGACCGCATCGCCTCGCCGCTGCAGATCATGATCGAAGGCCCGCTGGGCGGCGCCGCGTTCAGCAATGAATTCGGCCGTCCCGTGCTGGGCGGTTACTTCCGCACCTACGAACAGAACATCGGCCGCCAGTTCGCCGGCGCCAGCGACACCGTGTACGGCTACCACAAGCCCATCATGATCGCCGGCGGCATCGGCAACATCTCGGCCCAGCACACCCACAAGGACGACATCCCCGTCGGCAGCCTGCTGATCCAGCTGGGCGGCCCTGGCATGCGCATCGGCATGGGCGGCTCGGCCGCCTCGTCGATGGCCACCGGCACCAACACGGCCGATCTGGACTTCGACTCGGTCCAGCGCGGCAATCCGGAAATGGAACGGCGCGCCCAGGAAGTGATCAACGGCTGCTGGCAGCTGGGCACGGCCAACCCCATCATCTCCATCCACGACGTGGGCGCGGGCGGCCTGTCGAACGCGTTCCCGGAAATCACCAACGACGCCAAGCGCGGCGCCATCTTCGACCTGCGCAAGGTGCCGCTGGAAGAAAGCGGCATGGCGCCCAAGGAGATCTGGTCCAACGAATCGCAGGAACGCTACGTGCTGGCCATCGCGCCCGACAGCCTGCCCGTGTTCCAGGCCCTGTGCGAGCGCGAGCGCTGCCTGTTCGCCGTGGTTGGCGTGGCCACGGAAGAGCGCCAGCTCAAGCTGGTCGATCCTGAACTGGGCAACAACCCGGTCGACATGCCGATGGACGTCCTGCTGGGCAAGCCGCCCAAGATGCAGCGCGACGTGCACCACGTGCAGAACGAATTCCCCGCCATCGACCTGACCGGCATGGACCTGGAAGAAGCGGCCAAGCGCGTGCTGCTGCTGCCTACCGTGGGCGACAAGTCCTTCCTGATCACCATCGGCGACCGCAGCGTGGGCGGCATGAGCGTGCGCGACCAGATGGTCGGTCCGTGGCAGGTGCCGGTGGCCGATTGCGCCGTCACCGCCATGAGCTTTGAAGGCTACCTGGGCGAAGCGATGTCCATGGGCGAGCGCACCCCGCTGGCCGTGATCGACGCGCCGGCGTCGGGCCGCATGGCCGTGGGCGAGGCGATCACCAACATCGCCGCCGCCGCCATCGGCGACATCTCCGACATCAAGCTGTCGGCCAACTGGATGGCCGCCT
>JAZJZQ010000656.1:0-3972 GCA_040389625.1 Pseudomonadota bacterium | reverse complement strand
GGGCCGGACGGTGGCCGTGGCGGCCCAGCTGGTCCAGCAGGCGCTGGGTGGTGCCTTGCGGCGGGCAGGAATAGCCGACCGGCAGGATGCTGCGCAGCTGGTAGCGGCCTTCGCCATCGGCGATGATGGTGCGGCGCAGGTTGAAGTGCGATTGCGTCTTGTCGAAGAAGGAGTAGTTGCCCAGCAGGTTGCAGTGCCACACTTCGACCTTGGCGCCCGGCAGCGGCTGGCCGTCCTGGTCGCGCACAGTGCCTTGCATGAACAGCACTTCGGCGCCTTCGCTCTCGGTGCCGTCATCCAGCCGGGCGTAGCCCTTGCTCTCGGGCGCGCCGGCCACGTACAGCGGGCCTTCGATGGTGCGCGGGGTGCCGCCCGTCAGGCCGGCCTTCGCTTCCGCTTCGTCGGCGCGGATGTCGAGGAAGCGCTCCAGGCCCAGGCCCGGCGCCAGCAGGCCCAGTTCATTGCGGGCGCCCGCTTCGCTCATGTATTCCAGGCCTTTCCAGAATTCGCTGGGCTGGATGTCGAGATCCTCGATCGCCTTGCACAGGTCGCCCACCAGGCGCAGCACAACCTGCTGCACGCGCGGGTTCACGGTGCCGGTGGCGGTATCGCTGATCCAGCCCTTAACCAGGGTATCGATGTCGTTATGGGTCATGCTAGTCTCCTTCAGTTGGGTGGGGTGTTGGGTTCAGGCGTCGCCGTCGCGCACCGACGAGGGGTGGCGGCACAGCGGCATGATCTGGATCTGCATATACGGGAACAGCGGCAGGGACGTGAGCAGCGCGTGCAGCTCGTCCACGCCGGCCACGTCGAAGATGCTGACGTTGGCGTACTGGCCGGCGATGCGCCACAGGTGGCGCCACTGGCCGCTGCGCTGCAGGCTCTGGGCCAGTTCGCGCTCGCTCTTCTTCAATTCTTCGGCCTGGGCGGGCGGCATGGCCGGCGGCAGGTTCACATCCATGCGTACGTGGAATAACATCGTCGTCTCCTCTTTTCCGTTTTTCGATGCGCGATCAGCGGCGACGCAGGTCGCGCAGCTTGTCCATGTCCGGTTCCACGCCCAGGCCGGGACCGGTGGGTACCTGCAGCATGAAGTCCTGGTAGACCAGCGGCGTGCGCAGCACTTCCTGCGTCAGCAGCAAGGGGCCGAACAACTCGGTGCCGAAGGCCAGCTCGCCGAAGGTGGCAAACAGCTGGGCCGAGGCGGCCGTGCCGATGCCGCCTTCGAGCATCGTGCCGCCATACAGGCCGATGCCGGCCAGCTGCGCCACCGCCGCCACTTGCGCGGCCGGCACCAGGCCGCCGGACTGGGTGATCTTGACGGCGAAGACGTCGGTGCCGTCGTTGCGGGCAAAGGCCAGCGCGTCGAGCGGGCCATGCAAGGCCTCGTCGGCCATCAGGGCCACCGAGAAGCGCTGCGCCAGGCGCGCCATGGCGGCCGTGTGTTCGGCCCGCACGGGCTGTTCGATCAAATCGATGCCGCCCGCCTCCAGCGCCGCGATGCCGCGCACCGCGTCCAGTTCGGACCAGGCCTGGTTGACGTCCACCCGCACGCTGACGGCGTCGCCCAGCGCCTTCTTGATGGCCAGCACGTGGGCCACGTCGTCGGCCACGGGCCGGCTGCCGATCTTGAGCTTGAAGATGTTGTGGCGGCGCAGTTCCAGCATCTGTTCCGCTTCCGCGATGTCCTTGGCCGTGTCGCCGCTGGCCAGGGTCCAGGCCACGGGCAGCGCGTCGCGCACCCGGCCGCCCAGCAGTTCGCTCAGCGGCACGCCAAGGCGGCGGGCCTGCGCATCGAGCAGCGCCGTCTCGATGGCGCACTTGGCGAAGCGGTTGCCCTGGATGACCTTGCGGATCTTGGCCATCGCTTTCGCCACCTGGCTCGCCTCCATGCCGACCAGCAGCGGCGCGATATGGGTGTCGATATTGACCTTGATGCTGTCCGGGCTCTCTTCACCGTAATTGAGGCCACCGATGGTGGTCGCCTCGCCCCAGCCTTCGATCCCGTCGGCACAGCGCACCCGCACCAGCACCAGGGTCTGGGTATGCATGGTCGCCACGGACAGGCGGTGCGGACGGATCGTCGGGACCTCTGCCAGGATGACTTCTATGTTCGTGATCATATTTAATTTGTATAATGGGTCGCAATGGATACACGATATGCCACGCAAACCGGACCGTCCAACACTGAGTTAGTATTGTTTCCATACTCAAAAGGTATAATGTGGAATTACGTCACCTGCGCTATTTCGTCGCCGTCGCGGACGAGAAGAACTTCACACGCGCCGCCAAGCGCCTGTTCATCGCCCAGCCGCCATTGAGCCGGCAGATCCAGTTGCTGGAAGAGGAACTTGGGGTGGACCTGATCGAAAAGGGATCGCGCCCGCTGCGCCTGACGGAAGCGGGCCACTTCTTCCACGCGCACGCGCAGGAACTGCTGGCCAAGGCGGCCGAGCTGAAAACCATGACCCAGCGGGTGGGCAAGATCGAACGTACGCTGTCGATCGGCTTTGTCGCCTCCACGCTGTATGGCCTGCTGCCGCAGATCGTGCGCCGCTTCCGCGAGCGTAATGCCAACGTCGAGGTGACGTTCCACGAACTGACCACCATGCAGCAGATCCAGGCCTTGAAGGATGGCGTGATCGACGTCGGCTTCGGCCGCGTCAAGAGCGAAGACCCCAACATCCGCCGCATCGTGCTGCGCGAGGAAAGGCTGATCGTGGCCCTGCCTTCGAACCATCCACTGGCCAGTTCCACCGATCCCGTCAAGCTGCTGGACCTGCAGATGGAATGCGTAATCGTCTACCCCAAGACGCCGCGCCCCAGCTTTGCCGACCAGGTGCTGGCCGTGCTGACGGAGCGTTCCATCGCCCCGCACAAGATCCTGGAAGTGCGCGAACTGCAGATCGCCATCGGCCTGGTGGCGGCCGGCCAGGGCGTGGCCGTGGTGCCGGAAAGCGTGAAGGGCATGCGGCGCGACGACGTGGTCTACCGCGACATCTCGGACCGCCACGCCATCTCGCCCGTGATGTTCAGCGTGCGCAAGCTGGACCGCTCGGAAGAGCTGCTTAGCATGCTGGCCGTGATCTACGAGATTTACGACGAGGTGGGGATCAGCTACGTGCGCGAGACGCTGTGAGGGCTGATGCCGCGCCACGCCACGTGAAGCGAAGGCCGGCCATCCGGCCCCGCGCCAGACCGGCCGGCCGCGCAAGACTCAAGGCACCAGCAGGCTGCGGATTTCCGGCTTGTCCAGGTTCTCCAGCGTGACCGCCACGGCTTCCGTAAAGATGGCCGGCTCCTTGACGGCCGCGCCCTGTGCCGCCGCGATGGCGGCCTTCATGCCCAGGTAGCCCATCTGGCGAGGGTTCTGGATGATGAGGCTATTGATTTCCCCCTTCTTCAAGCCATCCAGCAGGTATTCCGTGGTATCGAAACCGACGAACTTCTTCTTGCCGGCCAGGCCGGCCTGCCGCAACGCGCGCAGCATGCCGTCGCTGGACGATTCGTTCACGGCGAAGATGCCGTCGACGTCGGGCAGTTGTTCCAGCATCGCCAGCGCCTTGTGATAAGCCTTGCCGCGCGAGCCGCCTCCATACTCGTCGGCGACGACGCGAATGCGCGGCGCGTATTTCTTGAGGTATTCGAGGAAGCCTTCCGCACGATCGTCGGTGGAGGCGCTGCCCGCCACCGTGCGCAACACCGCCACCGTGGCGGCCCCCGTGAACTGGCCGGCCAGGCGTTCGGCCGCCAGCCGGCCGGCGGCATGGTTGTCCGTGCTGATGAAGTTGACCGGCGTCTTGTCGGCCAGCGCGGAATCGACCACGACGATCTTGATGCCCAGCGCCGCCGCCTTCTTCACCGGTTCCACCAGGCGTAGGCGGTCGGTCGGCACGATGATGATGGCGTCCACGCCCGGCTTGGAGTACACGCCGAGAATCTGGATCTGGGAATCGGTATCGTCGTTATTGG
>JAZJZQ010000655.1:0-2095 GCA_040389625.1 Pseudomonadota bacterium | reverse complement strand
TCAATCACCCTTGCGCTGGCGCAAGCGACTGACGCCATGGAAGAAGAATGACAGGATGCTGATCACACGCGTACGACAACTGGCCGCTGTGGGCGCACTGGCGCTGGGCATGGCCACGGCTGGCGCCCAGCCGACGCCACCGGCGCCGGCCCCAGCGCCGGTGAAATTCGCGCCGGTGCCGGTGCTGTCCATCTTCCGTCCGCTGCAGGCCAACGGCACGGCCGACGACGCCATGGCCAGCGGGCGCGTGGTGGCCGGCCACTACCCGATGGCGGCCCGGGCCAGCAAGCACTGGCGCATCGCCTTCCTGTTCCCGCACCTGAAAGACCCGTACTGGACCGGCTGCGCCTACGGCGTCATCAGCGAAGCGCACCGGCTGGGCGTGGCGGCCGACATCCTGGCGGCCGACGGCTACGACGACCTGCCGGGCCAGCTGCGCCAGATGGACCAGGCCATCGCCGCCAAATATGACGCCATCGTGCTGTCGCCGATCGGCATGACGGCCAATAACGCCTCGATCGCCAAGGCGCGCGCGGCCGGCATCCCCGTGTTCGAACTGGCCAACGACAGCCGCAGCGACGACCTGACCATCAAGGTCACCACTTCGCTACGCGCCATGGGGCTGGAAGCGACGCGCTGGGTGATCCGCGACGCCCAGCAGCGCGGCCTGAAATCGATCAACATCGGCCTGCTGCCAGGCCCCATGGGCGCGGGCTGGGTCAAGGGTGAAGTCGATGGCAGCCGCATCGCCGCCCAGGAAGCGCCCATTCAGGTCAACATCATCGACATCCGCTACGGCGACAGCGACTTTGCGGGGCAGACCCAGCTGGCCACCCAGATGCTGGCCAAGTACGGCGCCAAGCTCGATTACCTGATCGGCTGCACCGGCTGCGCGCCCGCTGCCGTGGCGCCGGTACGCGATGCCGGGCTGGGCGGCAAGATCCGCATCGTCGCCTACGACCTGACGGGCGACATCGCCCACCTGATCCGCAACAAGGAAATCTACGCCGCCGCCGACACCAAAGGCGTGAGCCAGGCCCGGGTGGCCATCAACGCGGCCGTCAACACGCTCGAAGGACGCAACAAGGAACTGCCGCACACCATCCTGATCAAGCTGGGGCTGGTCGACCAGCTCAATTTCGCCAGCTACCCGTTCGACACCTCGATCGCGCCGGAAGGCTACAAGGTGGTGCTGTCCTACGACCCGGCCAGGAACTGAGCGGCTACATCTGCTTGAACAGATGCAGGTAAGCCCGGCTGACGGGCAGCTGTTCGGGCCGTCCCTTCAGTTTGATCAGGGTGCGGCCGCGGAAGTCGCGCGTGGTGCCGGCGATGTGCTTGACGGCCACCACGGTGCCGCGGTGTACCTGCCAGTAGCGGCTGGCATCGAGGCCATCGATCAGTTCGCGCAGCGGGGTGCGTATCAACGATTCGCCCTCCTCCGTGTACACCGACACGTACTTGACGTTCGCCTCGAAATAAATCACCTCGTCGATGGCGATCATGCGCGTCTCGTTGCCGTGCGCCGCCCGTATCCACTCCAGGCGCGGCGTGGCCGGCGCCTGCGCCATGGCCGCCGCCAGCCGCGCCAGCAGATCGGCGGGGGGCGCGGCAGGGTCGGGGCCGGCCAGCTGGCGTTTGAGCCGGTCGATGGCGCGGCCCAGGCGCTCGCGTGTGGGCGGCTTGAGCAGGTAATCGGCGGCCTCGCGCTCGAACGCTTCCACGGCGTACTGGTCATAGGCGGTAACGAACACGATGCGCGGCGCATGCCGCGCGTCCTGCAAGCGGGCGGCCACCTCCAGCCCGGTCAGGCCCGGCATGCGGATATCGAGAAAGGCCACCGCGGGCTGCAACTGGTCGATCAGGCGCAGGGCATCGATGCCGTTGCCGGCCACGGCGACGATCTGCAGCTCCGGCCACAACGCCGCCAGTTCGGCGCGCAGGAAATCAACCAGTACCGCCTCGTCGTCGGCGATCAGTGCGGTAGGCATGCGGCCTCCGTGTCCGGCGCCGATGGCCGGCTGGCGTTGCGGGCCGACGGCGGCAGCGGCAGGCGCAAGGTCACGCAGACGCCACCGCCGGCATGGTCCACGAT
>JAZJZQ010000654.1:0-12462 GCA_040389625.1 Pseudomonadota bacterium | reverse complement strand
GCGTGAGCGGCAGGTCGCGCTCGGCCAGCAGGCGGGCGATGTCGTGCTCGGCGTCCAGGATGGACTTGCGCTGCACTTCCGTCGGGTGGGCCGTCAGCACAGGGGCGATCAGGGCGTCCTGGAAGAAGGTGGACACGGTGTCCTGCGCCACGCCCGCTTCCTTGAGCTTGCACAGCGCGAAGTTGATGCTGCCTTGCTGGGGCGCGGAACCGGCCAGCAGGTGGGCCCGGCGGCGGCGGATGTGGTGCTGGTCTTCCGCGATGTTGGCCAGGTGCGAGAAGTAGGAGAACGCGCGCACCACGGAGATGGTCTGCTCGCGGGTGAGAATTTTCAGCATGCCGTCCAGTTCCTTGGCGGCGCCGGCGTCCGCTTCGCGGCGGAAGCGCACGGCCGTCTGGCGGATGGTCTCGACCACGGCGAACACTTCCTCGCCTTCCTGGTCGCGCAGCACGTCGCCCAGCAGGCGGCCCAGCAGGCGGATGTCTTCCTTGAGCGGCGCGTCCTTGTCGGCCTGCGCGTCCACGCCCGGTTGTTCGTCTATTGCACTAGATTGTTTTGCCATGTGATGAGTCGCAAAATGTGATGAAAGTCGGTGCAAAGGCTTGTGGCCCGCTTCTGCAAGAAGGCGCGCGTGATAAAATTTGTGATCTTAAACATGCGCGAAATAACTGGCCTACGCCGGTTAGCGTCGGCTACAGCGAAAGAACTGGTTTTGAAAACTTCCGAATTGGTCCAACCTCTCCCGTCCAGATTGATCATCGCCTCGCGCGAAAGCCGCCTTGCCATGTGGCAAGCGGAACATGTGCGCGACCGCTTATCTGCATTATATCCGCAGTGCACGGTCGAGATTCTGGGAATGACGACCCGGGGCGACCAGATCCTCGACCGCGCCCTGTCCAAGGTGGGCGGCAAGGGCTTGTTCGTCAAGGAACTGGAAGTGGCCATGGCCGAAGGCCGGGCCGACCTGGCCGTGCACTCGCTCAAGGACGTGCCGATGGAGCTGCCGGAGGGCTTTGCCCTGGCCGCCGTGCTGGAGCGGGAAGACCCGCGCGATGCCTTCGTCTCCAACCACTACGCCTCGCTGGCCGACCTGCCGGCCGGCGCCGTGGTGGGCACCAGCAGCCTGCGCCGCCAGTCGCTGATCGCGGCCCGCTATCCTCACCTGGTGATCCAGCCCCTGCGCGGCAACCTCGACACCCGGCTGGGCAAGCTGGACCGGGGCGACTACGCGGCCATCATCCTGGCCGCCGCCGGCCTCAAGCGCCTGGGCCTGCCGCAGCGCATCCGCGCCCTGCTGGAGCCGGAAACGAGCTTGCCGGCCGCGGGGCAGGGCGCCATGGCCATCGAAATCGCCGAACGCAGCGACGGCCTGGATCTGCACGCCCTGCTGGCGCCCCTGAACCACACGGCGACGGCCCAGGCCGTGGCGGCCGAGCGCAAGGTGTCCAAGGTGTTCGGCGGCAGCTGCCAGATCCCGCTGGCCGCCTTTGCCACGGTGGATGGGGACCAGATGCGCCTGCGCGCCATGGTGGCCACGCCGGACGGCAGCCGCATGGCCAGCGCCGAAGTGAGCGGCCCGGCGTCCGCGCCGGAGCAGCTGGGCGAGCAAGTGGCCGTGCTGCTGCGGGCCCAGGACGCGGAAGCCATCCTGGCCGTATGCGCCACGGCGGCGCCGGCCGACGACCAGCCGGCCGCCTGACGCGGATGGCCGGCACGGTCATCATCACGCGGCCCCAGGCGCAGGCGGGGCCGCTGGCGGCCCGCATCGCCGCCACGGGCCGCACGGTGGAAACGCTGCCGCTGCTGGAAATCGCGCCGCTGGCCGATACGGCGCCGCTGCAGGCCGTGCTGGCCGGCCTGGCCGGCTATGCCATGGTGGCCTTCGTGTCGCCCAACGCCATCGACGCCGCCTTCGCCCACATCGCCCGCTGGCCGGACGGCGTGACGCTGGCCGTGCTGGGCGAGGGCAGCCGCGCCGCGCTGGCCGCGCACGGCGTCACGCCGGCCAATGCCACCATCGTCAGCCCGGCCGACACGGCCCACAGCGACTCCGAGCACTTGCTGCAGACGCTGGACCTGGCGGCCCTGCGCGGACGCCGGGTGCTGATCGTGCGCGGCGAGCAGGGGCGCGAACTGATGGCCGACGGCCTGCGCGCGGCCGGCGCCGACGTCACCGTGGTGGCGGCCTACCGGCGCGCCGTGCCGGCCCTGACCCCGGCCCTGGCGGCCACCCTGCGCCGCCTGCTGGCCCAGCCCAACGACTGGATCATCACCAGTTCGGAAGCGCTGCGCGGCCTGATGGGTCTGCTGGAGCAGCTGGCACGGCAAGACAGTGCTGGCGCAGACCACGCTAAATATGTTGTAATGATGCAACGCCAACATTTGATTATCCCGCACGCCCGAATTGCCGAAACGGCAAACAATTTGGGCTTTACCCGACTGACGCTCACAGGATCAGGCGACGAACGACTGCTCGCCGCGCTACAATCACACCCATGAACGAATTGCCTACATTACCTGAACCTGTCGCCGCGCCCGGCCCGGCCGCGGAATTGCCGCCTACGCCGCCCACGCCGCCGGCACCCAGCTGGGTCGAGACCCTGCTGCAACCGCAAGTGCTGGGCTGCGCCGTGGTGGCGCTCGGCATCGTGGTGGCCGGCCAGACCTGGTCCAGCCATGCCCAAGTGCGCAACCTGCGCGAGGAGATGGCGCGCCGGCTGCAAAAGAACGATGCCTCGAACGCGGAGACGGGCACCCTGGCCCGCACCGTGCAGGAGTCGAGCAAGGAATTGCAGGGCAAGGTCGCGCTGCTCGAATCGAAGCAGGTGGAAGCCCAGAGCCAGCAGCTGGCGCTGGAACAGCTGTACCAGGACCTGTCCAAGAACCGCGACGAATGGGCCCTGACGGAAATCGAGCAAGTGCTGTCGACGGCCAGCCAGCAGCTGCAACTGGCCGGCAACGTGCCGGGCGCCCTGATCGCGCTGCAGAACGCCGACCGCAGCCTGTCGCGTTCCGACAAGCCCCAGTTCATCACCATCCGCCGCGCCATCGCCAAGGACATGGACAAGCTCAAGGCCCTGCCCAGCGTCGATTCCGTCGGCCTGGCCCTGCGCCTCGATAACGTGATCGCCCAGATCGACCTGCTGCCCATGCTGGCCGACGAGAAGCCTACCCTGCCGGCGCCGCCCGAGAAGAAGGCGGTCAAGGCCAAGGCGGGCGGCAAGCCTGCCGCGCCGGCCGAAGCGCCCAGCCCGTGGCTGCTCAAGCTGCAGGACGTGTGGACCAGCTGGAGCACCGACATGTGGACCGACGTGCGCCAGCTGATCCGCGTGCGCAGCGTGGAAACGCCGGACGCCCTGATGCTGTCGCCGACCCAGGCCTACTTCCTGCGCGAGAACCTCAAGCTGCGCCTGCTCAACGCGCGCATGGCCCTGCTGTCGCGCAATGAAGGCGCGTTCCGCAGCGACCTGATCGCCGCCCAGGATGCGCTGGTCAAGTACTTCGACACCCGCGCCAAGTCCACCCAGACCGTGCAGGCGCTGCTGCGCCAGGTCCAGGGCAGCAACCTCGCCATCGAGATGCCGACCCTGGCCGACAGCCTGAACGCCGTCCGCAACTACAAGGCGAAGCCATAACCATGCGTTTATTTCTCTGGTTAGTGGCCTTGATGGCCGCCGCCATCGGCATCGCCGTGACGGCACGATTCAACCCGGGCAATGTGGTGCTGTTCTATCCGCCGCACCGCATCGACCTGTCGCTGAACTTCTTCGTGGTGCTGGAAGTGGCGCTGTTCGCGCTGCTCTATGTGCTGATCCGCGCCTTCCGCGCCACCCTCAAGATGCCGGCCCGGGTGGCCGCCTACCGCCAGCGCAAGCGTGAGCGCGACGGCAACAAGGGCTTGCGCGAAGCGCTCAAGGCCCTGTTCGAAGGCCGCTTCGGCCACGCGGAAAAAGCGGCCGCCCGCGCCGCCGAGCTGGAAGAAAACGCCGGCGTGGCGGCCCTGATCGGCGCCCGCGCCGCGCACCGCATGCGCCAGGCCGAGCGCCGCGACAGCTGGCTGGCCCGCCTGCAGGGCGACAATGCCATGAAGACGGCGCGCCTGATGACGATGACGGAACTGCTGGTGGACGACCACCAGCCGGAGGCGGCGCTGCAGGCCGTGGCGGAATTGAACGCCAGCGGTACGCGCCACATCCACGCCCTGCAATGGTCGCTCAAGGCCCAGCAGCAGGCCAAGAACTGGCCCGAAGTGCTGCGCCTGGTGCGCTCGCTCGACAAGCACCGCGCCCTGCATCCGGCCCTGTCGGCCCGCTTGCGCGAAATGGCCTACGAGGACATGCTGGCCGATAACGGCCACGACGCCGAATCGCTGCTGCGCGTGTGGACCACCGTGCCCTCGGCCGACCGCATCAAGCCGTTCGTCGCCTCGCGCGCCGCCACCGCCCTCAACGCCCGCGGCCTGCACGACGAGGCCCGGCTGGTGGCCGAGGAATCGCTGGCGGCCGACTGGGACGAACGCGTGGTGCGCGCCTACCGCGAAGCGGCCGCGCCGGCCGGTACGCCCGCGCTGCTGCTGCAGATCGAGCATTGCGAAAAATGGGTGGCCCAGCGTCCGGCCGACGCCGAGCTGGCGCTGACCCTCGGTTCCCTGTGCCTGAAGCAGAAGCTGTGGGGCAAGGCCCAGCGCTACCTGGAGCAAGCCCTGTCGGACGCGAGCGACGCCCGCATGGTGCGCGAAGCCCACCTCAAGCTGGCCCAGCTGCATGAAGCGTTGCAGCAGCCGGAAGAGGCGGCCAGCCATTACCGGCAGTGCGCCCTGGCCACCATCCTGTAACACCGCAACCCGTCCCCGCGACGGGTTTTTTTCTGCCCGCTGCCGGGCCGGTGGGCCATGCTGGCATGGCGCCCTTACGGCTTGCTGACGTGCCTGTTTTTTGTGCTGCGCCGCACAAGCGGGCACGCTTTCGCTATAATGACGCGGTTAAACCATCTGCCTGCATAACAAGGAAACCCCATGAGCTTGAATAAAGTGCCTTCCGGCCGCGATTTGCCTAACGATTTCAACGTGATCATCGAAATCCCGATGAACGCCGATCCGATCAAGTACGAAGTGGACAAGGAGTCCGGCGCCATCTTCGTCGACCGTTTCATGGGCACGGCCATGCACTACCCATGCAACTACGGCTACGTGCCCAACACGCTGTCGGCCGACGGCGACCCGGTCGATGTGCTGGTGATCACCCCGTTCCCGCTGATCCCTGGCGTGGTGGTGCGCTGCCGTCCGATCGGCGTGATGAAGATGACCGACGAATCCGGTGAAGACGCCAAGGTGCTGGCCGTGCCGGTCGACAAGGTGCTGTCCATCTACAGCCACTGGCAGAAGCCGGAAGACCTGAACGAACTGCGCCTGCGCCAGATCACCCACTTCTTCGAGCACTACAAGGACCTGGAGAAGGGCAAATGGGTCAAGATCGACGGCTGGTACGGTCCGGAAGAAGCGAAAGCTGAAATCCTGAACGGCGTTGCCAGCTACAAGAAGGAAAATCCGGAAGGCTAAGCCGCCGGCATGCAGACAACGGGCGCCTACGGGCGCCCGTTGTGTTTTGGGCGCGCCATGGCGTGCGCCGTCGCTTGTTCTACCTTAACTTGTTTTACTTTATAGTAATTGTCGTCGCGCTAACGTAATATAGCGGCTGAGGTCACGTACGGAGGTTGCCAGCAACCGGCATGACCGCGTTGCACCGCCTGATTACGACTGGAAGTCCGTGAGCGCCTTATTCGACTACGAGATCATCGAACCACTGCATGCCAGTGCCCGTTCCCTGGTCTACCGCGCCCGCTCCAAGGCCGAACGGGCGCCGCTCATCGTCAAGATCCCCAACACAGACTGTCCCTCGCACGAGGAAGTGACCCGCTTCAAGCGCGAATTCGCGCTGGCGCGGCGCTGCGCCCATCCCGGCGTGGTGCGACCACTGGCGCTGGCGCAGCAGGGCGAGCGCTGGGTCATGCTGCAGGAAGACACCGGCGGCACCGCCCTCAGCGTGCTGCTGCGCGACCGCGCCGCCGTCCAGCAGCCGGGCCTGGCCCTGGACGATTTTTTTGCCATCGCGCTGCAGCTGTGCGCCGCGCTCGACGCCGTCCATGGCCAGGGCATCATCCACAACGACATCACCCCGTCCAACCTGGTGTGGAACGGCGCCCGGCGCCAGCTGCAGCTGATCGACTTCGGCATCGCCGGCGAGCTGGCGCAGGAAGTGCAGGGCATCGTCCACCCCTATGCGCTGGAAGGCACCTTGCCCTACATGGCGCCCGAGCGCACGGGACGCATGAACCGGCGGGTCGACTACCGGGCCGACTATTACGGACTGGGCGCCACCTGGTACGAGCTGCTGACGGGCCAGCCGCCGTTCGCCGGCGACGCCATGGAGCTGGTGCACAGCCACATCGCCCGCGTGCCCGACTGGTCGCATCCGGCCCTGGCCGGCGGACCGGCGGGGCTGACCGACATCCTGCGCCGCCTGCTGGCCAAGAACGCCGAGCAGCGCTACCAGACCCTGCACGCGCTGGCACTCGACGTGCAGGCTTGTCGCGCGGGCGTGGGCGGAGACGTGGGCGGCCCGGTGCTGCCGCTGGCCGGACTGGCGGACCGCCACCGGCCGTTCAATGTGTCGCAGCGCCTGTATGGCCGCGAGCGCGAAACGGCGGCGCTGCTGGCCGCCTTCGAGCGCAGCGCCGCCGGCACCAGCGAACTGCTGCTGGTGGCCGGTCCGGCCGGCAGCGGCAAGTCGGCCGTGGTGGACGAGGTACAGCCGGCCATCGTGGCGCGGCGCGGCTGCTTCCTGTCGGGCAAGTTCGACCAATACCGGCGCGACGTGCCTTATGCGCCGCTGATCCAGGCCTTCCAGGAGCTGCTGCGCCAGTTGTTGAGCGAACCGGAGCCGGACTTGCGGCGCTGGGGCGAGCGCCTGCGCACGGCGCTGGGCGACAGTCTGGGCGTGCTGGCGCAGCTGATACCCGAGCTGGCGCTGGTGGCCGGCCCCGCCGATGGCAATGCCGATGCAGGTGCCGCGCTGGCCCCGGACCAGGCCCAGGCCAGGCTAGACCGTGCCTTCCAGCGCCTGGTCCAGGTGTTCGGCACGGCCGACCATCCGCTGGTGCTGTTCCTGGACGACCTGCAATGGGCCGACCCGCCCACGCTGCGCCTGGTGGAGCTGTTCCTGCGCGAGCGCGAGCAGGGCCACATGCTGCTGATCGGCGCCTGCCGCGACAATGAAGTGACGCCTGCCCATCCGCTGACGGGCTTGTGCGAGCGGCTGCATCGGCAAGGGGCGCGCGTGACCCGGCTGGCGCTGGCGCCGCTCGACGAGGCCGACGTGACCCGGCTGGTGGCCGACAGCCTGCACGTGCCGGCCGACACGGCCGTGCCGCTGGCCAGGCTGTGCCAGCGCAAGACGGGCGGCAATCCGTTCTTCCTCAACCAGTTCCTGCACGCCATCCACGACGCGGGGCAGCTGCATTACCAGCCGGCCCAGGATTGCTGGCGCTGGGACCTGGCCGTGCTGGAGCAGGCCGCCTACACGGACAACGTGGTCGATCTGCTGGTGGAGAAGATACGCCGCCTGCCGCCGGCCACCCAGCAGCTGCTGCAGCTGGCGGCGGCCGTCGGCAACCAGTTCCGGCTCGACACGCTGGCCGTGCTGGTGGACGCGGCCCCGGCCCGGGCCCAGCAAACGCTGTGGCCGGCGCTGCAGGCGGGCTTGATCCAGCCGCGCGACCTGCGCTACAAATACCTGGACCCGGACGCGACCGGCACCGATGTCAGCTACCGCTTCCTGCACGACCGCGTGCAGCAGGCCGCCTATGCGCTGGTGGCACCAGAGGCGCGGGCGGCGCTGCACCTGCGCATCGGCCGCCTGCTGCTGGCCCATGCGGACGAGCGCCGGCTCGAGGAAGAGCTGTTCGCCATCGTCGAGCAGTGCAACGCCGGCCGCGCGCTGGTGGAGGATAGCCAGGAACGGATAGCGCTGGCGCGGCTCAATTGCCGGGCCGGCGTCAAGGCGCGCCGTTCGGCCGCCTTCCAGGCCACGCTGGACCACATGGCGATCGGGCTGGCGCTGCTGCCCGAACAGGCCTGGCACAGCCACGGCGCGCTGTGGCTGGAGCTGCAGCTGGGCGCGGCCGAAGCGGCCTACCTGTGCGGCCAGTTCGAGCGGGCCGAGGCCATCTATCCGCTGCTGATGGCGCGCAGCCCGGCGCCGCTGGACCAGGTGCGCTGCGTGGCCGTCCAGGCCCACCAGTACCAGCTGCAGGGCCGGCTGTTGGACGCCATCGCCGTGCTGCGGGCCGGGCTGGCGCTGCTGGGCATGCCCATCGCCCACGACGTGGCCGAGCTCACCGCCCGCTCCGACGCCCTGTACGGCGAGATCGAGCGCCATCCGCTGGCGCGCGACACGCAGGCCTTGCTGGCGGCCGCCGAACTGGAAGACGGCCCGGCCCTGGCTGCCATGCAGATGATGCAGTCGATGTGGATGGCGGCCTACTACGCGGGGCAGCAGGAGCTGAGCGTGCACATGGTGCTGTCGATGACGCGGCTGTCGATGCAGCAGGGCACCAGCGATTTCAGCGCCGTGGCCTATGTCGGCCATGCCCTGATGCTGGCCCTGCGCACGGGCGACATGGACCTGGCCTACCGCTTCGGCGAGATGGCGCTGGCGCTGGCCCGGCGCCGCGCCAATCTGCAGACCCGCACCCTGACCGGGCTGATGTTCGCGGCCCTGTGCAACCACTGGGTCCGTTCCCTGCGCAGCTCCGACGTTTTATACGACGAAGCGTTCGGCTGGGCGCTCGACATCGCCGACTACGTGCAGGTGGGCGTGGTGGCGGCCGTGCGCGCCACGGACCGCCTGATCCTGGGCGACTACCTGCCTGAACTGAAGCTGTCCATCGCCCACGACTTGCTCTTGATGCGCAGCAACGGGCAGCAAGCCATGGCTGACTGCTGCGTGGCGGCCGCCGTGCAGCCCATCAAATGCCTGATGGGCCAGACGCCGGACGGCAGCAGCTACGACGACGATGGTTTCAACGAAGCCCGTTTCCTGGAGCGCTATGGCGACTCGCGCCTGTTCCGCGCCTATTTCCTGCAGGGCAAAATACGCAATGCCTGGCTGTTCGACGGCGCCGACGCGGAAGCGCTGGCCGGCCAGCTGGACCTGGTGGCGCAGATGATGCGGGGCCAGGCCAAGGTGCCCGACGCCACTTTCTACGCCGCCCTGATCTGGATCCGGGCCTTGCGGCGCGACCCGCGCCGGGCCGACGCCGACGCCATCGGCGCCCGCATCGGCGCGCTGCAGGACAACCTGGCGCGCTGGGCCACGCTGGGCCCGGCCCTGTTCGTGGCGCGCCACTGCCTGGTGCTGGCCGAACTGGCCCGCAGCGAACAGGATCTGGCGCTGGCCACCCAGTATTACCAGCGCGGCATGGATGCGGCGGCCGGCTGCGTGCCGCTGCAGGCGCTGGGCAACGAATTGTGCGGCGAATGCTGGCTGGAGCAGGGCCAGCCCCGGGTGGCGGCCGTCTACCTGGGCGACGCGCTGGCGCGCTACCGGCAGTGGGGCGCGGACGGCAAGGCCAGCGAGCTGAACGTCCGGCATGGCGCCATGCTGGCCACGCCGGCCGTGGCCGGGACGGCCGCGCGCGCCCCATCCATGCCGGGCTGGAGCACGCGCGCCCGGGGCGGCGCCAATGCGGAACTGGATCTGATGACGTTGCTCAAGGCGGCCCAGGCCCTGTCGCACGAGATCGGCCTGGGCAATGTGCTGCGGCGCCTGATCGCCATCGTGTGCGAGAATTCCGGCGCCCAGGTGGCGCGGCTGCTGCTGCTCGAGCACGATGCCTGGCAGCTGGAGGCGGAAGCGGTGGACGGCGTGACGGCCGTGCTGCAGGCGCGGCCGGTAGACTTCGATGCGGCCAGCGATCCCCAGTTCCCGCTGTCGATGCTGCGCTACGTGATGCGGACCGGGGTCGAAGTCATCGAGGACAACCTGGCCGGCTCGGCCCGTTTTGGCGCCGATCCCTACGGGCGGCAACCGGGGCCGCGTTCCGTCATGTGCCTGCCGATCCGGCAGGCCGGCCGGCTCGACGGCATCCTCTACCTGGAGAACCGGCTGGCCGAAGGCACGTTCACGGCGGCGCGGGTGGAATTCCTGCGCATCCTGTGCGCCCAGGCCATCGCCTCGATCGCGCATGCCCGGCTGTACGACAGCCTGGAGCAGCGGGTGGCCGAGCGCACGGCCCAGCTGGAAGAGGCCAACGCCCGGCTGGTGGCGCTGTCGGCCACGGACGGCCTGACGGGGCTGGCCAACCGCCGCCATTTCGACGAAGTGCTGCGCAACGAATGGGCCCGCGCCCGCCGCGCCGGCCAACCGCTGGCCGTGGTCATGATCGACGTCGACTACTTCAAGAGCTACAACGACCGCTACGGCCACCAGCGCGGCGACGATTGCCTGATCCGGGTGGCGCAGGCGCTGCGCAACGGGGCGCGCCGCGCCAGCGACCTGGTGGCCCGTTATGGCGGCGAGGAATTCGCCATCGTGCTGGCCAACGCCGGCGCGACCGAGGCCATGCAGGTGGGTGAGACACTGCGGGCCGCCATCGAGCATTTGGCCATCGCGCACGAGGCGGCGCCGGCCGCCACCGTCACCATCAGCGTCGGCGTGGCCGTCGCGGAAGGGCCCGCCGCGGGCGACACGGATGCGCTGTTGCGCCTGGCCGATACGGCCCTGTACCAGGCCAAGCATGGCGGGCGCAATCGGGTGCTGCTGGCCGATGACGGCGCGGCGCCACCGGCCCGGCTGCGCGGCTAGGGGCGGGCGCGCCGTGGGCACCGGGGCCGCCCGGCTCCGGCGCGATGGCGGCCGGCATGGCGTACAAAGAGCGTTACATTCCTGAAATTGCCAGTTGTCCCGGAGTGGCGTAGCATGCGCCGGCGGCACACCGTATGCCACTTAATAAACGCTTAAGAAAAAGACACTGGAGACCCATGACTACCCCCGTCCCAACCTATACGCAGACGCGCTCGTTTGCGACGATCGCGCTGATCGAACTGTGGGAGCGCTTCGGCTATTACGGCATGCAGGCGCTGATCGTCTACTTCATGGTGCAGCGCCTGGGCTTTGACGACAGCCGCGCCAACCTGGTGTGGAGTGCCTTTTCCGCCCTGGTCTACGTCTCGCCCGCGATTGGCGGCTGGGTCGGCGACAAGGTGCTGGGCACCAAGCGCTGCATGATGCTGGGCGCCCTGATCCTGAGCATAGGCTATGGCCTGATGGCCATCCCGAGTGAAAACACGTGGCAGATCTTTTCTGCGCTGGGCGTGATCGTGGTCGGCAACGGCCTGTTCAAGCCCAACACGGCCAACCTGGTGCGCAAGATCTATGAGGGCGACGATTCCAAGATCGACAGCGCCTTCACGCTCTATTACATGTCCGTCAATGTCGGCTCCACCGTGTCCATGCTGGCCACGCCGTGGGTCAAGGACTATGTCAACGAGCACTACGGCAATGGCCTGGGCTGGCACATGGCGTTCGCCGTGTGCAGCGTGGGCCTGGTGGTGGGCCTGTTCACGGTGCTGTCCATGCGCCAGACGCTGGACCGGGTCGGTTCCCGGCCCGATGAGTTGCCGCTCGATATACGGCGCCTGCTGATGGTGCTGGGCGGGGGCGTGGTGGCCATCGTCTGCGCGGCCGTCATCCTGCAATACCAGAGCGTGGCGCGGGCCTTCGTCTATGTGGCCGGCTTTGTCGTGCTGGGCATCTTCGTCTACCTGATCCGCAAGAGCGAGGTGAGCGAACGGGCCGGCCTGATCGCGGCCCTGGTGCTGATGATGCAGACCGTGTTCTTCTTTATTTTTTATCAACAGATGTCGACCTCGCTGTCGCTGTTCGCGCTGCGTAACGTCAATGGCGACTTCCAGCTGCTGGGCACGCATTTGTGGACCTGGGCGCCGGGCCAGTTCCAGGCCCTCAATCCGATCTGGATCATGCTGCTGAGCCCCGTGCTGGCCTGGGCCTACGCCAAGGCCGGACGCAGCGGCAAGGATTTGTCGATCGCCGGCAAGTTCGCGCTGGGCTTTTCCATCGTCGCCATCGGCTTCTTCATCTACGGCGTGGCCGGCCAGTTCGCCGTGGGCGGCAAGGCGTCGGCCTGGGTCATGATCGCCGGCTACGGCTTCTATTCGCTGGGCGAACTGCTGGTGGGCGGGCTGGGCCTGGCCGTGATGGCGCGTTACGTGCCGGCGCGCATGGGCGGCTTCATGATGGGCGCCTATTTCGTCGCCGTCGGCATTTCCCAGTACCTGGGCGGGGTGGTGGCCAATTTCGCCAGCGTGCCCAAGGATATCGTCGATCCGGTGCTGACCTTGCCCATCTACACCAACCTGTTCACCAAGCTGGGCTTCGGCGCCGT
>JAZJZQ010000653.1:0-1749 GCA_040389625.1 Pseudomonadota bacterium | reverse complement strand
GCCGGCGTGTTCGGCATGCAGCGCACGATGGCGCCGTAGCCGCCCAGCCAGCGCGACAGGTCGGCGGCGCGGATGCCGGCCGCGATCGACAGCACCAGTGGCGGCGCATCCTTGTCCAGCAGCGGCAGCAGCTGGGCCGCCACTTCGCGCATGCTTTGCGGCTTGACGGCCAGCACGATCACGTCGCGTCCGGCCAGCGCGCCGTCAGCCGCGGCGGCCGTCGTCACGCCGAACTGGGCCTGCAGCTTGTCCAGCGCGGCGCCGTTGGGGTCGACCACGTGGATGTTGGGGCCCGCCGTCAGCTTGCCCGCCAGGCCCGCGATCAGGGCCGATGCCATGTTGCCGCCGCCGATAAATGCTATCTTCATGTTCGCTCTCTCGTTTTAGTGGTAGTTGCGTGATCCGAAAATGGCGCTGCCCACGCGCACGATGGTGGCCCCTTCGACAATGGCCGCCTTCAGGTCGGCCGACATGCCCATCGACAGCGTGTCGAGCGCCACGCCTTCGGCCCGCAGCTGCTCGTACAGCGCGCGCAGGCGGGCGAACGGGGCCCGTTGCTGCTCGTAACCTTCGGCCGGCTCCGGGATCGCCATCAGGCCCCGCAGCCGCAGCCGGGGCAGCGCGATCACTTGGCGGGCCAGTTCGGCTACTTCGTCCGGCGCCACGCCGCTCTTGCTGGCCTCGCCGCTGATGTTCACTTGCAGGCAGATGTTGAGCGGCGCCAGCTGCGCCGGACGCTGTTCCGACAAGCGCTGGGCGATCTTGAGCCGGTCCACCGTGTGCACCCAGTCGAAATGCTCGGCGATGGGCCGCGTCTTGTTGCTCTGGATGGGGCCGATGAAGTGCCAGGCCAGGGCCGTGCCGGGCGCGCCGGCGGCCACGGCCGCCATCTTGTCGAGCGCCTCCTGCAGGTAGTTCTCGCCAAAGGCCAGCTGGCCGGCCCGCACCGCTTCCAGCACCGCCTCCGGGCCGAACGTCTTGGACACGGCCAGCAGCTGGACCGCGCCGGGCTGGTGGCCACTTTCTTGTAATGCGGCAACAATTGTGCCGGCGATGGCTTGCAAGTTCTGGGCGATTGTGGACATAATCAATGAGCAGATGGTGGTAAGCGGACAATAAACAGACGATGGGCTGACGCGGCTGAAAAGAATTCAGCCCGACACATTCGCCGCGCCGGTAAGCCGACCCGGCGCGCGCGCCCGACAACAGGCACAGGGATTATAAATGGACATTTCAGAACTGCTGGCATTCTCCGTCAAGAACAAGGCCTCGGACTTGCACCTGTCGGCCGGTTTGCCGCCCATGATACGGGTGCACGGCGACGTGCGGCGCATCAACCTGCCGCCGCTCGAGCACAAGGACGTGCACGGCATGATCTATGACATCATGAACGATGGCCAGCGCAAGGCCTACGAAGAAATGCTGGAAGTGGACTTCTCGTTCGCCATTCCCGGCCTGGCCCGCTTCCGCGTCAACGCCTACAACCAGGAGCGGGGCGCCTCGGCCGTGCTGCGCACCATTCCGTCCAAGATCCTCAGCCTGGAAGAATTGAACTGCCCCAAGATCTTCGCCGAACTGTCGCTCAAGCCGCGCGGCCTGGTGCTGGTGACGGGCCCCACCGGCTCGGGCAAGTCGACCACGCTGGCGGCCATGGTCAACCACGTCAACGAGAACGAGTACGGCCACATCCTCACCATCGAAGACCCGATCGAATTCGTGCACGAATCGAAGAAATGCCTGATCAACCAG
>JAZJZQ010000652.1:0-10074 GCA_040389625.1 Pseudomonadota bacterium | reverse complement strand
GCGACTGGGAAGGCGAGCCGCAAGGGCTGGAAGGCCAGGCCTTCGCCTGGCAGGGCACGGTGGGAGTGGAGCCGCTGTTGCCGGCCACCATACCGTTGCTGGAGTGGCTGGAGCAGGTGCGTTACGGCTGAGTGAGGCCGCTTTGTTGAGAGAGCAAGGTTCGGTTGTTGGCTAACGCCGGACAGCGCAGGACCTCGTTCTGACAGCAGGACTGCCTCTAAAACTTCCACCACGGGCGCCTTTGCTCGTAAATGTTGTTTTTTAAATCGGCAGTGCTTCCTTTCCTCAAGGTGACAGGGTCTTCCGCGCCGATAATTGTGTTGTCCTCGATTTTTACCCCGATGCTGGCATCGGTAAGGTAGATGTTGTGCCTTGTTTCGGATTTCCCCTTGACTTCGATTCGGTTGCCGCGAATTACAGTACCAGTGGCCTGATGCAGGGCTATCGCTGCGCGTGGCATCTTGCGAAATTCACGCAAATTGATGAGTTGGTCAATGTAACCACGATATTTAAGCCAGGTCGGAACTATTGGCTCGACAAGGACAATTCTATTGTTGAGTATTTTTCCATTGGGCCCCGCCATCATGACAGCGCTATCGCCGCCGCTTTCGATAACGCAGTTGCGAATGACATTGCCGTCGCCTTCCAACATTACTCCGACGTTATCAGTTTTAATGAGCAAATTTTCGAGTAAGACACCAGATTTTTTAAAGCCAGGAAAGTCTTTCGGGGCGGGGGTGTTAATATCATCCATAGGCCAGTTATCTAACACTTTTATTGCCGTGCCGAGTCCCCGGAGGTCGAGAACTCCATTCCTGATAACAATATTCTTCGGTACGGGCCTTTCGCCTCGATCGATGCGAACAGCAACAATGCCGCTGGAGTGTCCATCGCTGTGCAACATATGATTGGCCATGTCGACCGTTACATTGTCCGCCATAACAGCGAGCATGTCATGGTCCGGAGTTGGGCCGCTATGTCCTGCGAAGTCTGACAGGCGCTGCTGCCAAAAATCGATCGCTATGCAGTGCTGCCCCGGCGTATCGATTGCTGCTTCCTGATAGGGCCCGAACTCCGGTCGCACCTCGTCGCAGGACTGAATAGAATTGGTCATCAAGTACGGCGGGTGCAGGACCGGGGGGCCATCAGTCATCTGCCAGAACATCCAAGTCAGAATAAGGAGCGCCACGATGAGTAGATGGACTTGGGGGCGCATTGAACGGAATTTTCGATAGATGCCGCTCATCATTTCTTCTCCGGCAGTGGGGCGGTTCCTCGGGGCAGGATGGTACCGATATAGTCCGCAGGGTTTAGTCCGTTTAGTGAGTCTCCGCGATTTTTTTCAGCGACCTTACGGGAATACGCATCAGATCCTGTCTCATAAGTAATGTTAATTCCGATATAGCCAAGGTACTTCAGTGCATCGTTCAAAATTGCAATTTTTGGCCTTAGATTCCCCGCGCTGAAGTCCGCATGCATGGCATTGAATGTCTTCAAGGTGTATGCAATCGTATCCACGGAAGTTTCTTGATGATTGGTCGGATTACTGAATGCCTTCAATTTCGCAAAGACTTCTTTTTCCATCTCCAGCGTACGTGACTCATTGTTGTCCCATGCCCCCGTACCGACAATGGTCTTTGACCGATGATTGTAGGTAAAGTCCGGATTTTCCCCACCGGTTAAATGGCCCGTGCCAAGGCCGAACGTGGTTGCAGTGTAAGGGTTGTTGTCCCAGTCTCGATGCGCAAAAGTATCTTCAAATGCATGGAGATATTCTCCGAAGAGCTGCGGGCGGGAATAACAGTTCGCGTTGGGGTCGGTTTTGGCGAAATTCGATGCATCAAGTAGTCGTTGGAGTTGTGGACTTCCTGGATTAATGACACGACGGTCTATATAGCTCTGTAAGTCCCCCCCAACCAAAATATGGTATGCACTCTCGGCGGTGGTTCGCGGCGTATCGTAACCATCTTCCACGAAATGGTAACGCTCCAGTGCAGGTTGATTTACGCGCAGACTGCCTGGATGCAGACCATTGGGCAACATGGGTTCTGTCACTGGATTTTCGTCAATGTACTGAGTAGCCAACGCAATCAAACGTGCAGTGTCCTTGTCCACGCCGGCGGTGATGGCCAGGAAGAACGTCATGTAATAGTGCACGTCAATTTGGTACAGACCGAGCGGGTCGATGTTGGTCAGCGGATTGTTCGAGACGTAGGCATATGGATTCGTTCCGCCACCCAGTCCCAGCGGGTCTGGCGCCAGGTAGCGGCCCAAAGCGGGATCGTAATCGCGCAGGTAGTTGTAGTGCAGGCCGGCTTCCGCATCGTAGACCTGGCCGGGCAGGCGCAGGTTCATCTGAAATGGTTTGCCATTGGCGCCGGCAGCTGCGTACACCACCCGCGCCTGGCCGAACGCGGCCGTGACGGCTTGCCACACCGGCCGCTGGCGTTCATCCAGCACTTCCTGCGGCGTGCCCAGATGGTCGGTGACGATGGCGTAGATTTGCGCCACGCTGTCGTGGGCACTGTCTTCGCTGCGCACCATTACTTTTGTCAACAGGCGGTGCAAGACGCTCGTGTCTTCCGTCATCTCAATCTTGGCCACCGGTTTGCCGTACAGGTAGACATAGTGAGCGGTGATGCGTCCCCGGCCGTCCGCCTCGGCCGCCAGGCGCTGGTCGCGATACAGTGTGTAGGTGGTTTCGCCCTGCGCCGAACCGGCACGGAGGGCGACCGGGGTGAGCACCGGTCGCGCCGGATAGACCGTCTTCGCGACGCGCTCGCCGAAACTGTTGTAGTGATAGCGGGCCACCAGCTGGTCGTTGTCGTAGACGGCCACCGGGCGTTTGTCGCTGTTGTAGACGGTGCGCCGGTGCGCCGCGTTGCCGTTGGCAAGCCACTGCAATTGCGCCAGCGGCAGGCCGGTCGGGTGGTAGAGCCAGGCGCCGCGCAAGGATGGCGCCGCCGTGCCGCTGCCGGCCGGCTGCATTGCGGCTATGAGCCAGTTGCTGCCCTGCGCGTAACTGAACCCGCGGCTATCGGCACCGCCCGCCAGGGCCGTTGGTATCGCCGTTTGCGTCGGCGTGCCCGATTCGGCGATGCGATTGCCCGCCTGGTCGTAGCGGAAGTACGTATGCGCTCCATCGCTGGGGACGACGCCGGTGAGCCGATCCATCCTGTCGTAACCATAGTTTTCACTGCGCGTCATTGGCGGCGTGCGACCGTCGGGCGCGGGCAACTGCCGTTCAATCCGCACCAGCCGGCCGGCTTCGTCGTAACGATTGGCCTGGCGGTACAGCGGGGACGTGCCGTCATATGGGCTGGCGGAGAACCACGCCGTGACGCGATGCCACCACGCCGCGTGCGCCCCGGTGGCGTTGGAGAGCGTGTGCAGTTGTGCGATGCGTCTCCGCTGGTCCAGCTGGATTTGCTGGTGCGCGCCGTTGCCCAGCGTGTAGCCCGTCAGGCCACCGGCGAGCGTGTGTTCGATGTCGGCCACGACGATATGGTCGTCGAATAGGATGGCTTCGAGCTGGCCGGACCGGTGGTGCGGTTCCGCTTCCGGCGCCTTGCCGCTACCGGGCGTAAAGCGATAGCGCAGGCTGTGCCCGTCCGGCAGGATTTGATGCACCAGTCGTCCGGCTTCGTCGTACTCATTGCTGGTAACGAACAGCAGGCCCGTCGTGCTGGCGCGCACTGCGCCAGTCGGCTCGGGCCCGGCGAGCCAGCGCGATTCCCGTATCAACTGGCCCAGCGCGTCGTACTGGTAATCGACCTTCTCGGTCGCATGCTCGGGTTTGCCGTCGGGAGTGCCGACCATGTTGACCAGCCGGCTGCCGCGATACCGGTATTGCAGTAGGTTCGCGACCTTGTCCTTGCCCACGGCGAGCAGCCGGCCGGCGTGGTCGTAACTGTAGCGCGTGGCCGATTGCGTCTCGTCGATACGCACCAGCGGGCGGCCGGCCGCATCGTATTGGAACAGCGTGACGCCGCGGTCCGGATCCGCCTCAAACACCTTGCGCCCGAAGTCATCAAAGCGGCGCAATGTGGTCACGTTGTTGGGGGCGCTGATGCGGGTGGCTTGGCCGGCGTTGTCGTAGATCAGGCGCAGCGTGGCGGCGTCGGGGCTGCCGGCGGCGTCGGTGCGGCTGGCGAGCCGTCCGTCGGCGTCATACTCGAACGCGGCGCGCGTGCCGAGTGCGTTGGCGATGGCGATGACTTGGCCGATGTCGTTGTAACGGTAGCTGTTGAGTAGACCCAGCGAGTCGGCCATTCCTGTCAGTTTGCCAGGTTTGTCGGCCTGTCGGTCATAGTCGAAGCGGGTGGTCGACAGCACGCTCGATGACGGTGCCATGTCGTCAAAACGGGCGACGCTGGCCGTGCGATCCTCCATATCATGGCCAATCGCGATGCCGCTGCCGTCCGGCAGGATGACACGGCTGACGCGGCCGGCCTGGTCGTATTCGAAGGCGCTGCGCAGCTCGCCCGGCCGCGTCACCGCCTGGATATGGCCAGCGGCGTCGTAATCGTAGTGCAGGTGGCGGCGCATGGCGCCAGCTGTCAGTTCGATATCGTCGGGAGCGCCGCGCCAGTTGTTGTGGACGGTGGCGAGCTGCACCAGGTCGCCATCGGCCATCCGCAGCCTGGCGGGGCGCAGGGCCTCGTCGCGCGCCAGCACCTCGGTGACGATGTTGCCGGGAGCGATGATGCGGGTCAGCAACCCATCGCGTTTCTCATGTTCGTCGTATTGCTCCAGTTTCCCAGGCTTGGCCACGGTCTTGTTTGCCACCTCCTCGTTCGAACGATGGTCGTATTCGAGGACGGTGACGTCCGAGTCGAGCGGGCTGTTGGTTTTTCCGTTGGGGAGCGGGCCATCAATGCGTGTGAGCAGGCTGCGGCCGTTGATGGTGGCGTACTGGTAAGTGGTGGTGCGCGTTATCTGTCCCGCGGCCTGCTTGCCGTCGTAGGTGGGTATCCAGCCGGTTTCGGTCACGCTCAGGGGCTGGCCGACGAGGTTGTAGGCGATGCGCGTTTGCAGCTCTTTGCCAGGCACCACGCTGGGCCGGGCGATGAGGACAGGTGCGCTTCCGTCGCCCTGATATTCCATGCGCGCGCGCCATTGCGCGGGTTCGGGCTTGCCGTTCCGATAGTCGACCGTGCTAACCGTGACCACGCGCCCAAGCTTGTCGAGCGCGCGCCGGGTGGCGCTGAACGGTTCACCATTTTCCGTCAGCCTGGTCGTCTCCACCAGTTGCCCCAGCTGGTCGTAGCCATAGCGCACATTGGTTTCGCCGCAGGTGGCGCAGCCGGCGCCGTGCACTTCCAGCAGGCGCCGCTCGCCGCCGATGAAGGCGTGGCGGTAGACGGTCTGTTGGCCAAGGCTGTTGGTCAGCACGGTTCTGCCGCCTTCGCCCATGGCCAGCGTGACCTGGTCGACGTGCTCGGCGTGCGTGCTGAGGTTGGCCAGGCCGTTGGCGTCGTAGCCATAGGTGGCGTAGCGGGCGGTGGTGCGTTTGCCGTCCGCCCCGATGGTCTCGATGCTGATGCCCGTCAGCAGCCAGGGGAAGCGCGGATCCTCGTGATGGTAGAGGCGGCTGACGGCGCTGGTCGTGGTGCCGCGGTCGGTGAGCGGGTGGGCCTTGCGCTCGGGCTCGTAGGTGGTCGGCAGGCGGACACGGACCAGGTTGGCCCACAGGATGCGGGTGTCGAACAGGATACTGCCCTTGGGCACGGCGCTGCCATATTCATAGGTGTAGCGACCCACCGGGCTGTCGATGTACTGCACGCCGCGGAAGCGGTCGCCCGCCCGGGCCGTCGCCCGGTCGAGGTAACCCAGGTGCAGGCTGCGGCCCTGCGGGTCGGTCACTGCCGCCAGCGCGTTGCCGGGGTCATATTGGAGGCTGACCGCTTCGCCGCTGGGCGCGACGATGCTGACGAGCTTGCCCCAGCGGTTGAAATTCAGGCGGCGTCCGTCGGGCCAGCGCCAGATGTAGTCCGTCATGCCGTCGGCGCGCTGCGTCAGGGTCACGCGGCCGTTGGCGGGCAGCCGGTTGCTGCACAGATTGGGGTGGTTCGGGTCGCGGTCGAAGATGATGCGGGTGCCGTCGGCCTGGAGGATCTGGATGCGGCCGAACTTGTCGAACAGTTCCGTCTCGTAGGACAGCTTCCATTCGCGCCCCATGGGGCCGTTGGGCGAGTTGGGCTTGATGTAGGCGCTGTTGTAGTGCCGCACGATTTCCAGGCCCAGCACGCCGGGCAGGGCGGGCATGTCCTCCTCGCGCTGGTATTTGTTGCCGGTGATGACGTTGATGGGGTTGCCCGCTCCCGCCCCGGGGCCGCCGCTGGCGCCGAGGCTGGCAGGGGAGCTGGCGCCGCAGGAGGTCGGCGGGCCACCCGGCGAGGGGCCGCAGCCGTCGGCGCGGGCGGCGCCCGAGAGCAGCAGGCAACTGGCGACCAGAACCGTGCCGGACAGGCGGCCCATCCAGGTCCGCCACCATTGCTGATGCCATGACCCGAACGGGATGTCCAATGTGTCGTGGTGGAATGGCGTCCTCATTTGGAACCTCATTTTGGTGCGCAGCATATTGAAGCGCATGGGTCCGGCATGCAGTGCGCCGGATCGGTGATCGGGTTGCAGGGCGGTGACGGCGGCGGCGCCGGCACCGGCGTCGGGTCGGTGCAACTTAGGTTGTTGCAGTCAGGCGGCGGATCGGGCGCAGTGGGCGGAACGGCGGGGTTGGTCGGCGTGCCGCCGTTGCCCGCGCCGGGCGTGGAAACGGGCGCGCCCGGTTCGATGGCATCGGACTGCATGTGCAGGGTGACGTGGGTAACGACGGGAATGCGGCCATCGGCGAGCAGCTTGGTATGGAAGGCGTCGGTGTGCGGGTCCAGCCATTTCAGGTAGGTCCCGTACAGGTTCTTTACCAGCGGCACCTTGGGCAGGTAGCCCTGCGTGATGCGCAATTTGATGAGGTTGGCGTCCTGGATGGTTTGGCCGGAAGTTGCGCCGACCGTCTGGTTCTTGAATGCCTGTCCGCCATTGGGGATAACGCGTCGGCTCCCGGTATGCAGCGCGATCTGCCTGACCGCGTCGTTCCAGTCGTCGAAGCTCTCCCTGGTTGGATTGAGCAGTTCGATGTTGACGTTGCCGGCGCCGTTGGGGCCGATATCCGCGGCCGCCTTGGCCAGCGAGTTGGCCAGCTCGCCGGGCGTCTGGCCGCCGCCATACATGGGAACCAGCGCGCGCACGTAGGCCGCATAGACGCTGTCCAGGTTGGCGTTGGCAGTGGCGCCCTCGCGCGCCGCCATGAAGCCGGCATAGTTGATTTGATTCTTGGCCGCGAACAACATGCCATATTGCAGTACTGACAGCCCCAGCAGGGTGATGACGGGGCCGACGACGGTGAACTCGACCATCGCGGAGCCGCGTTGCGTAGCGTTCGGATTCCGTTGCGGGGGCGACGCTGCCGTCTGGTTCAGGTGCGGGTGGTCCAGCCGGTCGCCGGGGCGGATGCTCAGCGCCGCTATCGCGCCGGCCGCCAATTCCAGCGCATGGCTGGCGCGCGCGTACCGCTTGCCTTCGGCGTTCCTGGCGATGCCGCTGATGCTCGCGCGCCAGGGGCGCAATGTGACGCACTGGGTGACGACGCCGTGGCGGTCCAGGTACATCACGTCGATGGGATGGCGCAGAAAGGCGCCATGGACGCTGGGGCAACGGGTGATGAGCAAGCCCTGGTCGCTATGCAGCGGACCGGCCAGCATCAGCCCGCGAAAGCGCGACAGGAAACTGTCGGCGAGCCGCAGGTTCAGCCGATGCGCGCCGCTGGCCGTGTACAGGGTGGCGCTGTCGTGCGTGGTCATGGCGCGGTTCCTTATAGTCCCGAATGCATGAACTGGATGACGATGGGGAAGAACAGGACAATGAAAGTGCAGGGGAAAATGAAGGCGATCAGCGGGAACAGCAGCTTGACGGGCGCCTCCATCGCCAGCTTCTCGGCGCGCAGGAAGCGTTCGGAACGCCGCTGGTCGGCCTGCGCCCGCAAAACGGGGCCCAAATTCATGCCCATGCGCTCGGCCTGTATCATCGCCGTGATGAAATTGGTCACGGCCGGTTCCTGGACCCGTTCGCCCATGGTGCGCAACGCGTCGGCCCGCGCCTTGCCGTTGCGAACGTCGCGCAGCACACGTTTGATTTCTTCGCACAGTGTGCCTTTTGGCCCCTTGAGCGCCGCCTGGTTGAGGGCGCCCTGGAGGTTGAGTCCGGCCTCCACGCACAAGGTGATCAGGTCGAGGTAGAACGGCAGCGACTTGTGCAGCTCGCTCTTGTGCCGGGCCATGCGGTCGCGCAGCCAGATGCCGACATAAGCCCAGCCGGACAAGGCGCCCGCGATGCCCGCCTCCGCCAAGTGGGCAGCGCTAACCCCGCCAGCCGCGCTGGCCTGCCCCAGGGCGCTGAGCACCCAGCATGAGAAGGCCGCGACGGCCAGCGCGCAAAGCAGGCGGGCCGCGACGAACTGGGACGGGCTGATGCTGTATTCCAGCCCAGCCTTGCGCAGCCGCACCGGCAGCGCGGCGGTCGGCGCCCTTGAGACGAACGGGCGCAACGCATGGCCGCCCCAGTGGATGGGCCACCAGAACAGCCGGAATGCCAGCGGTGGCGCGTCCTTGTAGCTGCGATCCTCGGCCGGAATGGCGGCGACGGCGCGGGCGACCAGGGCGGCGAGCAGCGCCACCGCCAGGCCCGACAGCATGGCCAAGGCGGCGATAATGAGTTCGATGCGTGCGGACGACATGGCGACACCCTAGACGTCGATGGCGACGATGCGCCGGATGACATGGATGCCCAGGCATTCGAGCGTGGCGATCACGGCCAGCGCGCCCCAGCCCATGCGCGTGTGCCACAGCTGGCTCATCGCGTCCGCTTCCATGTGGTCGAGCACCAGCATCAGCGACAGCGGCAGCAGGCCCACTATCCACGCCTGCAATTTCCCCTGCGCCGTCAATGCCCGTATCTTGCCTTCGATTTGCAGCCGGCTGCGCACGGTGTTGGCGGTGCGCTCCAGCATTTCCGCCAGGCCGCCGCCGGTTTCCGTGGCGATGCGCATGGCGGACACCACCAGTATCGTGGTCTGGGTGGGGATGCGGCGCACCAGGCCGTTCAGGCTTTGCTCCAGCGTCACGCCCAGGCGTTGTTCGCGCAGCATCAGGGTGAATTCCTGGCCCAGCGGCGCCGGCGCTTCGACGACCAACTGCGCGATGGCCATGTTCAGGCTCAGGCCCGCGCGCAAGGCGCCGGCGACCATCATCAGGGCATCGGGCAACTGTTCCTCGAACTTGCGCAACCTGCGTTGGCGCAGCCGGGCGTAGAGCAGGCGCGGCAGCAGGGCCAGGCCGACGCAGATGATGGCGGCAACCAGCACGCTGCCGCTGGCCAGTCCGGCGACGATCGCGCCCAGCGTCATCATGGCGGCGTGCGCCATGAATATCCTGGCCGGGTCGACGAAGAGGAAAAATTCGCGCGCCTGGAAGCGGGTGCGCTCCGTGAAAGCGGCACGATAGCGGGCCATGGTGCCGATGCCGATATCGATCACCAGCCACGCCAGGATGGCCGCCGCCAGGGCCGCGACGACGGTGACGGCGAGCAGCATGTGGGAGGCGCTCATGGCTGTTCTCCGCGCTTGAAGATGCTCATGTCCAGCGCCGTTCCGGCGCCGCGCAGGGATTCATAGAAGCTGGGCACCATGTCGCAGCCGCTGAAGTAGCCTTGCACCTTGGCCCCGTCCGCCACGCCGGCATAGCCCTGGTTGACGAAGCGGAACAGCTCCTGCATCTGGAATTTCCCGCTTTCCATGCCCGTTATCTCGGTGATGCTGGTGACCATGCGGGTGCCGCAGGCGAAGCGGGTCTGCTGCACGATGATCTGGATGGCGGCGGCCACCTGGTCGCGGATGGCCGATAACGGCAACTCCATGCCGGCCATCAGCACCATGGTTTCCAGGCGGGACAAGGCGTCGCGCGGATTGTTGGCGTGCAGGGTGGTGAGCGAGCCGTCGTGGCCGGTGTTCATCGCCTGCAG
>JAZJZQ010000651.1:0-1568 GCA_040389625.1 Pseudomonadota bacterium | reverse complement strand
CGGGCCCGGCTGCATAACAGCCGGGCCCGCTTTGGTTGCGCTGTCGCGATCGCTTAGCTGATGGCGACGGCGGCGCTACCGGCCGTGACGGTGGCCGTGGTGATGCGCGCGACCACGGTGCCTGGGGCGTTGCTGCCCACCAGCTTGTTCGCTTGCTTGAACTGCGCCGTCAGCTTGCCCGGGGTCAGGGTGACCACGGTGTAGCCCTGGGCGTCCGTGTTGACATGCTTGAGCCATGGGTTGTTGCCCAGCGCGGACAGTTGCTGCGCCAGCGCCAGCAGGTTGACGCTGAAGGCGCTGCTGGCCTTCAGGCCGGCCAGCACGGCGGCGACCGTCGGATCCAGTTGCACTTCCGGCAAGCCTTTGGCCGCCAGCGCGCCGCGCAGTTGCACGCGCAGCTGTTCCAGCATGCTGTCGACCGTCGGCGCTGCCTTGCCCATGGTGTAGTCCAGCAGGTCGAAGTCCAGGCTCAGCGTGCCCACACCCGGCACGGGGATGGCAACCGGGTAGCTCACCAGGGTGCTGATGTCGCCCAGCGCCGCCGCAGCCGTCTTCAGGTAGGTGAAGAAGGAGTCGGAGCTGATGCCGGCCGTGACCAGGTCCACCATCACCGGCGTGCCGCCGTTGGCTGCGTCATAGTCGTCGCTGACGGTGCCGGCGAAGAAGGCGTGGATGTCGCCCGTCAGCGCCACCACGTTGCTCACGTTGTTGCTCTTCAGGTGGGCCATCAGCGCCTTGCGCTCGCTGTTGTAGCCGTCCCACTGGTCGCAGTTGACCAGGAAGCGGGTGAAGAACGGGGCCAGCGCGGCTTTCTTGCCGGAGGCGGCCACGAACACGGAATCGGCCTTGTTGGCCTGGATGTCGGGCTTGATCCAGCCGAAGGCGATCACTTGCGCGGCAGCGCCAGCCTGGGCGGCGGCACCGGCCGGCGCGGCAGCCACGGCAGCGTCATAGGCGGCCACGGTGATGCCGGCCTGGGCCGTCGTCAAGCCGGCGCCGACGGCGGCGGCACCCTGTGCGGCGGCACTGCTGCCGGCACCGGCGATGGCCATGGCAGCGGCCTGGGCGGTCGCGGCGCTGGCGCCGGCCGTCGAGGCGGCCACGATGGCGGCGGCCACTGGCACGTTGCCGCCCACGGCGGTGGCCGTCGAGCCGATGGCCGAAGCCAGGGTCGGGATCGCGTTCAGGGCCAGCAGGGCCGCGATGGCGTCCACGCCGTTCAGGCCCATGCGCAGCAGCGACACTTCATTGCCCCACAGCTTCCAGGTCGCGGTGGACGACTTCATCTTGTCCATCCACCACTGGCGCTGGGTGGTGCCCAGCATGCCGACCACGGCCAGCGGATCGAGGCCGATCTGGGTGCCGCCGGCCATTTTCTGCGCTTCCACGCTGTTGAACACGTCCTGCGGCACCAGGTAGCGGGCGCCGATGCTGCCCACGGCCGCGCCGGTGGCCGGGTTGATGGCCGCTTCCGGAATGACGTGGTCGGCACGGTACAGGCGTTCGTCCGTCATCACCAGTTGCATCAGCTTGCCGAACTGGAAGTCGCGGTAGATCTTGATGTTCTG
>JAZJZQ010000650.1:0-2408 GCA_040389625.1 Pseudomonadota bacterium | reverse complement strand
GCGAAGGCTACAGCGATTCCAGCCTGGCCGGCAACTCGCGCAGGAATGCGTCCCTGACGCGTGGGCCGGCCAGGCCCGCTTCCTTGTGCTGGTTCTGCAGCAGGCGGGCGAAGACGATGGTGCGCTGGCCCTTGCTGGCCCAGCCGACGAACCAGCCGTACTGGTGCTCATCATCGTCGTCGCCGTTGGGCAGCACGGGCGAGCCGCTGCCCGTCTTGCCGTAGATTTCCCACCCACTGGGCAGGGTCTGCAGCTTGAGGATGCGGGCCGTCATGTCGTAGGCCTTGGCCGCGACGGGCAGCTTGCGGTTCACCACCTTGCCCAGGAAGGCCACCTGCTCGTCCGGCGAAATCTTCAGCGACGAGCTGATCCAGGCGTAGCTGAGGCCATTGTTTTTACCGGGGTCGCCGGACAGGTCGCGGTTGCCGAAATCGAAGCTGTCCACATAACGCTGGAAACGGGCGGCGCCCAGCCGGGCCGTGATCTGCTGGGAATACCAGACGACGGACAGCTGCATCCAGCGCGCCGGATCGGCCGCCTCGCGCCAGCCGGGCAGCCAGTCCACATAGCCGGGCTGGAACGGCAGCGAGGGCGTGTGTTCGTCGCGCAGGATGCCGCTGTCGTAGCCCATCAGGCTGATGGCGATCTTGAAGGTAGAACCGGACGTGACGCGCTGGTCGCAACGGCCGTTGTGGATGAGCGGCTGGCCGCCGGCCGCGTCGGCCAGGATGGTGCAGTCGATGTAGGCGTCGGCTGGTGCCGCGACCGCCCCGGTGGCGATGCCTGCCAATACCAAGGCGGCAATTCGTGCTGTTAAGTTCATGCTGTTCGGTCCCAGTTGAGATGTTAATCTCTTGTCTTTATTGCGATTATGGCCAGCATGTAATTATACGGGAGCCATAATTTAATTAATTCCGTGAGCCAATGTGCAGCGTTTCACTGCCTACATACGGTCCAGTCAGCAGCGCAAGGGCAACGACGTGTCGCGCGTCAAAGCCGAAAAAGCGCGATGTCGGTCGTGGTCCTGCGGTTTCCTCAGCAAGCGACAGCAAAAAAAAATGGTGGACCAGGCATCAGCCGATCCACCATTTTTCACATCAAATCGCCAGTATCAATAAGCGTAGAACATCTGCTGGATGTCCTTGGTATTGTTGGTTTTGGTCAGCGCCAGCATCAGTAAAATGCGCGCCTTCTGTGCATTCAGCGTGTCCGACACAACGAAGTCCAGTTCATCGTCATTGGCTTCACCGTTGCGGGCCACAATGCCCTGGCCAACACGGCTGGCGCGGACGATGATCACGCCTTTCTTGCGCGCTGCCACCAATGGCGCTTTCATTTGCGCGGCAACGCTGCCATCGCCAACGCCGGCCTGGATAATACCCTTGGCGCCGGCGGCGACGTCGGCATCCAGTGCGACGCTATTCATATCGGCGTAGCCGTAGATGATGTCGACCTTAGGCAGCACATCGAGCTTGCTGATATCGAACTCGGTGTCGGCCGTATTCTTGCGCGTCGACTGACGATAGAAGTAAGGCTTGTTGCCCTGGATGTAGCCCAGCATGCCGAGTTCGGGCGACCTGAAGGTGTCGGTGGTGGAAGTGTTGCTCTTGGTGACTTCGCGCGCAGCGTTGATCTGGTCGTTCAATGCCACCAATACGCCTTTGCCGATCGCTTCCTTGCTGCCGGCCAGCAGGACGGCGTTGTAGAGGTTGATCGGGCCGTCGGCCGAGATCGCGGTCGAAGGACGCATGGCGCCGACCACCACCACCGGCTTGCGGCTCTTGACGGTCAGGTCGAGGAAGTAGGCGGTTTCTTCTATGGTGTCGGTCCCGTGCGTGATGACAATGCCATCCACGTCAGGTTGCGCCAGCAGCGTGTTGACGCGCTTGGCCAGCTTCAGCCAGTGGTCGTTGGTCATGCTTTCGCTGGCGATCTGGAATACCTGCTCGCCTTTGACATTGGCGACTTTTTTCAGCTCCGGTACCGCCGCGATCAGTTTTTCCACGCCGACGGTGGCGGCGGTATAGCCGATCGTCGTCGTGCTGGTGGCGCCACTGCCGGCAATCGTGCCGCCGGTCGCCAGGATCATCACATTAGGCAATTTTTGCTGCGCGTCCTGCGCATTCGCCAGCGGGCTTGCCATCGAACTGGCCAACAGTAGCGCGCCGAACATCAGCTGCAGATAAGGATGAAAACGAGAGTGACACTTATGCATAACCTTACTTCTCCTGATTGATAGTGATTGTTATGAGTCGGCTAATCTTGCGAAAAGTAGTTTCTGCCAGCCAGGCCAGCAGCTTGACGCTACCACGCCCCCGCACTTTAGGGAGAGTGGCCACGGAAAGCCAATGCAATGTATGCATAATGTCATGCATTAGCGGTATCAGCTATCAATCGCTGAAGGCCGC
>JAZJZQ010000649.1:0-6389 GCA_040389625.1 Pseudomonadota bacterium | reverse complement strand
GGCTGCACGCCTTTCAGGGCGAAGCGCAGCCGCTTTTCATTCTGCCAGCTGACCTTGATGGGCGGCAGCGCCTTGCCATTGAACGTCAGGCCATGATTCAGCCGCGCCAGGCCGTCTTCCGCGATCTGACCGGCCACTTCCACGATCAATTCCTGCTCCACGCGCGACGCTTCGTCCACCAGCTTGCGCGCCACGCGGAAGTCCTGCGTGAACACGAGCAGGCCGCTGGCCATCGTTTCGAGCGGATTGGTCAGCGTCAACCCCGTCAGGTGGCGCTTGAGGAAGCGCTGGCCGCGGGCGTCGGCCGTCAGCGTGTCGGCGCTCAGGCAGCTGAGCGCGGGCGCGCCCTGCCGGCCGATGCCGGCATTGACGCCGGCCGGCTTGTGCAGCAGCAGGGTCACGGGCACCAGTTCCACCAGCGTCGCATCGGGCGCAATGACGACAGCCTGCTCAGGTGCCGCGCGTGCGCCCGGCTCCTCGACGATGACGCCATCCACGCTGACCCAGCCGCCCTCGATGTATTGTTCGGCCTCGCGCCGCGAACATGCGCGCATTTCCGCCACGCGCTTGGCGAGACGGACGGTGTTGTCTGTGCTGGTATCGGTCATTGCTTCAATCAAAACGGGGGAAACTGCCATTGTACTCGCCGGCCTGGTCGGGCGGCGAGCGTGGCATGACAGTACAACTGGCCGGCCTTTGGCCTGCGAGGGGGATAGACGTTACGCGCCGGCCTGCGCCACTTGCTCGGTGAAGAAACGGTTGCCCATCTCCTCCAGCCCCAGCGTCTCCAGCACTTCCTGCAGGCGCTCGGTGGGACGGCTGCGCGGCAGGTTCTTGTAGGTGGCGATGATGAGCTCATTCTTCATCGAATGCTCCCAGCCCACCAGTTCCGTCACGTTGACCTGGTAGCCATGCGCTTCCAGCTGCAGGCAGCGCAGCACGTTGGTGATCTGGCTGCCGAATTCGCGCGTATGGATGGGATGGCGCCAGATTTCCGTCAGCGCCGACTTGGCCAGCGCCTTGCCCTTGTTCTTCTTCAGTACCGAGGCCACTTCGGCCTGGCAGCACGGCACCAGCACCATGTACCGGGCCTTCTTCTTCAGCGCGAAGTGGATCGCGTCGTCAGTCGCCGTGTTGCAGGCGTGGAGCGCGGTGACGATGTCGATCTGTTCCGGCAGCAGCTTCGACTCGGTCGATTCGGCCACCGACAGCGGCAGGAAGGACATGCCGGGGAAGTTGAACTTCTTCGCCAGTTCCTGCGAGCGGGCCACCAGCTCTTCGCGCGTTTCGATGCCGTAGATGTGCGAGCCGTCGTTGCGGTTCTTGAAGAACAGGTCATACAGGATGAAGCCCAGGTAGGACTTGCCCGCGCCGTGGTCGACCAGCGAAATGCCGGCACCGCCCTCGCCCCGCTCGGCCTGCAGTTCCTTGAGCAGCGGCTCGATGAACTGGTACAGGTGGTAGACCTGCTTGAGCTTGCGCCGGCTGTCCTGGTTCATCTTGCCGTCGCGAGTCAGGATGTGCAACTCCTGCAGCAGCGCGACGGACTGCCCTTCCCGGATTTCCGGCATGGTGGCGGTGCTGGTCGTGGCGGCCAGCGGCACGGCCTTGGCCGCCCGGTTGTCAGCGCGCTTCATCGATCCACGCCGCTTGTATCGCTTCCAGGATCTTCTCGCCGCCACGGGTGTGGTCGTCGTCGAAGCCATCCAGGTCGACCACCCAGTTATGCAGGTCGGTAAAGCGGATGGTGGTCGGATCGGTGTCCGGATATTTGTCGTACAGTGCTTCCGCGATTGCGGAGATATCAGTCCATTTCATGTCGCTCTCCAGTCTCAATGACCGCCTTCGCTGGCATGGTTGATGGTGTATTTCGGGATCTCGATGACCAGGTCTTCGTCGGCCACGATGGCCTGGCACGACAGGCGCGACACCGCTTCCAGGCCCCAGGCCTTGTCCAGCATGTCCTCTTCCGTCTCGGTCGCTTCGTTGAGCGAATCGATGCCTTCACGCACCAGCACGTGGCAGGTGGTGCAGGCGCACGATTTCTCGCAGGCGTGCTCGATGTGGATGTCGTTTTCAAGCAGGACGTCGCACACGGACTTGCCGGCGGGCGCTTCGATCACGGCGCCTTCGGGGCACAGTTTGGCGTGTGGCAGGATGACGATTTGTGGCACTTAATTACCTCTGTCTGTTCAGTTCGAGCCCACCGGCCGGCCCGCGCAGGCGGGCGTCCGGCGGGACATGGTTGTTACACTACCTGGTCCAGCGTCTTGCCGGCCAGGGCGCTGCGCACGCTGCGGTCCATGCGGCGCGATGCGAATTCCTCGGTGCCGTTGGCCAGCGCCTCGACGGCCGCCTTCACGCCGCTGTGGTCCAGCGTGCCGGCCATCGATTGGGCGACGGCGTCGCGCACCTGCTGCATCAGCGCATCGACGGCGACGCGCTCGGCGCCGTCCAGCAGGTTGCCATCTTCATCCAGCGCGGACTGGGTGGCCAGCAGGATGCGCTCGGCCTCCACCTGTTCTTCGCGCAGCGCGCGCGCCACCATGTCGACGTCGGCCGACTTGTACGAATCCTGCAGCATGCGCGCCACGTCCTCATCGCCCAGGCCATAGGCCGGCTTGACGCTGATCGACGCTTCCACGCCGGAGCGCAGCTCGCGCGCCGACACCGACAGCAAGCCGTCGGCATCGACCTGGTAGGTGATGCGGATGCGCGCCGCGCCCGCCACCATGGGCGGTATGCCGCGCAGCTCGAAGCGGGCCAGCGAGCGGCAGTCCGACACCAGCTCGCGCTCGCCCTGCAGCACGTGCACGGCCAACGCCGTCTGGCCGTCCTTGAAGGTGGTGAACTCCTGCGCGCGGGCGCACGGGATGGTCGAATTGCGGGGGATGATCTTTTCAACCAGGCCGCCCATGGTCTCTATGCCCAGCGACAGCGGAATCACGTCCAGCAGCAGCCAGTCGTCGCCGGGCGCGCGGTTGCCCGCCAGCAGATTGGCCTGGATGGCCGCGCCCAGCGCCACCACCTTGTCCGGGTCGATATTGGCGTGCGGGATGGTGTGGAAGAATTCGCTCACGGCGCGCTGCACGTGCGGCATGCGCGTGGCGCCGCCCACCATGACCACGCCGTCCACGTCGTCGGCGTCCACGCCGGCGTCGCGCAGGGCCTTGCGGATCGCGTTCATGGTCTTGGCGACCAGGTGCTTGGTGATGTCGTGGAAGGTGGCGGCCGTGATGCGCAGGTGGACTTCCTCGCCCGAGCCCAGCACCGCGTCCACCGTCACTTCTTCCTTGTTCGACAGCAGTTCCTTCGCTTCGCGCGCCTTGACCATCAGGACCGCCGTGTCCTCGTCGGACAGGGGCGCCAGCTTTTCCTGCTCGTGGATCCAGCAGAACAGGCGGTGGTCGAAGTCGTCGCCGCCCAGGGCCGAGTCGCCGCCGGTCGAGAGCACCTCGAACACGCCCTTGGACAGCTTGAGGATGGAGATATCGAAAGTGCCGCCGCCCAGGTCGTAGACGGCGTACAGGCCTTCGGAACCGTTATCGAGGCCATAGGCGATGGCGGCGGCCGTCGGCTCGCTCAGCAGGCGCAGCACGTTGAGGCCGGCCAGCTGGGCCGCATCCTTGGTGGCCTGGCGCTGAGCGTCGTCGAAATACGCGGGCACCGTGATGACAGCGCCCACCAGGTCGTCGCCCAGCGAATCTTCCGCGCGCTGGCGCAGCGTGGCCAGGATCTGGGCCGAGATCTCGACCGGGCTCTTGACGCCGGCGATGGTCTTGAGCTGCACCATGCCAGGCGTGTCCTGGAAATCGTAAGGCAGGTTTTCCGCGTAGGCGATGTCCGCCAGGCCGCGGCCCATGAAGCGCTTGACCGAGACGATGGTGTTCTTGGGGTCGGTGGTCTGCGCGGCCTGGGCCTTGTAGCCGATGTTGGCGTGGCCGTTGGGCAGGTAGCGCACCACGGACGGCAGCAGCGGGCGGCCCTCTTCGTCGTTCAGCACTTCGGGGATGCTGTTGCGCACGGTGGCGACCAGCGAATTGGTGGTGCCCAGGTCGATGCCCACCGCCAGCCGGTGCTGGTGCGGCGCGGTCGACATGCCAGGTTCGGAAATTTGCAGAAGTGCCATTTATGGTTTCATGCCTTGCGGCTCTGATTGAAAGTATGCGTCGAGACGGTCGTCAACAAGCTGCAGTGCGCTGCGCTGCCGGCGTCGGCCGCGGGCGCGACGCCCTCTGTTTATACGTCCTCTAACAGCTGGAAGACCTGGTCGATCTCGTGCTTCATTTTGTCGATGAACATCAGCGCGCGGATATCCTGCGCGGCGGCGTGGTAGTCGCCCCCATCCAGATGCACGGCGATGTCGAGCAGGCGGCCCTTGCGGTCGTTGCGCAGTTCCAGGTCCAGCGCCTCCAGCGCGCCCAGGTCCTTGGCGGCGCGGGCCTCGCCCAGCGCTTCGCGCCATTCCATCTGCTGCATCAGGAAGGTCATCGGCATGGCCGTGTTGGACTCGGTCTGCAGGTCCACGCCATTGAGCTCGCACAGGTACTGGGCGCGCTTCTGGGGATTTTTCAGGGTCTGGTAGGCTTCATTGGCGCGCGTGGCCCACTGCATGGCGACGCGCTTTTCCGCGCCGGTGGCGTTGACGAAGCGATCCGGATGGACCTGGCCCTGCACGTCACGGTAGGCGGCGTCCAGCGCGCCCTGGTCGAGCGCGAATTGCTGCGGCAGGTGGAACAGTTCGAAATAATTTTGCATGGCTGGGGTCTATCCGTTTGCTGCCGTATCAATCGCAAGACCGCGGCGCATGGAACTCTGGGTCAGATGCGGAAGCTTTCGCCGCAGCCGCACGCGTCCTTCTGGTTCGGGTTATTGAACTTGAAGCCCTCGTTCAGGCCTTCGCGCGCGAAATCGAGTTCGGTGCCATCGATGTAGGGCAGGCTCTTCGGATCGACGAAGACCTTGACGCCGAACGATTCGAACACCGCATCTTCCGGCGCCGCCTCGTCCACGTATTCCAGCTTGTAGGCCAAACCCGAGCAGCCCGTCGTGCGCACGCCAAAGCGCAGGCCCACGCCCTTGCCGCGCCGTTCGATGTAGCGGTTGATGTGCTTTGCTGCTTTTTCGGTCAGTGTGATTGCCATGCATCTCTCCTACCGGCCCCCGATTGCATTCGGGGGCCGGCGTCAAACAAGTTTAAGCCGCAGCGACCGGGTGCTTGGTCTGGTAATCGAGCACGGCGGCCTTGATGGCGTCTTCCGCCAGGATCGAGCAGTGGATCTTCACCGGCGGCAGCGCCAGTTCTTCCGCGATCTGGGTGTTCTTGATGGCCAGCGCCTGGTCCAGCGTCTTGCCCTTGACCCATTCGGTCACCAGCGAGCTCGATGCGATGGCCGAACCGCAGCCATAGGTCTTGAACTTGGCATCTTCGATCAGGCCATCGGCGCCGACCTTGATCTGCAGCTTCATCACGTCGCCGCAGGCGGGCGCACCCACCATGCCGGTGCCGACGGTTTCATCACCTTTTTCGAAAGCGCCCACGTTGCGGGGGTTTTCGTAGTGGTCCAACACTTTGTCCGAGTAAGCCATTTTGATACTCCTAAATATACTGAATTCGTGCGCGCAGCTGGTGTGCTTAGTGCGCCGCCCATTGGATCGAATTGATGTCGATCCCCTCTTTGAACATGTCCCACAGCGGCGACAGTTCGCGCAGCTTGCCGACCTTGGACTTCATCAGGTCGACGGCGAAGTCGATGTCCGCCTCGGTCGTGAAACGGCCGATGGTAAAGCGGATCGAGCTGTGCGCCAGTTCGTCGCTGCGGCCCAGGGCGCGCAGCACGTAGGACGGCTCCAGGCTGGCCGAGGTGCAGGCCGAACCGGACGACACGGCCAGGTCCTTGACGGCCATGATCAGCGACTCGCCCTCGACGTAGTTGAAGCTGACGTTCAGGTTGTGCGGCACGCGGTGCTCCATGTCGCCGTTGACGTAGGTTTCCTCGATGCCCTTCAGGCCGTTGGCCAGGCGGTCGCGCAACGCCTTGATGCGCACGATCTCCGTGTCCATCTCGACCTTGGCCAGGCGGAAGGCCTCGCCCATGCCGACGATCTGGTGGGTCGGCAGGGTGCCCGAGCGCAGGCCGCGCTCGTGGCCGCCGCCGTGCATTTGCGCTTCGATGCGCACGCGCGGCTTGCGGCAGACGTACAGCGCGCCGATGCCCTTCGGGCCGTAGGTCTTGTGGGCGGTGAAGGTCATCAGGTCGACCTTGCTCTTTTGCAGGTCGATGAGCACCTTGCCGGTCGCCTGGGCGGCGTCGCAGTGGAAGATGATGCCGCGCGAGCGGCACAGCGCGCCGATCTCGTCGATCGGCTGGATCACGCCGATCTCGTTG